>NZ_JANFVR010000473.1 GCF_024609805.1 Tahibacter caeni | reverse complement strand
ACGCTGCGGCGACGACGCGCCGCCGGTCTTGCGTGCGACGTCCTGCGGCCGCGGCAGCGGCGCCGAGCCGGACAGGCTGCCGGCATTGCGCAGGCCGCTGCCGGACGGATCGCTCGCGGTGAAGCCGAGCTGGCGCAGCTGCTCCGACGAGCTCATGCCCGGGGCGAGCTGCAGCCGCATGAGCAAGGTGTCGCTCGCGACGACGCGCTGTTTCAGCGCGGTGACGAATTCGCCGAGCGTCGCGTAGCGCTCGTCGCGGTTCTTCGCGAGCATGCGGTCGAGCACCGGCTGGAAATGCGCGAACTCGGCTTCGAGCGGCGGCGGCGCCTGGGTCAGGTGCGCCATCATCACGGCGATCGGCGTGTCGCCGTTGAACGGCGTGCGCCCCGACAGCAGCTCGTAGAACATAATGCCGAGGCTGTACAGGTCCGAGCGGCCGTCGATGTCGTTGCCGCTGATCTGCTCGGGGCTCATGTAGTTCGGCGTGCCGACGAGCATGCCGGTCTGGGTCAGGCGCGTCGCGGCCTGGTCCTGCTGCCGCGCGATGCCGAAGTCCGTCAGCACCGGCGTGTGCGCGTCGCGGAACATGATATTCGCGGGCTTGAGGTCGCGATGGATGATGCCCTGGCTGTGGGCGAAATCCAGCGCGCCGGCGATCTGCACCACGACGCTGATCGCATCGGCCAGCGACAGCCCGGCCTGCATGCGCTCGGACAAGGTGCCGCCTTCGAGGAATTCCATCGCGATGTACGACACGTCGTCGGTCGAGACGATGTCGTAGACCGCGACGATATTGCGATGCGGCAGCTTGGCCATCGTGCGGCCTTCGAGCAGGAAGCGCTTCTCGAACTGGCGCGCGTCGTCCGAGGACGAATCGTGCGTGCGCTTCATCAGCTTGATGGCGATCTTGCGCTGCAGCGACTCCTGCACCGCCAGCCAGACCGTGGACATGCCGCCCGCGCCGAGCTGGCGCAGGAATTCATATCCAGGGATCTTCACCGGCGTCTGGGGCATGGCCAACGGCTTCCTCCGTCGGCCGGATCATAGCAACCGCGCCGCAGGCTGGGGGACACGCCGGCGGCGAACCGCGCCGGGCGGCAACCGGCCCGGCCGGACCGGCGTCCTCAGCGCGGCAACACCAGGGTCACGCACAGGCCGCCGCCGTCGCGGTTGGCCAGCACGATGCGGCCGCCGTGGGCCTCGGCGATCTCGCGCGCGAGGGCCAGGCCGAGCCCCGAGCCCGAGCGCTTGGTCGAATAGAACGGCAGCAGGGCGTTGGCCAGCACCGCCTCGCTCATACCGGAGCCGCGGTCGCGCACCTCGATGCGGGTCTCGCCGGGGCGCTGGCTCACGGCGACCGCTATGTCCTCGACCGCGCCGCCGGCCTCGTGCGCGTTCTTGACCAGGTTGATCAGCACCTGCTCGATCTGCACGCGGTCGAACCAGCCCGGCGCGTCGGGCGCCGGGCCGACGGCGATGCCCGGGAACTGGCGCGCGATCGCATCGAGCACGCCGCGCCAGGGCACGTTCTCCAGGCGCGGCTGCGGCAGCTTGGCGAATTCCGCATAGCCGCGGATGAAGCCGTGCAGATGGCGCGCGCGGTCCTCGATCGTGTCGAACACGGGGCCGAGCCGCGCGCTGTCGCCCTTGGCCGACAGCACGCGGCCGGAATGCGCCAGCGAGGAAATCGGCGCGAGCGAATTGTTCAACTCGTGGCTGATGACGCGGATGACCTTTTTCCAGGTCGCCACTTCCTGGCGGCTGAGCTCGCGCGTCATGCGCTTGATCAGGTACATGTGGTGCAGGCGGCCCTGCAGCTTGAAGCTGCGCTCGGAGAAGTGGAAGGTTTCGTCCTCCCCGTCGAGCGCGACCGTGAACAGCGCGTCGCCGCCGTCGGCGACGGCCTGGGCGAACGCCGGCGGCGACTCGGCCACGACGGTCGCGAAGGCCAGTCCCTGCAGCGGCCGGCCGCCGTTGAGCAGCTGGCGCGCGGCGATGTTGGCGTAGACCACGTGGCCGTTCGGCTCGGCCAGCACGATGGCCGTCGGCGTGTTCTGCACGACCGTGTCCAGCAGCAGCTCGCGCTGGAACAGCGCCTGGCGCTCGTCGCGCAGCACGCGGCCGAGCTCGTTGTGCGCCTGCACGAGTTCGGCCAGCTCGTCGCGCCGGTCGGTCGCGATCGAGAAGCTGAAGTCGCCGTCCTTGAAGCTCGTGACGCTGCCGGCCAGCGCGCGGAACAGCGCCGTGAAGCGCGCGCTCAACCCGCGCGCGAGCAGCGGCACCGCGAACGCGAGCAGCAGGCCGAGCAGCAGCAGGCTCAACCCCGCGTCGCCGAGCCAGCGCTGCAGCAGCAGCGCGAGCAGCGCAGCCGCGAGCGCGACGAGCGCCAGGACGAAGGTCAGCTTGCCTTGCAGCGAAAGAATGCGCATCGGGTTCCCTGGCCGGACGCGGCCGTCGAAGCGGAGCGTAGGTTGCTGGTGCGTACAGCGAACCGCAACCCTCGCCGCATCGATGTCGCCGGCTAGGCCGGCACGCCGATGCCGAGCTTCTCGAGCCGCCGATACAACGCCTGCCGCGAGAGGCCGAGCTCCGCGGCCGCCTGGCTGATGACGCCGCGCGCACGCGCGAGCGCCGCCTCGATCGCGGCGCAGGGTGACGCGGGACTCGCCGCCGGCGACACGGACGGCGCCTACGACGGCTACTCCGGCTTCGTCGGCAATCTCACCTTGAGCGCGCTGGATCTCAGCGGCGCCCTGCCCG
>NZ_JANFVR010000472.1 GCF_024609805.1 Tahibacter caeni | reverse complement strand
GCTACTACGGCCACGGCGTCGACGACGCCGCCCGGCATCCGGGCCGCGGCGGCTTCGGTCTGGCCGCACGCGGCGGCTATGCCGAAGCCGTCGGCCGCGCCGCCGGCAGCGGCGCCTACGGCCGGCCGCGCGGCCGGCCCGGCGAGGATTTCCGCGGCTACGGTCCGCGCAGCTACGTGCGATCCGACGAACGGCTGCGCGAGCTCATCGCCGAGCGCCTGACCGAGGATCCGCAGATCGATGCGAGCGACATCGAGATCACGGTCGTCGACGGCCGTGTCACCTTGAGCGGCACCGTCGACCGGCGCCAGACGCGTCACCGCGTCGAGGACATCGTCGATGCGTACGGCGTGCGCGAGATCGACAACCGGCTCGGCATCGGTCCGGCGCGCGATTCCGGCGCAGGCGACGCGACGACGTTGACTCCGCCGAAGAAAGCCTGAGGCTCAAGCCGGCTCATCGGCCGCCGCCGCGGACGGCGGCGCACGGCGCAGCAGCCAGGCGATGCTCAGCGCGGCGAGCGCGAGCGGCAGCAGATAGTAGGCCGCTCGATAGACCAGCACGCCGGCGACGATGCGATGCGCGTCGAGACTGCCGGCGAGGCTCTTGAGAATCACGTAGTCGAGCACGCCCCAGCCGCCGGGCACGTGCACAGCCGCGCCGGCGACCGCGGCGATCAGCAGCGCCGCCAAGGTCGCCGCGTAATCGGCACCGTCGCCGAGGCAGCGCTGCAGCACCGCGCCGATCAGCGCCCAGTTGGCCGCGGCGACGGCGATCTGGCTCAGGCCCAGGCGCCAGCGCGGAAAGCGGAAGCGGTAGCCGCGCACGTTCCACTCGCGCGCGCGCCAGCAGGCCAGCAGGTAAAGCGCGACGGCGGCGGCGGCGACCAGGCACAGGCCCAGCGCGCCGGCGCGTCCGGTCCAGCGCGCGAGCACCGCCAGGCCGCCCCAGAGCGGCAACGTCGCGAACAACGCGAGATGGCCCATCCAGTTCGCCGCGACGCTGATCGCGATCATCCGCGAGATGTCGGCCGCCGCGACACCCTGGCGTCCGTAGAGCTTGAAGCGCAGCGCCGCGGCGCCGACCAGGCTGCCGAGATTCAGGTTGCACGCGTAGCTGCCCGTCGCGGTCAGCCAGACGCGGCGGCGCGGCAGCCGCAGGCGCAGCGCGCGTGCGCCGATCACGTCGATGCAGCCGTACAGCGCATGGCTGGCCAGCGCGAGCGCCGCGATCAGGACGAGGTCGGCGGCCTCGCGCCGGCGCAGCGCGGCCAGCACGGCCGGCCAGTCGGTCTCGCGCACGATCTCGGCCACGAGCCAGGCCGTCACGGCGAACAGGCCGAAGCCGAGCACGCGCAGGATCAGGCGGCGGCGCCGCGCCGCGGTTTCAGCGGTCCGCATGAGCGTCGGCCTCGACATGTTCGATGCGCGGCCGCGCCGCGGGTATGCGCTCGACCCAGCGCGGAAAATGGCGCAGAAAATGGAACACCAGCACGCTGCTGACGATACGCCAGAGGGTGCGTTTAGGTACCCGCGCCGCGGTGACCGGCACGCAGTCCCGGGCCAGCAGCTGCAGCAGCCGCGTGCGCAGCTCCGCACCGAACGCCGCATCGACGATGACGACGTTGGCTTCGAGGTTCAGCGACAGGCTCAGCGGATCGAGATTGCTCGATCCGACCGTGGCCCAGCGGCCGTCGACGACGGCGACCTTCGCGTGCAACGGCCGCGTACGGAATTCGCAGATGCGCACGCCGGCCGGGATCAGATAGTGATACAGCCAGCGCACGACGATCGGGACGATGCGCAGATCGGGTTTTCCCTGGACGACGACGGTCACCCGCACGCCGCGCCGCGCCGCGTTGCGCAGGTCGCGCAGCAGGCGGTAGCCCGGAAAGAAATACGCATTGGCCAGCACTATCTCGCGCTGCGCCGCGCGGATCGCGACGCGGTATTCGCGCTCGATGTCGCCCGGATGGCGGTGGTTGTCGCGCGTGACGAAGCGCACGCGCGCCGGCCCGGGCGCGCGGTCCTCGTCGGCCGAGGTCTGCGGCGGATGCGCGGCGCTACGCGAGCGCGCGACGAAGCGCTCGATGTCGGCGACGATCGGCCCTCTCAGCTCGACGGCGAAGTCGTGCAGCGCGAGCGGTCCCGATGCGAGCAGCTGGTCGCTGCAGAAATTGATGCCGCCGACGAACGCGAGCCGGCCGTCGATCAGCACGATCTTGCGATGCAGCCGGCGGAACAGGTTCGTGCGCAGGCCGAACAGGCGACGCCGCGGCTCGTACAGGTGCAACCGCACGCCGGCCGCGGCCAGCGCCGCGCGGTAGTCGGCGGTCAGCGGCTCGGAGCCGAAGCCGTCGGCGAGCACGTCGACGGCCGCGCCGCGCGCGACGGCTTCGGCCAGCGCCTGCAGCAGCGCGCGACCGACTTCGTCGTCGAGCAGGATGAAGGTCTCGATGTAGACGCGCCGGCGCGCCTCGCGCAGCGCCTCGAACACGCGCGGAAAGAATTCCTCGCCGTTCTCCAGCAGACGCACCTCGTTGCCGTCGCGCCATTCGTGCTTCATGCGCCGACCTCGGCCAGCAGCGGCAGGTGGTCCGACAGATGCGGCCACGGCAGCGCCGACAGCACGCAGGCCGACTGCACGCGCAGGTTGGCGACGTAGATGCGGTCCAGCGCGAGCAGCGGCCAGCGCGCCGGAAACGTGCGCGGCCGCAAGCCGCCGGCACGCGCGAACGCCGACTGCAGGCCGCAGCCGTCGCGCAGCAGCG
>NZ_JANFVR010000471.1 GCF_024609805.1 Tahibacter caeni | reverse complement strand
CTCCACGTCGGCCTGCAGCGCGGCGTCCAGGCGCATGCCGCCGTCGCGCCACAGCGGCCAGTGGATCGCGACCGTGCGGCCGCGGCGTTCGCCGGCGGCGACGCGGGCCTCGCGCCAGCGCGCGAACTCGTCGAGGAAGCCGTTCGCCGCGGCGTAGTCGGCCTGGCCTGCATTGCCGAACGCGCTCGCGATCGACGAGAACGCGGCGAAGAAATCGAGGTCGAGCGCGCGCGTGGCCTGATCCAGGTGCCAGGTTCCGGCGACTTTCGGCGCGAGCACCTGGCGGAATTCCGCGGCGTTCTTCTTCAGGATGAAGTTGTCCGCGATCATGCCGGCGGCATGCAGCACGCCGTGCACGCCGCCGTGCTCGCGCACGAGCGACGCGACGAGCGCATCGACCGGGGCCTGGTCGCCGAGATCCAGCACGCGATAATGCACGCGGCCGCTCGCTTGCGCCTGCAGCGATTCGAAACGCTGCAGGCGCTCGCCGGCCAGCGGCTGGCGGCCGGTCAGGATCACGCGCGCCTGACGCGTCTGGCCGAGTATCGCCTGCGCGAACACGACGCCGAGGCCGCCGAGGCCGCCGGTGATCAGATAGACGCCGTGTTCCTTGAACGCCGGTTCGGCCGGCCGCTCGGGCTGTTCTTCCCACTGCAGCGCGAGCGGCTGCGTGTCGCGCTCGTAGCGGATCACGCTTTCCGCCGCGTGGCTCTGCGCCTGCTCCAGCTGCTGCGCGAGCGCGGCGGCGGTGATGTCGCGCCGGCTCAGGATCAGCTGGCCGCAGAAGTTCGGATTTTCCAGCCGCGCCGTGCGCAGCAGGCCTGCGAGCCCGGCGAACACGGCGGACTCGGCATCTTCGCCCGCGACGACCTGCAGCAGCACCGGTCCCGCCGGCCGCGCGGCGAGCAGCGACTGGATGCGCTCGAAGCAGGCCAGCGCGTAGTCGGCGTAGCGCTGCGCGAGATGTCCCTGGGCCGGACGCCCGAGCACCGCGCAGCGGCTGCCCGGCAGCAGTTCCTGCAGCGGGTCGGGCGCGACGCCCGGCAGCTCGAGCACGACGACATGGCGCTCGGTCCAGCGCGTGCCACCCGGACTGTCGGCGGCGCTCGCGCACCAGGCCGGCACCGCGCTGAGCGTCTGCGTCACAGGCGCCGTCCCGGACCGGCGCTTGACCGCCTGGATCTGCGCGACGGCTTCCTGCCGCGAAATCCGGCCGGCCGACAGTTCGTGGTAGATCCGCTCCAGCATCTGTTTGGTCTGCATCGGGGTGCTGCTCTCGAAATGCCCGCGGCCGTCGAAGCCCGGTCGGAAAAGAGAAATCGGGTCCATGGCGGCGGCCGCTCAGCCGAGCTCCACGGCTTCGCGGATGGAGATGTCGTGGTTCGCGATCGCGTCGACGAGCCGGTGGTAGAACGCGAACTCGTCGGCCTCCCCGACGGCGCCCGGCGCGGCGGCGACGGACAGGTCGGCCGCCAGCGCGTCGGCGATCGGCGCATCCGCGGCCGGCGCATCCATCACGCGCAGCGCGAAGCCGCGGATCTGCACGCAGACCGTGGCCTGCGCGTCGCAGAGATCGATGTCGAGCTTCCAGGTGTGCGCGTCGGACGCCGGTCCGGCGGCCAGGCGCACCCACGCGATCATGTCGCGCGAACAGGCGGCGAGGACGCGCGCGGAATCCATCGCGAACGGCACCGGCGGACGGCCCGGCGGATGGCCGCCGTGCAGCATCAGGCCGACCGAGGCCTGCAGCGCGCCGTCCATGAGGCTCGGATGCAGCACATAGCGGCGCTCGCTGCCGGCGACGGCGGCCGGCAGGCGCAGGCGCGCGAGCAGCTGCCGTTCGCCGAGCGCGACCGACGTCAGCGACTGGTGGGCCGGGCCGTAGACCAGGCCCATCGCCGCGAGCGCCTGATACAGCTGCGGCGCATCCAGGCGGTGTTGGCTCATCTGCCGTTCGAGCGATTCCAGATCCAGCCGCACGGCCGGCGCGACCGGCTTGAGCAGCGCGCTGCCCTGGCAATGCACGCCCTGCCCGCCCGCGCCGTCGCTGACGATGCGGAACTCCAAGGTTTCCTCGGGGCGGTCGGCGTCCTGCACGAGCAGCGCGATCGACACGTCGCGCCGCTCGCGCACGGCCAGCGGCCGCAGCCAGACCACGTCGCGCAGCTCCAGGTGCTCGGCGTCGTCGTGGCCGAACGCGGCCTGCGCGACGGCGGCGCGCGCCATCTCGAGATAGGCCACGCCGGGCAGCACGCGCTCGATCGTCTGGTCGGTCAGGCGCACGCGATGGTCGGCGAGGAAGAACTCGCTGCCGTCGAAGCGCGAGCGGTAGGTCTGCTGGCGCAGGGTCGAGGTGTTCGTGTGCAGCAGCGGGTGCAATGCCGCCGCGCCGCCGCCAGCTTCGGTCACGGATTCGCCGCCGCTCGTGTCGGCCCAGTAGCGTTCCTTCGCGAACGGATAGGCGGGCAGGCCGATGCGCCGCGGCCGGCCGGCCGGATACAGCAGCTGCCAGTCCCAGTCGAGTCCCTTGACCCAGAGCTCGGCGAGCCGGGCCAGCTTGCCCTGCGCGATCCAGCGCTCGACGAGCGTGGCCTTGATGTCCTCGTCCTGGCCGAGCAGGCTGACGCTCTCGCGCTGCTGGCGCGCATGCCCGCGCGACAGCCCGGCGAAGGGCTCGCCGGCGACGAACGCACGCAGCGCGCGCACGAGTTCCTCGAGGCTCGCGGCCACCAGGCCCAGGCGCTCGTCCATCGGCTCGCGGCCGACCTGCAAGGTGTAC
>NZ_JANFVR010000470.1 GCF_024609805.1 Tahibacter caeni | reverse complement strand
CAAACACTGCTGCGGCAGGCGCTTGGCTTCGCCCTGGTCCGGCCGCTCGCGGCGGTCGCGGCCCCGCGCGGGCGGTCGCGCCGGACGCCGTCGCGGACGCATTGCGCCGGCCGGCCGCCCGGTCCGCGGCGCCGTTCGGCTCGCAGCCGGGGCGGGATGCCGGTAAAATCGGGTTTTCCAGCCATCCCCGCTGCTCATGACCCCTCTGATCTTCGTTACCGGTGGTGTGGTGTCCTCGCTAGGCAAGGGCATCGCCGCCGCCTCTCTCGCGTCCATCCTCGAAGCCCGCGGCCTGCGCGTGACGATGATGAAGCTGGACCCCTACATCAACGTCGACCCGGGCACGATGAGCCCGTTCCAGCACGGCGAGGTCTACGTCACCGACGACGGCGCCGAGACCGACCTCGACCTCGGCCACTACGAACGCTTCGTGCGCACGCGCCTGACCGGGCGCAACTCCATCACGACCGGCAAGATTTATGAGGCCGTGATCCGCAAGGAACGCCGCGGCGACTACCTCGGCGCGACCGTGCAGGTGATCCCGCACATCACCGACGAGATCAAGCACTGCATCTACGAGGCCACGCGCGGCTACGACGTCGCGCTCGTGGAAATCGGCGGCACGGTCGGCGACATCGAGTCGCAGCCGTTCCTCGAAGCCATACGCCAGATCCGCATCGAGCACGGCCCCGAGAAGTGCATGTTCATGCACCTGACCCTCGTGCCGTACATCAAGGCCGCCGGCGAGATCAAGACCAAGCCGACCCAGCACTCGGTCAAGGAGCTGCGCACGATCGGCATACAGCCCGACGTGCTGCTGTGCCGCTGCGAGCAGCCGCTGCCCGACAGCGAGCGGCGCAAGATCGCGCTGTTCACGAACGTCCCCGAGCGCGCCGTGCTCAGCGCGATGGACGTGGACACGATCTACCAGCTGCCGTCCTGGCTGCACCAGCAGGGCCTCGACCGCCTCGTCATCGACCACCTGCGCCTGGACGCCGGCCCGGCCGACCTGTCGGCCTGGGACCGCGTCGTCGCCGCGGTGGAGAACCCGAAGGACGAGGTCACGATCGCGATCATCGGCAAGTACGTCGAGCACAAGGACGCCTACAAGTCGCTCGGCGAAGCGCTGCGCCACGGCGGCATCAAACAGTCGACGCGGGTCGACCTGCGCTGGCTCGAATCCGAACAGATCGAATCCGAAGGCGGCGCGGCGCTGAAGGACTGCGACGCGGTGCTCGTGCCCGGCGGCTTCGGCAAGCGCGGCTTCGAAGGCAAGGTCGCCGCAGCGCGCTGGGCGCGCGAAAACGGCGTGCCGTATTTCGGCATCTGCTACGGCATGCATGCGGCCGTCGTCGACTTCGCGCGCAACATCGCCGGCCTCGAAGGCGCCAATTCCAGCGAGAACGAGAAGAACTGCGCGCATCCGGTCATCGCGCTGATCACCGAATGGCGCACGGCCGCCGGCGACCTGGAAAAGCGCACCGAGGAATCCGATCTCGGCGGCACCATGCGCCTCGGCGCGCAGGAATGCCGCCTGAAGGCCGGCACCCTCGCGCGCAAGCTCTACGGCCAGGACGTGATCCGCGAGCGCCACCGCCACCGTTACGAATTCAACAACCTCTATCGGCAGCAGTTCGAGGATCTCGGCCTGACCATCGCCGGCAAGTCGATGGACGACCTGCTCGTGGAGATGGTCGAGCTGCCGAACCATCCGTGGTTCCTGGCCTGCCAGTTCCATCCGGAATTCACCTCGACGCCGCGCGACGGCCATCCGCTGTTCATCGGCTTCGTGCAGGCCGCGCGCGAATACAAGCTCGTGCGTACCGCGCCGCGTCTGGCGCAGGCGGCCGGCGCATGAGCATGCAGCTGTGCGGATTCGAGGCCGGCCTCGACCGGCCGCTGTTCCTGATCGCCGGTCCCTGCGTGATCGAGTCGCTGCAGTTGCAGATCGACACGGCCGGCACGCTCAAGGAGATCACCGGCAAGCTCGGCGTCAATTTCATCTTCAAGTCGAGCTTCGACAAGGCCAACCGCACCTCGGGCACGAGCTTCCGCGGCCCGGGCCTGGAAGAGGGGCTCAAGGTGCTGGCCGAAGTGAAGCGCCAGATCGGCGTGCCGGTGCTGACCGACGTGCACGAGTACACGCCGATGAACGAGGTCGCCAGCGTCGTCGACGTGCTGCAGACCCCGGCCTTCCTGTGCCGCCAGACCGATTTCATCCAGAACGTCGCGCGCGCCGGCAAGCCGGTCAACATCAAGAAGGGCCAGTTCCTGTCGCCCTGGGAGATGAAGCACGTCGCGGCCAAGGCCAAGGCCACCGGCAACGAGCAGATCCTGGTCTGCGAGCGCGGCGCGAGCTTCGGCTACAACAACCTCGTCTCGGACATGCGCAGCCTCTCGGTCATGCGCGACACCGGCTGCCCGGTCGTTTTCGACGCGACCCACTCGGTGCAGCTGCCCGGCGGCGCCGACGGCAAGTCCGGCGGCCAGCGCGAGTTCGTGCCGGTGCTGTCGCGCGCGGCCGTCGCGGTCGGCATCGCCGGACTGTTCGCCGAAACCCATCCGGATCCGGACAAGGCGCTCAGCGACGGGCCGAATGCCTGGCCGCTCGGCAAGATGGAAGCGCTGCTCGAATCGCTGCTCGCGATCGATGCGGTGGTCAAGCGTGTGCTCGCGACGGAGCAGTCCGCATGAGCTGCCGCGGAATCGCGCTGCTGGCCGTCGCGGCGCTGCTGCCGCTCGCTGCGGCGGCGCAGGAGCCCCGCGACAGCGCGGCGGCCGTGGCGGACGGG
>NZ_JANFVR010000047.1 GCF_024609805.1 Tahibacter caeni | reverse complement strand
CCCTGGCCGGCGAGGTCACGCGCTACGCCTACGCGCATGACGGCACGCGCCTGAGCCAGACCACCGATGCGACCGGTGCGAACCCCGTCACGACGCACTACCTGGTCGATCCGAATACTGCCTACGCGCAGGTCATTGAGGAGGCCGAACAGCAGGGCAGCGGCACGCCCACCCTGAAAGCGCTGTATGCGGTGGGGGATGATCGGATCCGGCGCTACACGCCGGCTGTGGCCGGCAGTGGGGGCAATCCCGGCATCCCGGCCGGGCTGCGCTACTACCACGCCGATGGGCTCGGTAGCACGCGGCTGCTGACCGACGAGACCGCGGCGATCACCGATCACCTGACCTATGAAGCGTTCGGGGAGCTGGATGCGGCGGCCTCGCTGCAGACCAGTGACAACGCCTTCATGTATACGGGAGAGCAGTGGGACCCGAATGCGGGGTTCTATTACCTGCGGGCCAGGTACATGGACCCGAAGGCGGGTCGGTTCACGCAGCAGGATAGCTTTGCTGGGTTCGATGCCGAGCCAATATCGCTTCACAAATATCTGTACGCAGGCGCCGATGCTGTTAACGGACGCGACCCCAGCGGTCATATGACGCTCAGCGAGGTCAATGCCGTCGTCGGGAACCTGTTATCGCGCTCCATTGCGATAACCAACTTTGTTGGGCGTGCGCAAACTGCGGTCGGAGCAGTGCAGTCACTGATCGAAGCGCTAAAGATTCTGAACGATCCTTCCGCCATATCGCAATTGACAGCGTATCTTGATCCATCAAATCCAGACTTTCAGGGTAAATTGGGCCCTTCGGAATTCGAGCGGGCTTCTCGTGTTCTGCGTCAGAATGCTGCGCGAATCGCGCGCAGTGTCGGGCTACACAGAATAAAGACATTTTTTCGCTACGTTCCGGATAAAAGTTCTACTGTAGTTTTCTACATGCCTACGCCGATTCGTACGCCTGGTAACGGAAAGCTGATTTCGACTGGAGTACCGATCCCCTTGGCAAATTTTGGGACGAGAAAAGCTGTCATTGCCGTTGGTGGTCATTCAACGCGATTTTTTGGTCTCGGTTTCGCTCTCGGGACTCGTGAAAACACGCAGCGTCAGCTATTCAGGATGGATTGGATGAAGATGCCGAGAAGCAACCACTTTCCCGGTGACAAGGACAATGCCGATTATTGGCTAGATGGAGGATTCGAGTTCCATGTGCCAAGAGAGCCGTAATAATGAGGATTGATCTCGATGAGATGCTTTGTCGCCTGAAGCGAGATAGGAACCGAATAGTCATATCAGTTGCCGACTACGAGTGCATTTCTCAGTTGGAGTCTGAGAGCTTTGGCGACATATGCGATCGCGAACCGATTGCGACGTTTTCACACATAGCCGACTATTCAACCGGGGATGTGGGGATTGGTGGGTACTTCAATTTGCCGCCACAAACTAGTGATCAGGTTATCGAAAATGTCACTCGTTCTATGTCGGTGCGGCTCTTCGTGTGCGCGCCTAGCGATGAGTTCTTCAAGACTATTCCGGTCGGCGTGCATGAAGCGATTTTTAATCGTGGAATGGAGCTCGACGAAGCGTTCATTCTTACGGCTTCTCTATTGAGAGGCTTCGACTGGATGGCGTTGCGCGACGGAGATGAAGGAGACGCTTTTTATTACTTGTTTTGAAGAGCGTAAATCAGGACACCCGTAAATCTGTCGTGCGTCGGAAAAGTCCGACGCTACGCTGAGGCGTTGTTCGTTGACAGACGATAACCTCGCTCTGTGCTCTCGCGTAGTACGCATCAAAAAGCCCCGCGATTACGGGGCTTTTTGACGCAATCGTCAGCGTGGGTGCGTCTTGGTTGGCGGCGTCTCGCAGGTCATGACGAGACAGCCGTCGTGCACGCTGACATAGATGCGTCCGTTCGGCGGGAACCCGGCGCGCTGCAGCCAGTGCCCGCGCAGGCGAATGTAAGGCACCTCCCGATCGCCGCCGTGTTCGCGGCCGAGCAACGCAGGATAGTGCGCGGTGCCGACGGTAATGCGCCGCTCGGCGGTTGATGGCCTATGCTTGGCCTTAGCCATGATCTGCTGCTACTGCACAAGGAGTCAATGTTGCGCTCATCACTGCCTTGGCTTTGACTGCGGCAGCAAATGAAGTCGATCGTTTCCTTGGCGTTCCGATTATCGTTTTCGGTAGCGAGTTTCCAGATCATGCGCTTCACATTGGAGAAGCGCTGATCGGGCAGGGGTCGAACTTTAAGCCGATCAGCCCAGCTCTGAATCGAACGCCCGCTTGGCCGAGAGGTTGGTACAACCGTGCGCCTGAGTGCGATAGGAAGTCGAGAGATGCGTATGGAGCGAGCAACTCCGGAAAATCTGCCGCTTGCGATGAGTTTCCGTTTGCCACTACAAGGCAGGGTGGTCCGGTCAACTACGTTCTATGGGGTGTTTCCCTTCGCTTGCTGGACTTGAATGAGTCAAGCAGGACTGGTGGGTTTATTGACAGCTTTTACGGCACGGCAATGATAAGCCCGGATGGAATTTCGCGATGGTCCAGATTCGTGGCATTGGGAATACCTGGGTCTAAGAGCTTTTTCACCGATAGAATGGGGCGGGTTCATTACTGGAGTGAATGATGGCTTCTCTCTCGGAGCTTGAACGCATAGTTTTAGACAGAAGGCCGGATTTGGCACGAACCGCGCCAGGTCCGGCTACCGAGCAAGATCTTGCTTTGCTGAGATCGAAGATTGGGGAAATTCCAGCTTCGTTACGTGAGCTTCTTTCTTGGCGAAATGGGTCGCCTTCTGATTCGTGGTTTGGTGATGGGTTTTGGTACTTATTGCCATCAAGCGAAATTGGAAGTCTTTACTCAGAGTGGGCTTCTAGACGATCTAATCGAGTTCATAGGGTTGACGGCGAGTCCAATGAGGTTCGGGGCTGGCCCAGCAGTTGGGTTCCTTTTGCCACGTGGAATGGCGACGTGTTTGTCGTGCTCGACGGCAGAGATGCGGAGGCCCCGGCAGTGCTTGGCATTGATTTTGAGGCTGGAAAGATTAAGAGGTTGGCTAGTTCGTTCGATGCTTTCATAGGCATGGTTCTTGAGCGAGTAGGGGAAAATGAAGAGCTGGATGTTGACGAGTTGATGGAATAGCAAAAAGCTCCGCAAATGCGGGGCTTTTTGTTGTAGCTCTCAGCGCCGTCTTGTGTTGGTGGTGGGCGGCTCGCAGGTCATGACGAGACACCCATCGCGCACGCTGACGCGGATACGCCCGTTCGGCGGGAACCCAGCACGCTGCAGCCAGTGCCCGCGCAGCCGGATATACGGCACGTCCCGATCGCCCGCGTAGTCGCGGTCACACAGGGCAGGATAGTGCGAGGTGCCGACGGTGATACGCCGCTCGGCGGTCGATGGCCTATGCTTGGCCTTAGCCATGATCCACTCCTAGTCAGTGGGTTGTGGTCAGCGGCATACGACCTGGAAGTACGTCAACACTGCCCGAAGGCCGAAGTGGTCTACGACCTGTTCCATGTCGTCGCCAAGTACGGCCGCGAAGTCATTGACCGAGTGCGCGTGGATGAAGCCAATCGACTTCGTGCCGACAAGCCAGCGCGTCGGGTGGTCAAGACGTCGCGCTGGTTGTTGCTGCGCAACCGGGAAAACGTTCCGGCCGATAAGATCGTGCAACTGGACGAACTGCTCGCGGCCAACAAAGCGCTGCTGACCGGTTACCTGCTCAAGGATGACCTCAAGCAGCTCTGGCGCTACCGAAGTCGGGCCTGGGCGAAGAAGGCTTGGCTATCGTGGAGCCGACGCGCGATGGGCAGCGGCTTGCCGCCACTGCAACACTTCGCCCGATGCCTGGAACCCTATCTCCCGGGCATCCTGGCGCACTGTCGCTGGCCGCTGGGCACCAACCTGCTCGAAGGCATCAACAACCGCATCAAGGTCATCAAGCGCACCGCTTACGGCTTCCGGGACGATGCTTACTTCTTCCTCAAAATCCGCGCGGCATTCCCCGGTAATGGGTGAAGAACCCAAAAAAAGGGCGCGACCGTAGCCGCGCCCTTCAAGAGTCCCGCCTGCGTGGTCGTTACGGCGCCGTCGTGCAGCTGTACTGCGTGTCGACCTGGAAGCCGTCGGAGAACAGCTCGTCGCCGGTGATCTTCATCTCGTCGAGGAAGGCGCCGGCGAACTCGGCGCTGCCGTCGGAGGTGACGCGCCAGCGGATGCGCACGCTCTGGCCCGCATAGGCGGACAGGTCGCGCGTGAACGGCTTGAACACCGCGGTCGCCGAGCCGTTGTTCGGGTCGGCGTTCGATGCGGCCGTGCTGACGCCGGTGAACGCGCCGTGGGTCGGCGGGTAGTTGCAGGCGTTGTTCGGAATGGTCTGCGCGAGCGTGTTCGGATAGCCGCCGTCGGGCGGCAGGTCGTTCCAGGTCGCGCCGCCGTCGGTGGAGATCTCGAGCACCATGCCGTCCCACTGGTATTCGAAGTCGTAGCGGGCCTTGAAGCTCAGCACCGCCGCGCTCGGAATCAGCATGGCCGGAGTCGTGACCGCGCCGCAGGCGTCCGACGGGTAGTTCACGTTGTCGAAGCCCGTGTGGAAGCTCAGCGAACCCGCGCTGGCGGCCGTGTTGGTCACCTTCCACGGCGCTTCGAGCGTCGAGTAGATGCGGTTGTCGCCGTCGTCGAGGTAGGTGCGGCCGCGGATGCCGGCCGGGCCGATCGGCGTGCCGTTGACGATCGTGCTCTTCGGCGCCGCGTTGCCGAGCGAGTCGGTCGCCGTGACGCGGTAGAAGTACGGACTCGCGAACAGCACGGACACGTCGTCGTAGGACGGCGAGGCCACGGATGCGGCGATCGTCGTCGGCGACGTGAAGTACGGCGTGACGTCGCGCTCGACGCTGTAGCTCACGGTCGCCGACGGGCAGTTCGCCGGCGCGGCGGCCCAGGCCAGGCCGACCTTGCAGGTCGCGCCCTGGGTCGAGTTCACGGCCAGGCTGTCGTGGCTGAACTCCGGCTGCAGGGTGCAGGCCGCGGTCGAGGTCACCTCGACGCAGTTGGACGCGTCGCCTTCGACGTCGCCGGAAACGCCGCGGACCTTGTAGGCGTAGGTCTGGCCGGCGCGCGGCGTGGTGTCGACGAGCGGGCTGGCGGCGGCGGTGCCGACGAGGCGGAAGTCGCCGGCGCTGGCTGCGGCGCAGGTGCCGTCTGCGCGATAGAGCTGGAAGCCCTGGGCGCCGCCGGCGCTTGTGAACGCGACGTTGACCTGGTTGCCGCTGTTGGTCGCCGCGGTTGCGGTTGGCGCCGCGAAGGCCGGGCCGGCCGGCAAGCCGAACGCGCCGGAGACCGCGAGCGCATAGCCCTGGCGATTCGTGTTCGCGCGCGCGCCGCCCGGTATCGACGTGCCCTTGACGCGGAAGGTGTAGCTACCGGCCGTCGGCGCGGTCAGGCGGAACTGCTCGACCGTGTTGCGCACGTCGGCCGTGCCGCCGGTCGTGGACACGCCGCTCGTGAACACGTTGCCGAGGTAGGTGCCGCCCGGGCCGACGACTTCGAGGTCGAGGTTGTTGACGAGGCTCAGCAGGCTGCCCTGCTGCGCTTCGATGTCGTACCAGGTCAGGGTCGCGCGCAGTTCCTGGCCCGCGGCGACGTTGGCGATGGTGTATTCGTGCTGCTCGCCGGTCTTGAGGCCCGCGGCCTGGGTGCGCTCGAACAGGCGCAGGCGGCGGTTGTCGTCGCCGCCGGTCAGCGTGTTGGCGAACCACAGGTTGGAATCCAGCCACATGCGGCCCCAGCCGTAGGCGGTGCTGTTCCAGTTCGCCGCGCTGATCGCGTTCGTGCCGTTGAGGATGACCGCCTTCATGGCCATGCCGCTCGGGTTGTACTTGTCGGCCGCCGTTGCCGCGCCGCGCGGATACCAGCCGTCGGCGAAGTACTGGCGCAGCAGCGCGGCGTTGCCGGAGACCGTCGGCGCCGACATCGACGTGCCGCTGAGCGCCTTGGTCGCCGGCGCTTCGGGCGTCGCGTTCGTGGTCGCGTCGCCGGACGCGGAAATCGTCGAGGAGCCCGGTGCCATCACGTCGGGCTTGCGCCGGCCGTCGGCGGTCGGGCCGCGGCTGCTGAACGAGGCGACCGTGGTGGAGCCGCCGTGGCCGAGCGCGCCGACGGTGATCGCGTTCTTCGCGTTGCCCGGCGTGCCGGTGGTCGTGGCGCCCGGGCCTTCGTTGCCGGCCGAGACGACGAAGATCATGTCTTCGGCCTTGCTGCTCAGCACGTAGTCGGCTTCGAAGTCGTTGCCGGAATAGATGCCTCCGGTCGGCGCGCCCCAGCTCGCGCTGTGGATGCGCGAGCCGCCGGCATAGCCCTGCTGCAGGGTGCCGGTCAGGTCGGTGATGGACAGGCAGCCCGAGGTGTCGTTGCCGATGTCCAGGAACAGCAGCTGTGCGTTCGGCGCCATGCCGTCGGCGAGCTCGTGATTGGCCGCGGTCGGCGTGGAGGCGAGGTAGGTCGTCGCGCCGAACGTACCGGCTGCGTCGCCGAGCACCGTGCCGCTGGTGTGCGTGCCGTGGAAGCTCGTCGGGCTGCCGCCCGGACAGGTCGCTGTGTTGTCGTAGGCGGTCGCGCCGGGCTGCACCCAGTAGCCGATGACTTTCTGCGTCGGCTGCAGGGTGCCGGCCGTCGGCGGCGCCGGGGTCTGCGGCGTGGCCACTGCGGTGACCGGGCCCGAGCCCTTGTCGAGCGTGGTGAACCAGGCCTCGTTGGCGTCGGCGCCCGAGTCGGACACCGCGACGATCTGGCCGCTGCCGAATATGCCGTGATCCCAGATCGGCGTCTTGCCGGCTTCGACCGCGCCGCTGCCGGCCGGATTGGCCGTGCTGTTGCCCTGGACCGTGCCGATCGCGGCCGAGTTCTCGAACGCCGGCTGCAGATACGGGGCGACCCAGGCCACGCCTTCGATCGCCGTCGCGCCGCGCACGAACGCGGCGAGCTGGGTCAGGTTCACGTTCGCGCGGACATAGGGATTGTCCTCGCGCGAGTTGACCGTCGTGATGCGCGCGCCGGGCGCGGCCTTGGCCAGGCTTTCGGCGAGGCGCTCGGCCGATTCGCCGGAGAAGCCGAACACTTCGATGTCGATGCCGCCGAACGGCGCTTCGGCCAGCGCGCTCTGGGCCGTCGCGTACAGGCGCGGATCGAGCTTCATGCCCGGCTGGTACAGGCCCGACCAGCGCGCGCCGGACAGGCTGCCCAGCGCGCTCAGCGCCGTGCCGTCGTCGAGTTTCACGATGTAGGCGTTGTTCGGCACGTAGCCGACGATACGGACGTTCTGCTTCTCCAGCCGTTCGCGCGCGGCCGTGCCGTCGGCGAACTGCACGATGGCATAGCGCGCGGCGGACACGTCGGGCGCCGCGCCGGTGGCGGCGAAATCCACCTGCTCGACGGTGGGATCGAAGGCGCCGGCGCGCGTCAGCAGCAGGCGCGTGTTGGCGACCATCGCATCGGTCAGCTGCTCGGGTGCGACGGTCTGCGGCGCGACGAGATGCGGTCCCTGCGCGTGAATCGCGCCGGCGACGATGAGCAACGAGATCGCCGCGGCAAGGCGGTGGCGTTTCATGTTTCGGTACTCCCCTGGGAAGGCTGGGTTGGGTGCAACAGCCATCGAGTATGCGAGCGGCCCAGCGCGGAAAAATCCTGCGCAGGCCGTGTGCGCGCCTCGGCAATTCGGCGGAAATGCCGCGTTCGGAAGGCGCATTCCGCGTCTTGTCCAGGTCCGGTTGCGGGTGCCTCGGCGCATCGCGGAACGTCTCGCGCGGCACGGTGGGCTTGTGCGTTGCGGCGCAGGTGTGAATGTGCCGGTGGCCGAAAAGGCGCCGCGAAAGCGGCGAGTCGATCGAATGGCTATCGCTTCCGGGTTGCGCTGCAGCAGAGGTTGCGCGGTGCCGGCCCGGTGAAGGCTGGGTCCCTAGGACTAGCGATCCGGAAAGAAAACTGATGCCGTAGACAGATATGTCGTGGTCTTGTGGTCGATGTGCTTCAGGGCCGCAGGCCGTATAGGCCGCGAAGCGGCAGTGTGTCGGTCATACGGACAGATCCGTCCTCAGTGGCGTTGCGCTGCGGGCGGGCGACCCGGCCGGCTGCGTCGTCGACGTCGTGCGTTCACCGTACCGGGTCGCTGCCCGAGGCGCTGACCTGCGGCGAGCCGCCGACGCGGGAGAAAACGAATCGATAGGTCTGACTGAACGGCAGGCGCGTGGCCTGGCCCGGATAGGTCGTCGTGACGTCGCCGATCGTGACGGTGCCGGGCCCGGTGCCGGCGCGCACGCGCACGAGCGGGAAGAATTTCCATTGCAGCACGGCGCTGCGCACGCTGGCGAGGAACGGTGCCGGCACCGGGTCGGCGGTCGCTTGCGGCGTCACGTCGACGACGCGGCCGTCGGCATCGACGTGCAGCGCGACGGTGACGCTCTGCGGCGGCAATGTCCGGTCGAGCAGGGCCGGCGGATAGACCGGCTCGGGATTGTCCGGCAGCGCGACCGGCGGGTCGTAGCTCACTCCGGCTTCGGCCGCATAGCGCTCCTTTGCGCCGGCCTCGAGGATCTCGTCGCTGACGACGCCGCGGCTCACGGATGCGGCAGGCGGCTGCGCCGGCTTGCGCGACGGCGACGGTGCGCAGCCGGCGGCAGTGACTGCCGCTGCCAGTGCGGCGGCGGCAGGGACGAATGTGCGCATGAACGACTCCGCCGTTGCAGGGTTGTGGAAAATGGCGCGAACGCGCGCCGCGGCGTCGCGTCAATCCCGGTGCCGCAGACGGCCGGCCAGCCAGGCTTTCGCGAAACGCCAGTCGCGCACCACGGTCGCGCGCGACATGCCGACGGCCTCGGCGATTTCCTCGGTAGTCAGGCCAGAAAAGAACTTGAGCTCGACGATGCGTGCGCTGTCGCGGTCCTTGCGTTCCAGCTCGACCAGCGCCTCGTGCACGGCGAGCCAGTCCACGCGGAGGTCGATGCGGTCGTCGGCGACTTCCTCGGCCAGCTCGTCGAGCGCAACGAACGGCAGGCCGCTGCCGCGCTTCTCGCTGTCGCGGCTGCGCACGTAGTCGATGACGAAATGCCGCGCGGCGCGCGCGGCGATCGCGTAGAAATGGCCGCGGTCGTGGAAGTCGATGCCGGTGTTGCGGCAGAGCCGCGCGTAGGTTTCGTGGGCCAGCTCGGTCGCGCTCAAGGTGAAGTCGCGCTGGCCGTGGAGCTGCTTCCTGGCGATGTCGCGCAGGGCCGGATAGACCGCGTCGAGCAGCGCCGATTCGGCTTCGCGGTCGCCGCCGCGCCAGCGGCTCAGCAGCGCGGTGATGTCGGGAACGATGTCGTCGGTCATTGCGCGCGTGGCATCCGTGATGCGGTCATGGTCTTACAACGGCGCCGGAACGTCGAGCCGGGTCGCGTATGGCGCGCTCGCGGCGGCTCCGCACCGATGACGAGTCGAGGCGCTGGAACGGCGCATATGGAACGCCGACGACGCCGCACGACCGGGCGCTATGAGCCGGGCAGGCGCCGAATGCCGTCGTGACGCTGAGACGCGGCAGGGCGCTTATTGTCCTGGCGTCGGCATCGCGATCTCGCCGCGTCGCTCTCCGCTAGTTGCTTTCGGCGGTGCGGAATCTGCCCGAACGGCGTCTTTTCACTGCGTGCGAAGCGGCGCAAGGAATACGTCGACCGACGCCGCGCGATCCGGCGCCCGCGACGATCGGTGCCGTCTGCGAGGCGTTATCGACGGTCGCGCCTGCCGACCGCTAGCCGGTCCGGGCCTTGGCCAGCCGTATGCGGCCGGCGCCGCCGCCGCGACGGTCGAACACGCAGTAGCGGCCGCAGAGCAGCGGCAGGCCGAGCACGCTCTGGTTGGCCCAGCCGGCGATCTGGCGCAGCAGCAGGAAGACGCGCTGGCCGGCGTAGTAGCCGTTGCGCGGCCAATAGTCGTCGGGTTCGCAGCGCAGGCAGGTCTCGCTGCCGTCGGGCGCTTCGAGGCGCAGGTGCAGCACGGGCCATTCGGCCGTATCGATGGCCGAATTCGGCAGGCCCTGGCCCTCGGCGAAGGCCTGCTCGAAACGCGCGACGAGATCGGCCAGGCGCGGATCGCGCGCGCGCAGCGCCGCGATGACCGCGTCGTAGAGCGAGGCTTCGAGCATCACGAAGCTGCTGCCGGTGTCGATGATCGCGTTGCTGACCGAACCGGCCTCGTATTCGGGCAGCAGCGCCGGCGCCGGCAGCGGATCGTCGTCGCCGACCTGCAGCGACAGCAGGTTCACGTTGAAGTAGACGTCGTGCAGCACGCGCAGGTCGGCGAAGCCGCCCTCGTACAGCGACTGGCATTCCTCGCCGCCGCCTAGCACGAGCACGCCGCGGTTCAGCGGATCGCCTTCGAGCTGCCGCGCCGTCGCCGCCGCGTCGGTGATATGGACCACGGCGCGACCGATCTGCAGCGCGAAGCAGTCGGCGAACACGCCGTGGCGTTCGAGCGCCGTGAACAGCGGCTCCAGCTCCACGCGCGGCTGCTGTTCGAGCAGCGCGTGGAGCGCGGCGGCATCGGTGTCGGCGTACGGCCAGGGCCAGGTCAGCGCCGGATCGCGGCCTTGCGCGGCCAGCGGCACCGACAGGTCGTGCGCCGCGTCGAGCCGGCGATAGGCCAGGCCGCAGATGCCGTCGGCGTCGCGGAAGAACGTCGGCGGCGCGCCCTGCACGCAGGCGAAGGCCACGTCGTCGAGACTGCGGCGCTGATCGCGGTCGCCGACGCCGACGCGCGAGCGCAGCACCGGCCCGGCCAGACGGCCGCCGCCGTAAGCGATCTGCTGCGCGTACGCCGTCGCGGCCAGCGTCGCGTCGCGTTCCGGCGCATAGCGCTGCGCGGTCACCGCCAGGGTGCTGCTGCCGGTGTCCAGCAGCACGTTGACGGCGCTGTCTTCGCTGCCGAGGTTCAGCGCGACGCTGTAGCCGCCGCGCGCGTAGGCCAGGGTGGTCGTCAGTTGCAGCAGATTGCGGGACATGCGCGATCGCTCCAAAGTCGCAAACGGGAAGTGTCGGGGAGTGCGCACCCGACAGCGGACGGCCGTGCCGCGGTCGGGCGCGCTGCACCGTTCTACGCGCCGCGATTGCCGTGCGCCAGCCTCCGCGCCGAAATCGGCGTCGCCGTTTCGCTAGGGCTTCGGCTCTATGCCGCGCTCGCGCGCTTTTTTCACCAGCTGTTCCGCCGCGCTCCGGATGTCGTGCGATTCTGCCGCTTCCAGTGCCTGATGCAGATCGCGAGCGACGACGGCGCGCTGGCCGGGGCTGTCGTCGTCGTCGAGCAGGCAGAAGTCGGCGATGAAGACGATCAGCGGCAGCGCGTCGTATTCACCGAGATTCGGATTGGCCTGGACATCGGCAAGGGCGCGCCGGGCGATCGGATAGGCTTCCCGTCGGCGGTCCTGCAGGGTGAGATAGGTCGCCGCGGCCGTGCGGAACAGCAGCAGATTCGGGTCGGAGGCCTGCCAGATGCGTTCGGCCACGGCGACCGCGGCGAGATAGCGGCGCGCGGCTTCCTCGTGCCGGCCGAGCGCCTCGTTGATCGAGGCGAGATTGAGGTGCGCCGACGCGACGTTGCCGGAGTTTTCGCCGGTCTGCGCGATGTGGATCTTCTGGCCTTCGGTGATGTACTCGATGGCCTTTTCCAGATGCTCGCGCCGGGTTTCGATCGTGCCGCCCAGCGCCATGACGCCGGCATAGCGCACGGAATGCCGGGAAAAGTAGCGATCGCTGATCGCCAGCAACTGCGCGAACAGTTCGTCGGCTTCGTCGAGCTTGCCGAGAAAGGCCTTGCGCCGGGCGAGCAGCAGCAGCGTGTCGAACGTCGCCGGCGAGCCGGCGCCGAATCGCTGCTGCTGCACGGTCAACGTGCGCTGCAGCGCGGCGATCGCCTCGTCGGCCCGTCCCTCCTGCCAGAGCGCGTTCGCCTGCAGATTGTCGCGCTCCTCGGCCAGCGCGGCGGGCCAGTTTTCGCCGATCAGCGGCTCCAGCTTGGCGAGCAGCGGTTCGTAGCTGCCCTGGTTCAGGTCGGTCGACGCGTCCAGCAATTGCCAGCGGCGATGGGCGTCGCTGCCGGTCGGCGATTGCGCGAGGCCGGCGGCAATCTCACTGCGCGCTTCGTCGACGCGCGACAGCGCGATCAGCGCGCGTGCCTTCAGCAGCGCGATCGTGTCGCGCGTTGCGGCATCCGACGAGGCCGCATCCATGCGCTCGAGCAGCGCGAGCGCCTCGCCCGGCAGTCCCAGGCTCAGGTCGATCTGCGCGATCGAACCGAGGACGTTGGTCCGCGACGCGGCATCCAGCGCCGGGCTCGCCTGGGCCTGCGCGGCGACGCGTTCGAACACTTCCCGCGCGCTCATGTCGCGCCCGCTCGCGTTGACGGGATCCACCATGCGCAGCGCGTCGGTGATGAGCCCGGTCATGTCGTCGGCGCGCTGCTGCTCGCGCGCCAGCGCGTTCCGCTGGCGCAGGTAGATCGCGCCGCCGAGCGCGGCCGCCACGACGAGGACGCCGACCAGCGAAACGGCGGCGCGATGGCGCGCAAAAAAGCGGCCCGCGCGGTACAGCAGGTCGCCTTGCCGCGCCGCGACCGGACGGCCGTCGAGGTAGCGGCGGATGTCGTCGGCGAGCTGTTCGACCGAGGCGTAGCGGTCGGCCGGGCGCTTGCGCAGGCAGCGCAGCACGATGAGGTCGACGTCGTGCGCGATATGCGCCCGCCCGCCTGCGGAGCCGGCCTGACTCGGCGCGACGGCGTCTTCGTCGAGGATGCGCACGGCGAGCTGCGCCGGCGTCTGGCCGTCGCGCTGGAACGGCGCATGTCCGGCCAGCAGTTCGTACAGCAGCACGCCGAGGCCGTAGACGTCGCAGGCCGTCGTGATCGGTTCGTTGGCGACCTGCTCGGGCGCGGCATGGCTCAGCGAGAGAAAGCGCTGCTCCGCATCCGTGTGCTCGACGTCGACGCTGCCGATCTGGCTCAGCAGCGGCTTGGCGATGCCGAAGTCGAGCAGCTGCGGCCGGCCTTCCGCGTCCACGAGCACGTTGCCGGGCTTGAGGTCGCGATGCACGATCAGGTTGCGGTGCGCGAAGGCGACGGCGTCGCAGATCGGCAGAAACAGACGCAGGCAGGCCGTCGTGTCGAGCCCGCGCTCGCGCACATAGCGATCGATCGGCAGGCCTTCGACGTAGGCCATGACGATGTAGGGGCTCGCGTCGGGCAGCTCGCCGAGATCGAGCATCGCCGCAATGTTCGGATGCTGCAGCAGCGCCAGCACCTGGCGTTCGACGCGAAAGCGCGCCAGGGTCGCGGCGCCGAGCAGCTCGGGACGTACGACCTTGATGGCGACTTTCTGCGCGATGCTGCCGTCGGCGCGATGGGCGAGAAAGACGCTGCCCATGCCGCCGCGGCCGAGCACGTCGTCGACGCAGTAGGCGCCGATGCGCCGGTTCTTCCAGTTTTCCGCCTGTGCGCGCCTCGCGTCGCCGGCGATCGCGCGGTACGTCGCGGCATCCTGGACGGCGTCGTCGGCGCGCAGCAGGTCCTCGATCTGCCGGCGCGTGTCGTCGGCGAGATCGGCTTGCTGCCGCAGATAGTCGCTGCGCTCGGCGGGCGGCAGGTCGGCCGCCGCGTCGAATATCTGCTTGATGCGTTGGAAGGGCGTGCTGTTCATCGCGTCTGCGTGCTGCCGTCGGATCGGCCGCCCGGGCGGCCGGAAGTTGCTGCGGGGAAACGTCGTCAGGTTGCGGTGCCGAGCCGGTCGGCCAGCCAGGCTTTCGCGAAGCGCCAGTTGCGCACCACCGTCGCGCGCGAGACGCCGAGGGTCTCGGCGATCTCGTCGGTGGTCAGGCCCGAGAAGAACTTGAGCTCGACGACGCGCGCGCTGTCGCCGTCGACGGTTTCCAGCGCGATCAAGGCATCGTGCACGGCGATCCAGTCGACGTCGAGGTTGATGTCGTCGTGAACTGCGTCGTCGACGTGTTCGTCGAGCGTGACGAAAGGCGCGCGGCCGCCGCGCTTCTGGTTGTAGCGCGTGCGCACGTAGTCGATGACGAAGTGCCGCGTCGCGCGCGCGGCGACGGAAAAGAAATGGCCGCGATCGCGGTAGTCGATGGCGGCGCCGCGGCTGAGCCGCGCATAGGTTTCGTGGGCGAGCTCGGTCGCGGACAAGGTCAGGTCCGATCCGCGCAGACGCGCGCGGGCGATGTCGCGCAGCGCCGGATAGACCTGCCGGAACAGTGCCGCCTCCGCGCCGCGGTCGCCGTCCCTCCAGCGCGCGAGCAGCGCGGTGATGTCTGCGGATGTCATCTCGCTCATGCGGTTCCCCGGCCCCGGCCCCGCCATGATAGCGGCGGACTCGGCGCCGGTTCGACGACAGCCGTGTGCGGAAGGGCCGCAGTCGACGCCGGGAGCGCCGAGGCGAGACGACGCGTCACGCATCACGCGTCACGGTCGCGCGACGCGAGCTGATCCAGCAGCCAGGCTTTGGCGAAGCGCCAGTTGCGCACGACGGTCGCGCGCGATACGCCGCTGGCCTCGGCGATCTCCTCGGTGGTCAGGCCGGAGAAGAATTTGAGCTCGACCATCCGGGCGCACTCGCGGTCGACGAGTTCGAGGCGGTTCAGCGCCTCGTGTACCGCGAGCCAGTCGGTGCGCAGGTCGATCAGGTCGTCGGCCGGCGTCTCGTCGGCCTTGTCGAGTTCGACGAACGGCAGCCCGCCGCCGCGCTTCTCGCTGCCCCGCGCGCGCAGGTAGTCGACGACGAAGTTGCGGATCGCGCGCGCGGCCACGGCGAAGAAGTGCGTGCGGTTCTGGTAGTCGACGCCGTCGCCGCGGGCCAGCCGCGCGTAGGCTTCGTTGACGAGCTCCGTCGCGCTCAGGGTCGGATTGCCGCCGGCGCGGCGCAGGCGCATCTGGGCCAGCTCGCGCAGCAGCGGGTAGACCGCGTTCATCAGCGCGTTCTCGGCGTCGCGGTCGCCGTTGCGCCAGCGCGCGAGCAGCGCGGTGATGTCGACGTCGCCGCCGTTCACGCGCGCGCTCCCGTGCCGGGCGCGGCCTGCGCCGCCGCTGCGCGCTGCCGCATTTCAGCCGGCCTTTTCGCCGGAACGGTGGGCGATCCAGGCGCCGGCCAGCGCGGAGACGTACGGAATCGCCTGGGCGCCGAGGATGATCATCCAGAGTTCGCCTTCGGTGTACTGGAAGCCGAACGTGATCATCATGCCGATGATCGCGCAGATCAGCGCGACGAACATCAGCAGCTCCTCGCGCACCGAGCTGAACGCGCTCGGCCGCTTGGACAGGCGGCGGCTCTTGGCCGTGCGCACGAACTCGCCCTTCTTCTTGATCAGGCCCATGAAGATGCCGCGCGCGATCGCATGGCTCAGCGCCATGCTCGCGATCGAGGCCATCAAGGTGTCCTTCCACGAGCAGGGCACGCGCACGCGGTACAGCGCGATGCCGAACACCGCCTTGGAGATGAAGAAGCCCATGATCGGCACGAGGAACAGCTGCAGCGGCAGGTTGAAGTATTTCGGCAGCGACAGCATCAGCGCGGTCCAGACCAGCGCCATCAGGGTGAACACGAGATGCAGCGCGTCGGCGAACCAGCTGAACCAGCCCGTGAGGAAATGGAAGCGCTGGCCGGCGCTGAGCGGACCCTTGCGCGTGAGCCAGCTCCAGCGGCCCTTGAGGATCTGCATTGCGCCGAAGGCCCAGCGGTAGCGCTGCGACTTGTAGGCGGTGAAGTCGGCCGGCGTCAGGCCGCGGCCCATGATCTCGTCGACGTAGACCAGCTCCAGGCCTTCCTGCATCAGGCGCAGGCCGAGTTCGGCGTCTTCGCAGATGGTCCATTCCGACCAGTTGCCCGTGCGTTCGAGCGCGTCGCGCCGGACCATGGTCATGGTGCCGTGCTGGATGATCGCGTTGCGTTCGTTGCGGTGGTGCATGCCGATGCGGAAGAAGCCGTCGTATTCCCAGTTGGTCATGCGACGGAATTCGTTGTGCTCCCAGTCGCGGTGCGCCTGCGGGCACTGCACGACGGCGACCTTGGGGTTGTGGAAATAGCCGGTCAGCGCCTTGAGCCAGTCGGCGCGCACGGCGTAGTCGGCGTCGACCGCGGCGACGACTTCGGCGCGCGGATCGGTCTGGGTCAGGCCGAAGTTCAGCGCGCCGGCCTTGAAGCCGGGCCAGGGGTTCAGATGGAAGAAGCGGAACTTGGGACCGAGCTTCGCGCAGTGCTCCTCGACCGGCTTCCAGACCGCCTCGTTCTTGGTGTTGTTGTCGAGCACGAGCACTTCGAAGTTCTCGTAGTCGAGCGCGGCCAGCGAATCGAGCGTCAGTATCACCATCTCCGGCGGCTCGTTGCAGCAGGCCAAGTGGATGGAGACGAAGGGCTGGCGCTCGTCGGGCGCCGGCGTCAGCAGGCCGAAGCCGCGCAGCCAGCTGCGCCGCCAGATGACTTCCGTGAATTCGAACGCGTTGATCAGCAGGATGCCGATGATCGCGAGCTGCGCCGGCATCAGCACGCCGAGCATGGCCCAGTCGATCGGGTCGAGGTAGAACGTGTAGGGCACCGTCGTCGACCAGACCAGCACGCCGGCCGAGAGCTGGATCAGGCCGAGGAAGAACAGCCGCCCGGCGACGCGGAAGCGCGTGAATGCCCAGGCGAACCAGATCATCGGGAACAGCGCGAGCGCCGAGGCGGCCAGCGCCTTCCACGGCCAGCTCGGATCCTCGATGACCGGGCCGACCATCGAGAACTTCGGATTGCGGTCGGCGCCGAACACGCCCCAGTAGGCTTCCGCGCGGCCGCCGGTTTCTTCCTTCCAGGGCTGGTCGAACGCTTCCATGATGTAGTAGTCGAGGCCCTGGTCGCGCGCGACGTTGAGCCACTCGCGGATGAAGTGGGCCTCGTCGGCCAGGGTCGGGTCGGCGAACTTCTTGCGGTCGCCGTAACTGGGCCAGCCGATTTCGCCGATGACGATCTTCTTGTGCGGATACAGGCGGCGCAGCTCGTTGTAGTTGCCGAGCGCGAAGGCGATCGCATCCTTGCGCGGCACGCCTTCCCAGTAGGGCAGCAGGTGCAGCGTGATGAAGTCGACGTGTTTGACGAGCTCGGGATACTTGATCCAGATGTGGATCGGCTCGGCCGTCGACACGGGCTGGCGGATCGCCGCGCGCGCGCGGTCGAGGTAGTCGATCATCTGCTCGAGCTTGAGATCGTCGCGCAGCATGGTCTCGTTGCCGATCATCACGCGGTCGATGTTCGGCCAGCGCCGTGCGGCGCTGATGACGGCTTCGAGCTCGATCTCGTTGTGTTCGGTGCGCCGGTCGAGCCAGGCGCCGGCCATGACGTCGAGACCGAGATCGCGCGCGAGACGCGGTATCGCGGCGCTCTCCAGCGAGGAATACGTACGTACGCGCTTGGCGTGCCTGGCGATGATGCGCAGGTCCGAGGCGAGCTCGTCTTCGTTCGGATAGTTGGCGCGCAGCGGGCTCTGGTAGCGCTGGAACGCGTTGAACGCGAAGCCTTCGATCTTGCCTTCCCAGTTGGCGATCTGCGCGGGCCGGTTGATGAAGGCCCACAGCGCGATGTTCAGCAGCGCGACGACGAGGGCGAGGAGGATGGCGCTCCACAGCGATTTCTGAACCACGACGGGCTGCGGATTGCTCAAGACAAACCTCGGAAAGAGCAGCTGGAACGCAAAGTGGCGCGCAGGATAGCCCATGCGCGAAGCGGGTCACAACGCGGCCGCGGCCCCGCCCCGGACCGCGGTTTCAGGGCGGCGGCGTGGGCTCGCCGCGCTGGCCGCGCGGCCGGCGCAGGCGGTTCAGCGCGATCGGCAGCAGTGCCAGGAACGCCAGGCCGAACATGGGTCCGAGGAACCACGGATCGCCGAGCAGGTGGCCGTCGATCGCGCCGTTCTCGGCCAGGTTCTTGGCCAGGCCGGCGCCGAGCAGGCTTTCGATCGTCGTGGTCAGGGTGCCGCCGGCGGCCGTGGCGAGCACGAACAGCCAGGTCGGGCAGCGCAGCCAGGCCAGCGCGACGGTGACGCCGCCGAACGGGAACACCGGCACGAGGCGCAGGAACAGGGTGTAGCTCAGTGGGTGCGCGTGATAGCCCTGGCGCAGGCGCTCGACCAGCGCCGGCGCGCGCGCGGCCTGATCGCCGAACGCGAAGCGGCTGGCCGCATAGAGCACGCAGGCGCCGAGCACGACGCCTATGGAGGACAGCAGCGCGCCGAGCGCGGCGCCGAACAGCATGCCGCCTGCCAGGATCAGCACCACGGTGCCCGGAATTCCGGTCGAGATCGCCGCGGTGATGATGCCGATGTGGATCAGCGCCGAAAGAAGCGGATGCGCGGCGATCTGCTCCTGCAGCAGGTGCTGTTCGGCGGCGATGCCGCTGGGACCGAAGCGGTCGAACACGCCCGAGGCGAACAGGCCGGCGCCGACGAGGACCAGCAACAACAGCGGAAGCAGCGAACGTAGACGTTTCATGCCTGGGCAGGGTAGGAGGCCGGCGCCGCGTCGCCGCGGTCCGCCGGCGGCACGCCGTGGCGGCCGCAAAAAAATGGGGCCGGATGACCGGCCCCAGGTGGTGAAGCTTGCGTGCAGTCTAGCAGGGTATCCCGACCGGCACGGAGCGGCAGGCCGCCGCAGCGGCCTGCCGCTCCGGATCAGGGGGCCGCCTCGAAGCCGTGCCTGAAGATCCGGTCGGTGGCCAGCACGAACACGAAGCCGTCGTGGTCGGACACGCCGATGGCCGGGTGCGGGCAGGCCGGCGGTGCCGGCGTCGGCACGAGGTTGCACTGGCGTTCCCATTCGGCCGGCGCGTCGTTGTCGGCACGGCCGTAGTCGAAGCCGATGAACAGGCTGCGCGCGGTCGCGTTGAGCAGGCCGTGGTCGAGCGACTGCAGGGTCGGCACGTCGCGCGTGTTGAAGCCCTGGAACACGCCGAAGTTCTCGGTGAACGTGAACGAGTAGCGGTCGTTCTCGGGCAGCGATTCCACGGCATTCCACAGCGGCGGACTCACGACGGTGTTGCCGGCGTAGTCGAGCAGGTTGGCTGCGTCGTCGTAGCGGCCTTCCATCGCGCCGACCATGTGGGTCCAGCCGTCGCTGAACTGGTAGTCGTTGAAGTCGCCGACCACGGTCAGGATCGTGCCCGGATGCGCCTGCTGGAACGCCTGGATCTGCTCGGCGTGGTACTTGCCCTGCAGGAAGCGCTTCTGGCGGTTGCGGTCGACGTCGGCCTGGGTGCAGTTGCTGCCGGACGGCGCGTCGGTGCACGAGCGCGCCTTCGGATGCACGACCATGACGGCGAACGGCACGTTGCCGCCGCTGCCGGCGGTGAACGTGGCTTCGAGCAGCAGCGGCGGACGGTCGTTCAGCAGCGCGGTCGGGCTGCCGGTCGGATCGTTCCAGGTCACGGTCTTGCCGAGCTGGGTCACCGTGTTGATCGTCACGCGGTCGGTGCGCACGAGAAAGCCGACGTCGATGCCGCCGACGTCGTTGCCTTCCTCCAGTCGCGCCGTGTACGGCACGCCGCTGTCGGTGCTCAGTTTCGTCGCGAGCGCCTGCAGCACGGCCAGGTTCTCGACTTCCTCGGTGCCGAGCACGTCCGGCAGCTTGAGCACGTCCTTGATGTAGGCCGACAGGCGCGCGACCTTGGCGTCGAACTGGGCCTGGGTCGGCGTCGGCGCAAGACAGGGATCCGAGCCGGTGCCGTTGTTGGTCGTGTCACAGTAGCGCAGCATGTTGAACGCGCCGATGCGCAGGTCGGTGCTGCCGTTGGCGTCGCGCACCGGACGCGGCACGACGGCCGCGCTGGTCACGGTCAGCTCGGTGGCCCAGAGCTCGTAGTCGCCGAAGTCGTAGCCGAGCACGCCGGTGGCCGTGAAGCGCGTGTTGCCGACCAGCGGGGTGTCGACCGGCACGGCGCCGAAGTAGTCCGCGTCGAGTTCGAACAGTTCCGGATTGCCGTCCCACTGGCCCGCGGCCAGGTTGCCGGCCGTCGGCACCAGCGGATACAGCAGGCCCGGTTCGCGCACGCCGCGGCGGCCGTCGGCGGTGATGAAGACCTCGGCGAAGGTTTCCGTCGCCGGCGAACCGAAGCGCTGGTTGCCGGTGCTGACCAGGCCGTCGGCGATGTGCACGCGCATGAACTCGAAGCACTCGTAGTTGCTGCCGCTGGCCGTGCAGGTCGGCGTGGCCGGATTCGGCGACGGCACGGACGCATTGAATTCGACTGCCGTCGGCAGCGTGCTGCCGCTGCTGACCACGGTGATCGTCGCGCCGGTGATCTCGGTCAGGCCGTTGAACTCGGCCACGGTGCCGGAGACGTTGATCAGGTCGCCGATCTGCACCGTCGGCGCCGTCGACGTGAACACGTAGACCGCTTCGGAGGTATTCGGGTCGGCGTCGGCGCGCGCGTCCGGCGCCTGCATCGTGAAGCCCTGCGGACCCTTGCCGGTGACGACGTTGTTGAGCGTCAGCACGCCCTGGTTGACCAGCGGGCTGGCCAGGCCGGTGCCCTGGATGTCGTGGATCTCCACGGCGTCGTCGTTGGTGATCGTGCCGGTGGCCGTGGCCGTGCCGAGGGCGGCGTTGACCGGGGCGCTCAGGGTCACGGTGAAGGTCTCGTTCCCTTCGGCGACGGTGTCGCCGTTGACCGTGACGCTCAGGGTGCCGCTGGACTGGCCGGCGGCGACGCTGCCGCTGCCGTTGACGATCGCGACGTAGTCGCTGCCGGCCGCGGCGGTGCCGTCGGCGGTGTCGACCGTGAACGTGACGCCGGCGCTCGGCGCCGCGACGGACAAGGTCAGCGGGAAGTTCAGCTGGACGGTGCCGGAGTGGCCTTCGACGACACTCGCGTTGCCGATGCTGAGCAGCGGGATCGGATCGTCGTTGGTGATCGTGCCCACGCCCTGGGCGTCGGCGATCTGCGTGCCGGACGGCGCGCCGCTGAGGTTCACGAAGAAGGTCTCGTTCGGTTCCCAGGTCGCGTCGCCGTTGACGGTGATGCCGACGGTCGCCGTGGTCTGGCCCGACGGGATCGTGACCGTGCCGCTCGCGCCGAGGTAGTCGCCGCCGGCGACCGTGGCGGTGTCGTCGGCCGTCGCGAAGTTCAGCGTGTAGCCGCCGGCCGGCGCCGCGACGCTGGACGTGACCGTGAACTGCGCCGTCGTCGTGCCGGCATCGCCCTCGTTCATGCCGACGTCGTTGATCGACAGCTGCGGGATCAGCGCGTCGTCGTTCGTGATCGTGCCCTGGCCCTGGCCGTCGGCGACGGTCGCACCGGTCACGTTGGTCACGTTGACGAGGAAGGTTTCGTCGGCCTCGATGGCCGAGTCGCCGTTGACGACGACGTCGAAGGTGTAGGTCTGGCTGCCGGCCGCGATGGTCTGGCTCGTCAGCGATTTCTGCACGTAGTCGGCATCGGCGAGCGTCGCCGTGCCTTCGGCCGTCGCGATGTCGAAGGTCACGCCGCCGGCCGGGGCCGGTCCCGACAGGCTGACCGTGAAGGTCGCGTTGATGGTGTTGCCGGCCGCGCCTTCGGTGACGCTGACGTCGTCGATGGACAGGTTCGGCAGCGGCAGCGTGCCGGCCGGGGTGAGGCTGAAGTCGTCGATGGCCAGGCCGTCGTCGGCGCCGCTCGCGTTGAAGTCTTTCCAGCGGATCCAGAACGTCGCGCCGGCCGGAATGGACAGGCCGGCGATCGAACTTGAGACTGCCGTACGGTTGGCGGCGGCGTTGCCGTCGAGCGGACCGGCGGCGGCTGCAGTTTTAATCGGGTTGACGAAGTTCAGCGCGGTGGCGGCGGTCCAGGTGCCGGTACCGAGGCCGGTCGCGTCGAGGCTGTATTCGAACTCGAGGCGGTCGTCGCGCGCCGTGCTGTTGTTGCCGATGCGCCACTGTTCGCCGGTGAACGCGATCGCGAGGTCGGTGATGGTCGCGCCGGTGTCGTTCGTGAACGACGCGCCGATTGACGGGATTACGCTGCCGCTCTGCAGCGCACCGAACGCGCGTTCGCTGTTGCTGGTCGCGCCGTAGCTGTACGTGTTGCCGCCGTTGCCGCTGCCGGTGTCGGCCGCATAGGTCGTGTTGGCGCTGGTGCCGGTCTCGAGGAAGGCCCACCCGGCCGGCACGGTGGTATTCGTCGTGCCGCTGCTCGCTAGCGTGTTGAAGTCCTGGGTATAGGCGCCGCCCAAGGTGGTCAGACTGACCTGGGCGCTGGCCGGCCCGGCTGCCGCGAGCACGGCGAATGCCAGTGCACAGCGCGCGGGTGTAACGACTGCTTTCATACTCGACCCCTGAACAAGAGTGCGTAAGACAAGAACCGCGCCGCATGGACGCCGGCACCGGTAACGGAGGAGACGCAGCCGCCCGCCGCGGTACGCGCGAAGACGACGCGAGGTCGCTTCGGCAGGCCGCTGCGGGGGTGCGATCTGGTTGGATTCCCTGCCATTCGTTGCGCGCCGCGCCGAGCGGCTGTGCTTTCCCGTAGCGCCGCGCCGGGCCGGCGCGGCGTGCGATTCATCCGTCGCCTAGGGACGGCGGCATCCTGCATGGACGCCGCCGCCGAAAGGCACGCAGGCTAGCATGGGCTTTTGACGATTTCATGTCGTCCCGCAGCGCAAACGGCCGGGGCCGGCGGCGGCGGGCGGGCTCCGTCCCGCCGGGACCGGCGGAACGGAGCGGCGAAGCGGCGGCGGCGGGGCTCAGGCGAGCAGGGAGCGCAACATCCAGGCGGTTTTTTCGTGGGCCTGCATGCGCTGCGTGGCGAGGTCGGCCGTGGGCTGGTCCGACGCCTTGTCGGCCAGCTGGAACACGTCGCGCGCCGTGCGCGCGACGGTCTCGTGGCCGTCGACCAGCTGGGACACCATGTCGCGCCATTCGGGCACGCCGGTCTCCTCCTTGATCGAGGACAGCTTGGCGAACTGCGCGCCCGACCCCGGCGCCATCACGTCGAGCGAGCGGATGCGCTCGGCGACCTGGTCCAGGGCCAGCCAGAGCTCGTTGTACTGGGTCTCGAACATCAGGTGCAGCGTGTTGAACATCGTGCCCGTGATGTTCCAGTGGAAACCGTGCGTCTTGAGATAGAGCGTGTAGCTGTCGGCCAGCAGCCGCGACAGCCCTTTGGCGATCGCTTCGCGGTCCTTCTTGGCAATGCCGATGTCGATACCCATTGCAGACTCCTGTGGTGATTAGGGTGTGTCGTGGTTCCGGCACTCGACACTCTACCGCGCCGGCGTCCCGCCGGGCGGGGCCGCGACGATGGTCGCGATAGGCAGACGCTATGATTGCGGGTTCCGCGGGCCCCGCGCTCCGATACTGGTCTTTCGATGGTCGACAAGAATTCCGCCGACGACACCGCTTCCCGCGCCGCGCCGCACGACGCCGGCCGGGCCGCCCGGCTCGCGGCGCTGCGCAAGTCGCTGGACCACACGCTCACGCGCGACTTCGCGCGCCTGCTCGGACGCTGGCGCCGCCTGAACGACGCCGCGGCGGGCGACGAGGCCGCGTTCGCGAAGCTCCAAGCCGACGTCGCAGCCTCGCGCGCGCGGCGCGAGGTGCGTGCCGCGCGCGTGCCGGAGATCCGCGTCGACGAGAGCCTGCCGATCGCCGCGCGCGCCGAGGACATCGTGCAGCTGATCCGCCGCCACCAGGTCGTCGTGCTGGCCGGCGAGACCGGTTCGGGCAAGACCACCCAGCTGCCCAAGCTCTGCCTGGCCGCCGGCCGCGGCGTGGCCGGGCGCATCGGCTGCACCCAGCCGCGGCGCATCGCCGCGCGCAG
>NZ_JANFVR010000469.1 GCF_024609805.1 Tahibacter caeni | reverse complement strand
GCCGCGGGGCCGTGCTGCAGGGACGCGCGCGCAGCGGCCGCGTCATGCGGGCCTGCCGCGCAGGCGCAGCCGCGACACGCCGCCGTCCGGATGGATGTCGAAGCGCACGTGCGTGACCGGCCCGTGCGCGCGGATCTCGTCGCGGAAGAAATGCTGGTGATCCATCTGCAGTTTCTGCTCGGGCAGCAGCAGCGGCCAGAACATGGCCTGGGTGATCAGCGACTGCGGCGTGCCCGCGGCGACGTGGGCGCCGGCCAGCGAGCAGCGGTCGGGATAGTTGCCCTTGAAATGCGCGGTGTCGATTTCAACGGCCTCGATCACGCCGGGCAGGGCCAGCGCGACGATGCACCAGTCGCTGCCGGGCTCGCGCCGGCGCCGCGTCTCCCAGCCGTCGCCCATGTTCAGGCCGCGGCCCGGCAGCAGCAGCCGGCTGGCCGGTCCGAAGTGCTCGTTGTTCGCGGCCACGACGTGCGCGCCGTTCAGCGCGCTGGCCAGGTCGACGAGGCCGTCGTCTTCGGCTTCGCCGCCGAACTGCGGCGTCGCGTAGACGCGCAGGCGCGCGAGACCGCCGTCGGGATAGAGATTCACGCGCAGATGCGTGCACGGCGTTTCGTCGCCGATCGCGAAATAGTGATGGCTGTTGCCGGACAGGTTCACAGCCGGCAGCAGCGGCGTCCATTCGGTCTGCGCGTTGGGATCGCTGCCGATCAGGTAGCAGGCCTCGACCGAAGCGGCCGGCGGGTAGTTGCCGGTGAAGTGGCTGGTGTCGAGGTCGATGCCGTGCACCTGGCCGGGTCGCGCGAGGCGCACGACGCACCAGTCGTGGCCGGGCCCGCGCTTGCGCCGTGATTCCCAGCCGTCCATCCATTTGCCGTGCTCGTCGTACTTGCCCGGCACGAATACGGCCGGTTCGGGATTGAGCATGCGCGACTTGTCGGCGAAGAAGTCGTCGCTCGCGGCGAGCGCCGCGGCGCCGAGGCGCGCATCGGCCAGGTTGACGTAGCGGCGCACGAAGTCGGGCGCATTCGGATCGACGGCGACAACGGCCATGCGGTGCGGTCTCGGCAGGAACGGAGCCCCGATCCTGCCGCGCGCGCGCGCAAAGGTCGAGAGGTGGCGCCGGCGACGGGATTCGCGAACGCCGCCGCCGGCGGCGCCCGGGTCATTGCAGGCCGTTGCGGAAAATGCCGTCGCCGTCGTGCCAGGCCGCCGCGTAGAACGTGCGCGTCGGCGATGCGACGTAGGTGCCGGCGAGCAGCAGCCGCGTCGGCGTCGTCAGTACCTGGCCCACGGTCAGCGCTGTGTAGACGTTCTGCAGCAGGGTGCGCTTGCCCTGCGCGGCGAACGCCGCGTCGGGCTGGCCGTCGGGCAGCAGGCGCGCGAGGCCGATGGTGCAGGACGGGCCGACGCGGCCGGCGACGAGCCAGCGGCCGTCGCTCAGCGCGGCGATGCCGTGGGCGTAGGCCGGACAGTCGGCGGCGCCATGGCTGAAATCGACCTGGGCCAGACCGGACTCGCCGAAACCCGTGTCGACGTTGCCGTCGCTGCGGAATTTCGCGACCGCGAAGCGCGTGGCCGTGCTCGCGGTGCTGAAGCCGGCGAGCGCGGCCGCGGGATCGTAGTTCTCGAACTGCGTCGTCGGTACCGGCTGGGTCGCGAGCGTTCCGCCGGCGAAGCCGAGGTCGGGGTCGCCGTCGGCGGCGTGGAGGTAGAGCGGCGCGATCAGCGCGGCGGCGAGCAGGCACAGGGCTTTTTAGGCTTTCCTTGCGTATGGGCGCCGCGCCGCGGCTGCGCGGCCGAGGATGGAATCGGAACGGCTTTGCCGTCGGCACGGCCGTACAGGACTGCCGGCGTTGCCGTTCAGAGCGGGCCGCCGCGGAAGATCGAGTCGCCGTCGCGCCAGGCCGTCGCGTAGAACGTGCGCTGGCTGTTCTGGTTGTAGACGCCGGCGACCAGCAGCCGCGTCGGCGTCGCGAACACGCGCGCGAGGGTCTGCAGGTAATAGCTGCCCTGCAGCGCGGTGCGCTTGCCGTCCGGCGCGAAGCCCGCGTCCGGCTGGCCGTCGGGCAGCAGGCGCGCCAGGCGTATCGCCGCGACGGGTTCGATGACGGAACGCGCGATCGTCAGCTTGCCGTCGGCGCCGAGCGCGATGCGCGTGTCCGGATACGAGATCGAGCGTTCCTCGCCGGCGAAGTCGATCACGCGCACGCCGCCGGTGCCGTAGCTCGTGTCGAGGTGGCCGTCGTCGAGCAGGCGCGCGACGGTCATGCGGCCGATGTTCGCGATCGAGGCGCCGCCGCTGCTGTTGCCGACGGCGAGAATGCGTCCGTCGGCGAGCACGGCGAGTTTCTGTACGTTCGCGCGCAGATCCGGCGAGACCAGTGTCAGCCCCTGGCTGCCGAAATTGCCGTCGATGCTGCCGTCGGCGCGCAGGCGCCGCACGGCCATCTCGTAATGCACCTGGCCGTAGTGCACGCCGCCGAGCAGGATGCGGCCCTGGCCGTCGAGCGCGAAGCCAAGCACGGCGATGTCGTTGGCCAGCGCGAGCTTGCCGCCGTCGCCGAAGCCCGCGTCGAAGGCGCCGGCCGGCGTCAGGCGCACGAGCGTGGCACCGCCGCTGCGCGCGACCAGCAGCCAGGCGCGCTGTTGCGCGTCGACCTGCAGGTCGAGCAGGTTTTCCTGGCCGCCGAGATCGAAGCTCAGCCGGCCCTGGTTCGCATAGGCCGTGTCGAGCTGCCCGTCGGCGCGCAGGCGCGCGACGCCGACGTCGTGCGCCGCGCCGACGCGGCCGGC
>NZ_JANFVR010000468.1 GCF_024609805.1 Tahibacter caeni | reverse complement strand
GGCCGCCGCGGCGTCCACGGCCGTCGAGATCGCGCCGCCGGCAGCGGCGCTGTCGCCGCGCCAGCGGCGCGCGCTCGTGCGGCGTACTCCGGCGAGTGCGGACGCGGCCGAGCCGATCGCGATCGTGGGCCTGAGCGGCCGCTATCCGCAGGCGCGCGACCTGGCCGCCTACTGGGACAACCTGCGCGAGGGCCGCGACTGCATCGTCGAAGTGCCGGCCGAGCGCTGGAACTGGCGCGACTACTACAGCGAGAACCGCCGCGAGGACGGCCATCACTACAGCCGCTGGGGCGGTTTCATCGACGGCGTCGACGAGTTCGATCCGCTGTTCTTCAACATGTCGCCGCTCGAGGCCGAGCGCATCGATCCGCAGGAGCGGCTGTTCCTGCAGCATGCGTGGATGGCCGTCGAGGACGCCGGCTACAGCCGCGCGGACCTGCGCGGCCCGGCGCCGAAGGAAGGCCTGACCGACATCGGCGGCCAGGTCGGCGTCTATGTCGGCGTCATGTACAGCGAGTACCAGCTGTTCGGCGCCGAGGCGAGCCTGCGCGGCCGGCGCACGGGACTGGCCGGCAGCTTCGCGAGCATCGCCAACCGCGTGTCGTACGCGCTGGACCTGCACGGTCCGAGCATGACGGTCGACACGATGTGTTCGTCGTCATTGACCGCGATTCACCTGGCCTGCCAGGACCTGCGCCAGGGGCGCACGCGGCTGGCGATCGCCGGCGGCGTCAACGTGACGATCCACCCGAACAAGTACCTCGTGCTCAGCGCGGGCCAGTTCATCTCCGGCGACGGTCATTGCCAGAGCTTCGGCGAAGGCGGCGACGGCTACATTCCGGGCGAAGGCGTCGGCGCGGTCGTGCTCAAGCGCCTGTCCGACGCGCAGCGCGACGGCGATCCGATCTACGCCGTGATCCGCGGCAGCGGTCTTAGCCACGGCGGCCGCACGAACGGCTATACCGTGCCGAATCCGCAGGCGCAGACCAGCGCGATCGCGCTCGCGTTGTCCGAAGCGCGCGTGGATGCGCGGCACATCAGCTACATCGAGGCGCACGGCACCGGCACGAAGCTCGGCGATCCGATCGAGATCGCCGCGCTCAATCGCGCCTTCGGCCAGTACACGGCGGAGCGGCAGTTCTGCCGCATCGGTTCGGCCAAGTCGAACATCGGCCATTGCGAGGCCGCGGCCGGCATCGCCGGGCTGACGAAGGTGCTGCTGCAGCTCAAGCACCGGCAGATCGTGCCGTCGCTGCATTCGCGCACGTTGAATCCGCACATCGATTTCGCGGCAAGTCCGTTCGTCGTCAACCAGGAGCTGGTCGACTGGACCGCGCCGGTCGTGGACGGCCGCACGTTGCCGCGGATCGCCGGCATTTCCTCGTTCGGCGCCGGCGGCTCGAACGCGCACCTGATCGTCGAGGAATACGTCGCCGCGCCGGCCGCGGTCGCGCCGGCCGCCGAAGTCGCGATCCTGCTGTCGGCGCGTACTGCCGAACAGCTGCGCCGCAAGGCCGTCGACCTGCGCGCGTTCGTGGTCGCCGCGCCGCAGACCGATCTCGTCGCGATCGCCTATACCTTGCAGGTCGGCCGCGAGGCGATGGACGAGCGTCTCGGCCTCGTCGTCGCGAACGGCGACGAGCTCGCGCAGGCGCTGCAGGCCTGGCTCGACGGCGACGCGGAGGCGTACACCGTGCATCACGCTCAGGCGCAGCGCCATCGCGACACGCTGGCGCTGTTCGGCAACGATGCGGACCTGCGCCGGACCGTCGAGCGCTGGCTCACCGGCGGCAAGCTTGCGAAGGTCGTCGAGCTCTGGACCAAGGGGCTCGACGTGCCGTGGACCGCGCTGTACGCAGGCGGCACGCCGCCGCGGCTGAACCTGCCGACGTATCCGTTCGCGCGCGAGCGCTGCTGGATCGATCTGCCGGCGGCCACGACCGCGGCCGCTGCCGTTGCGGCCGCGCTGCATCCGCTCGTGCATGCGAACGTGTCGGATCTCAGCGGCCAGCGCTATCGCAGCGTGTTCGACGGCAGCGAGCCGTGGCTCGCCGATCATCGCGTGCAGCTCGGCGGCAGCGAACAGCGCGTGCTGCCGGCGGCCGCCTATCTCGAAATGGCGCGCGCCGCGGTCGAGCAGGCGCTGCCGCCGGCCTGGCGCGACGGCATGCTCGAGCTGCGCCACTGCGCCTGGGCGCAGCCGCTGATCGTCGCCGGCGCGACGACCGTCGACATCGCGATCGAGGCCGCCGCCGACGGCACGATCGATTACCGCGTCGTCAGCGGAGACGCCGACACCGCGTGCGAACACGGCCGCGGCCAGGCGCTCTACGTCGACCCGGCGGCGCCGGAGCGGCTCGATCTGGCGGCGCTGCAGCAGCGCCTCGACGGCGAGTGCTGGACCGCGGCGGAACTGTACGCGGCGCTCGAGCGGCTCGGCCTGCGCTACGGCCCGGCGCATCGCGCCGTCCGCGTGCTGCAGCGCGGCCGCGGCGAGGTGCTCGCGCAAATCGAATTGCCCGACGCGGTGCGCGCCGCGGCGACCCCCTATGTGCTGCATCCGAGCCTGCTCGACGCGGCGCTGCAGGCCGCGCTGGCGCTGGCCGACGGACCGGCACAGGCGCAGCTGCCGTTCGCGCTCGACCGCCTGCGCGTCTGCGCGGCGCCCGGCGCGACGCTCTGGGCCTGGCTGCGCCATTGCGCCGATCGCGGCGACACCGACGCGGTCTCGCGCATCGACATCGATCTCTGCGACGAGCACGGCGCCGTCGCCGTGCAGCTGCGCGGCCTGTCGAGCCGCGCGCTCGCGCCGGCAGCGGCGGGGCAGGGCCTGCTCGCGGCG
>NZ_JANFVR010000467.1 GCF_024609805.1 Tahibacter caeni | reverse complement strand
CGGCACGATCGTCGTGCCGCTCGGCACGACCTCGCCCGAGTACTCCGCCGCGCTCGCCGCCGACGTGCGCGCGGCCGGCGGCGCCTACGTCGAAGCGCCCGTATCCGGCTCGCGCGTGCCGGCCGAACAGGGCCGCCTCGTCGGCATGATCGGCGGCGACGAGGACGACGTCGCGCGCGTGCTGCCGCTGCTCGCGCCGCTCTGCGTCCGCGTGTTCCGCTGTGGCGCCGTGCCGGGCGCGCTGCGCATGAAGCTCGCGGCGAATCACTTCCTGATCGGCCTCGTGGCCGTGCTCGCCGAGACCGTGCAGGCGGCGCGTGCCGCCGGCGTCGATCTGCAGACCCTCCGCGAGGTGCTCGATGCCGGCCCGATGGCCAGCGCCGTCTCGCGCATGAAGCTCGACAAGCTCGTCGCCGGGGACTTTTCGCCGCAGGCCGCCGTCCGCGACGTCCGCACGATCACCGAGCTCGTCGCCGCGCAATGCGGGCAGGCCGGCGCCGACGCGCCGCTGATCCGGCAGTGCGTCGAACTGTTCCGCAGGGCCGAAACCGACGGCCACGGCGACGGCGACATGGCCGCTGTCATCCATGCGTTCGCGCGACCCACCCGTGAATCACCGCCCATCCGACCGGAACCCTCCATGACGACGAATCCCGTGCCACCCGTAGCCGCGACCGCGGCCGACGTACCGAGCCGCGCGCAGCGTTCGATCTATCCGGCGCCGTTCGCCGCCCGGTTCGACGGCCGCGACAAGAAGCCGCTCGGCACGGTCTTCGGCCTGACGAATTTCGGCGTGAATCTCACGCGGCTCGCGTCCGGCGCCGCGTCGTCGCTGCGGCACGCGCACACGCGCCAGGACGAATTCGTCTACGTGCTCGAGGGCGAAGTCGTGCTGTACACCGACGCCGGCGCGACGGCCTTGAGCCCCGGCATGTGCGCCGGCTTCCGCGCCGGCACCGGCGATGCGCACCGGCTCGTCAACGCATCGGACCGCGACGCCGTCTATCTCGAAGTCGGCGACCGTACCGCCGGCGACGAAGCCACGTATCCCGACGACGACCTCGTCGCACGCCTCGATGCCGGCGCCTGGCGCTTTTTCCGCAAAGACGGCACGCCGTACTAGACGCGCGTGCTAACCCGCACCGGCGCCGCAGACGGCGCCGAACGACACACCATGGAACCGAAACGATGACGCGAAACGCTTTCGACGCCGCGCTGCCGGCGGCTGACACCGCACCGGCGGCTGCCGCGACGATCCGCGGCACTGCGCTTTCGCGCGACGCGGCCGGGCTGATCCGCGGCGCGTTCGCGCTCGCAACGGCATGGCTCGCGATCGGCACCGGCGCCGCGGCCGATCTCGTCCCGGTCGCCGAGGTCGAACAGGACTACGTGAAGCCGCATCGGCTCGTCGACGTCGGCGGCGGCCGGCGCATGAATCTGTTCTGCCTCGGCGAAGGCCGCACGACGGTCGTGTTCGATTCCGGCCTCAGCGACTGGTCGAGCACCTGGGCGCTGATCCAGCCCGCCGTCGCCGCGAAGACGCGCGCGTGCTCCTACGACCGGGCCGGCATGGGCTACAGCGATCCGTCGCCGGTGCCGCGCACGCCGCAGGCCGCGGTCGAGGATCTGCATGCGCTGCTCGAACGCGGCGGCATCGCCGGTCCCGTCGTTCTCGTCGGCCATTCGCTCGGCGGATTCCACGCCAAGCTGTTCGCAGTGTCCTATCCCGAGAAAGTCGCCGGGCTCGTGCTCGTGGATCCGGCCGAAGAGCGGCTCTGGGATCGCGTCGAATCGTCGCTCTCGCGGCGCTTCGGCGCGGCGGCCGTGCGCGCCGCGCGCGCCGAGGACGAGCAGGACATCGCGGCGGCGATCGCGCATTTCGCCGACTGCGCGCAGACGGCGCGCGCCGGCGCGCTGACCGCGCAGAAATACCGGCGCTGCACCGACCCCGTGCGCTTCCCGCTCGGCACGGTCATCCTGCAGGAACGCCGCGTACTGCAGCAGACCGCGACCTACCAGGACACACAGGCTTCGGAGATCGCCCACTGCATGTACGCGAAGAATCCCGCAGCCGACGCGCGCTATCGCCGTCTGTTCGCCGGCCGGCAGCCGCTCGGCGATCTGCCGCTGGTCGTGCTGACGCACGGACTCTACGACCTGTCCGAACCGAACTGGGAAGTCCACTACCGGAGCTGGCGCAAGGCGCACGAGCTGACCGCGTCGCTGTCGCGCCGCGGCAGGCACGAGATGGTCGCCTTCGCGAATCACAATATCCAGATCGACCGGCCCGACGTGATCGTGGACGCCGTGCTGGCCGTGCTCGCGACGGCGGAACAGCAGCCGTAGCGGTTGCCGCAGCGCGTCCGACCTGGCCGACGACGTCGACACCCCCACCGGAAAGACTGCCGCGATCCGGCCCCCTAGCGCACGAACTCGACCGGATAGCTCGCGCGCTGCTGGCCGCCGCAGTCGACGGTGACCTCGGCCTTACCCGGCGCGAGCTGCGTCGCGGCGAGGCTGAGGTTCGCGAACCCGAAATCGTCCGGCGCCGCCTGGGCCTCCAGGCGGCGGCCGTCCTGCAGGATGCGCACCGTCGGCGTGCAGCCCGGTTCGGCCGCGACCGGCACGCTGAGCACGACCATGCCGTCGGCCGGCAGCCGCAGGGTCGGCACCGTGCTGACGCTGCGCATCCGGTCCACCGACAGCAAGGTCGTCGGCACGAGCGCGTCAGGCGCCGCCGACCAGAAGCGGCCGGCGGCGAGCCCGACCGCGAGCGCGACGCTCGCGGCCGCGAGCAGCGGTATCCAGGTGCCGGCCGGCCGCCGCACCGGCGGGAACGGCAGCACGGTCGACGCGCCCGACGATGCGCCGGCCGGCGGAGACGGCGCCGCCGACGGGGCCGGTGCAGCGGACGCCGCCGGCGGCGC
>NZ_JANFVR010000466.1 GCF_024609805.1 Tahibacter caeni | reverse complement strand
CGACGCTCTTCCGATCTGGCCGCCGCGGCCGGTCGAGCGCGACGCCCCGCACGACGCTCGACGGCGTGTGCGCAGGCAGGCCGATCGCCCGCCGCGGGCGCGTTCCTGGGACAATGCCGGTTTGTCCTGCGGCGCCGCGCGCCGGGAGATGCCTGCCGTGCCGCACTATTCCGGTCCCCTGCTGACCCAGTCCCAGGCCGAGGCGCTGCAGGCCGCGCGCGACGCCGGCGCGGCGGTCTGGAACGGCTCGCTCGATCTCGACCGTTCGCAGGGCGAGGCGCAGCTCGACGCGGACGCCTGGCGATGGAACGGAAAGCGCTATCCGTACGCGTTCCGGCTCAAGGAGCGCACGATCTACTACTGGGACGGCGACGCGTTCGCGCCGGTGTCGCGTTTCTCCAATTCGCTGATCAAGCTCGTGCCGACGCGCTGGGGCGTGCCGACGTTCGAGATCGACGGCATCAAGATGCTGCCGAGCGAGAACGACTCGCCGCTGGCCGATGCGCGGCGCAAGGTCGCGCTGGTCGAGCCGCGCGGCAAGCGCGTGCTGGATACCTGCGGCGGTCTCGGCTATTTCGCGGCCTGCTGCCTCGAGGCCGGCGTCGCCGCGATCGATTCGTTCGAGAAGAATGCCGACGTGCTCTGGCTGCGCACGCTGAATCCCTGGTCGCCGGACCCGGACGCGCCGGCGGCCGGCGGCCGTCTGCAGCTGACCCATGCCGACGTGCTGCCGGCGATCGCGCAGCGCGCCGACGCCTCGGCCGACGCCGTGCTGCACGACCCGCCGCGCTTCGGCATCGCCGGCGAGCTGTATTCGCAGGCCTTCTACGAGCAGCTCGCGCGCGTGCTGCGCCGCGGCGGCCGGCTGTTCCACTACACCGGCAGCCCGAACCGGCTGACCAGCGGCCGCGACGTGCCGCGCGAAGTCGAGAAGCGGCTGCAGAAAGCCGGCTTCAAGGCCGAGCTCGCGCTCGACGGCGTGTTCGCGGTACGGCGCTGAGTCGCCGGTGCGGCGGGCGGCCGGCTGCCGTTGCGCGACGACGGGAGCGTGCCGGCGCGGACGAGCGCGTCATCGCGCTCGTCCGCGCATCGCTTGAAAATCCGCGACGAATTTCAGCGGCCGCTCAGCCGGCCAGCGCGAAATCGATTGCCGCGCAGACCGCGGCGGCCTGGGCCGCATTGCACTGCTCGGGGCTCGCGCGCGGACTGTCGGGATAGACCTCGGTCGTCGTCGTGTAGCGCGCGTCGGTGACGCCGGCGCAGAGGCCGAGCCGGCGCACGGGATAGTTGATGACGCCGGGCGCGACCACGGGCGAGCCGATGATCTGGCCGTTCGCATCGGCCTCGGCGATGTGCGTGATCGTCGCGACCGCCGCAATGACGGCCTGCTGGAACGCCGGCTGCGGATTCTCGCTGTCGCCGACGAGGTAGAAGCCGTCGGGGATGACGTCGGGTTCGTAGGCCTCGCCGTTGCGCGCCGCAAGGGCCGGGCGGAACTCGGATTCGTCGCTGTCGGTGGTCTCGTGCAGGTCGATGTGCACGAGCACGCGGCCGCGCAGCGGTTCGACCAGCTGCATCAGCGCGGCCGACTCCGGCGCCGGGCTGTCGGCGCGGAACGAGCGGTTCGGATCGACTGCCTGCGGATTCCAGCGGTGGATGCGCTCGTAGGCCCAGGGGCTGATGCACGGCGCGACGAGCAGGTTGACGCGGCCCGCATAGTCGGCCGCATGGCGCTCGACGAAGCGCAGCGCGCCGTGCACGCCGCTGGTCTCGTAGCCGTGCACGCCGCCGGTGACGAGCACGCAGGGCAGCGCGTCGCGCCAGTCGCGGCTGCGGATCGCGAGCAGCGCGTAGCGGTCGGGCAGATAGTCCAGCCGGCCGTATTCGACGACGTCGAAACGCGCGCGCAGCCGGTCGACGACGCTGGCCACGTCGTCGGCGTAGCTGCGCAGGCGCGTCTGCCGCGACAGCCATTCGGCTTTTTCCGCCGCGCCCCAGGGCTGGCCCGGCGTGCCGATCGGGTAGGGGGCGGATTCGCTCATGAGTCGCTCGCTCTGCAAAGGACATGGGGTCGCAGACTCTAGTGTCCCGTCCCGCAAATAACTATCGAATGATTCCGGGGTCTTTCACCCGATACGTCGTGGCCGGGCGTCGCCGCAGCGCTGCTGCGCCTCCTTCCGGCGCCCGGTCCCGGGGGCAAAATCCTTCGGGAATTCCTTCGACGTAGCTACGGGGCAGGACACTGGCATCGCGCGACGGGCGATCGTCACGGCCCTGCGCCGCCGAGCGACGGCGGATTGACCTGGGTCAGGGCGGAGCGAGGCGCCGGCGCGGCAGTCTCGCGGCCTGCCTTCCTGTGCGAGTCCCGTCATGTCCCCGTCGTTGCTGCGACTGCTGCCTCCGCCCCGGCGCTGGGCGCCGCTGCTGCACCTGCTGCCGCGCCAGGCGCTCGCGCAGGCGTTCGAGCACGCTGCGGCGCAGGTGCTCGCCGGCGCGCTGCAGCGCGGCGAGCTGTCGGCGCTCGAGGATCGCGTGCTCGGCATCGAGGTGCTGGACCTGCCGTTGCGCTTCGCCGTGCGCGTGCGCGCCAGCCGCCTGCAGATCCGCGCGACGGACGCGAACGACGCCCGCGTGCAGGCCCGCGTCCGCGCGACCCTGACCGACCTGCTGCTGCTGAGCGGCCGGCTCGAGGACGCCGATACGCTGTTCTTCCAGCGCCGGCTCGGCGTCGACGGCGACACCGAGCTCGTGCTGACCGCGCGCAACCTGCTCGACCGGCTGGACTGGGAACAGGTGCCGCTCGCGCTGCGCATCGTGCTGACCCGCGCCGCGCGCCTGGCCGACGCCGCGCGTGCGGCCTGGCGCGCCGGGCGCGACGGCACAGGTCCGCAACGACGGCAGTGAGCGCCGGCTAGGTCTGCGGCAGCGGCACG
>NZ_JANFVR010000465.1 GCF_024609805.1 Tahibacter caeni | reverse complement strand
GGCGTGCTGCCGGCCAGGCTCGGCAGCGGCGGCAGCATGTCGAGCGCGAGGTCCACGTCGGCCGGCGGCGGCGCTACCGGCGACGGGGCGGCGGCGGGTCCCGCGTCGGACGCGGCGGCAGCCGCTTCGGCAATCGTTGCCGCGGGCGTCTGTTTTATATTTTTCTCTACTTTTACAGAAGTATCCACTGCCGGCGCCGCGCCGGCAGTCGTTTCGACGTAGCCCTTGCCGGTCTTCTCGGCGACGAGCTTGTCGAGCGCGGACTTGGCCTTGGCCACGTCGGCGAAGGACTTGGCCTGGCTTTGTCCCTGCGTGCCGATGCGGCCCCAGCGGATGACGAGGTCGGCGCCGTTCTGCGCGATCTCCCAGAATTTGTTCGACCCACCCTCGCTGAACTCGAAACGACGCATGGCATCCTTGGCTGCCGCGGACGGAGCGTCAAAGCTAATCGGCGGCCGTCACAAGGTCCAGTCCACCGGAGTCATGCCGTGCTTGACGAGGTAGTCGTTCGCGGCCGAGAAATGCCCGCAGCCGATGAAGCCGCGATGCGCCGACAGCGGCGACGGATGCGGCGCCTTGAGCACGAGATGCCGGCTGCGGTCGATGAGCCGGCCCTTGGACTGCGCGTAGGAGCCCCAGAGCATGAACACGAGGTGGTCGCGCTCGCGGTTCAGCGCGTCGATGACCGCGTCGGTGAAGCCTTCCCAGCCCTTGCCCTGGTGCGAGCCGGCCAGGCTCTGCTCGACCGTCAGCACGGCATTGAGCAGCAGCACGCCCTGCTCGGCCCAGCGCGTCAGGCAGCCGTGGCGCGGCGGCACGAAGCCGATGTCGCGCTGCAGCTCCGCGTACATGTTGCGCAGCGACGGCGGCACCGGCACGCCGGGCTGCACCGAAAAGCACAGGCCGTGGGCCTGGCCCGGGCCGTGATACGGATCCTGGCCGAGGATGACGATCTTGACCCGGTCGAACGGCGTCGCGTCGAGCGCCGCGAAGATCTGCTTCGGCGGCGGATAGATGATCTTGCCGCTGCGCAGCTCGTTGCGCAGGAATTCCGACAGCGCCTGCATGTCTGGCCGGTCGAAATAACCGCCGACGCGTTGCTTCCAGCTCGGCTCGAGCTTCAACCGCGCATCGGTCATGCGGTTTCCGTCATGAGCGCGCGCGCATGCTGGCCCACGCGCAGCTGGAACAGCAGCTTGGTGATCAGCAGGCGCTCCTCGATCGGCTTCTCGACGAGGTCGTTCGCGCCCTGGCGGATCAGCACGGCCTGGTTCTTGGGATTGTCGTCGCCGGTCATCACGAGCACGGGCAGTTGCGCCTTGCCGTAGCCGAACTCGTTGCGGATGCGTTCGAGCAGATCGCCGCCGGTGAGCTCGCCCTTGAGATTGACGTCGGTCAGCACGATGTCGGCGCCGGGCACCTTGCCCTGGGCCTTGGCCGTGTCGAGCAGCGCGAGCGCATCCTCGACGCTGACCACGTGCAGCACGGTCAGGCCGTGCTTTTCCATCATGCGCCGCGTCGCGAGCGCGACGACGCGGCTGTCCTCGACGTAGAGCACCTCGCCGGTCACGTTGGACTCGGGCCGCACGTAGCCGCGGATGAACGCGGCCAGCGCGGCGAAACCGAGCGACTTGTCGAAATAGTCGGTGACCGCGTCGGACAGGGTGCGCGCAACGAGCCGCTCCTGCACGTCTCCCGAGACGACGACGATCGGGATATAGGCCTGCGGCGCATGCTCGCGGATGTACTGGGCCAGTTCCAGGCCGTCCATGTCGGGCAGGCGCAGCGCCGTGGTCACGAAATCGACGACGCCGGCCTCGAGCTGCTGCTTGGCTTCGGCGCCGGTCTCGCAGGCCAGCACGGTCACGCCCGGCAGGTCGGACTTGAGCACCTGCTCGATCAGCCGGCGCACGACCTTGGACCCGTCGACCACCATCACGCGAGGTTCGTCGCTGGCGATATGTCGGGTCAGATGTGCGTCCACGGGTTCCCCTTCAGCGAATGACTGCGGCGCGGCTCGGCGCCCGCCGCTTCACAACCCTACCAAACTTGCCCTGCAACACGCGTTCGGCCGCCGCGACGACGAGGACCTCCGGAGCGGCCTGCGCGGCGCGCCGCCGCGCCGATGTCCGGCAGCATCGCCTTCACGACGTCAAACACTCGCGATGCCGGCGCCGACCGCCTTCGCTTCGGAGGCCGCACCGCAGAAGCCGCAGCCCGGATCGTTCAGGGGTCAATCCGGATGCGCTTCGGCCAGATGCCGGGCGGAAGCAAGCATAGCGCCAAGCCAGCCCAATGCGGCACTGAGCACCGGCACGGCCAGCGCCGCGGCCGGCGCCAAGCCGTGCAGTATGAACCGGTTGTCGTAACTGTCGAGCAGGCGGTCGACCGGCGCCTGCAGCGCCCACTGCACGCCGTAGACGACGATCAGCGCGAACACGCCGCTGAACAGGCCGTACCAGACGCCGGTGTACAGGAACGGCCGGCGCACGAAGCCCGGGCTCGCGCCGATCAGATGCATGACGGCGATCTCTTCGGCGCGCGACTGGATGTCGAGCCGCACCGTGTTGCCGACCACGAGCAGGGTCGCCAGCGCGAGCAGGCCCGCGAGCACGAGCACGCTGCGCTGCGACAGGCCGAGGATGGCGCCGAGGCGCCGGCGCCAGGCGGCGTCGTATTGCACGAGGTCGACGTCGCTCTCGGCGCGCAGCACGGCGAGCACGGCCGGATCCTCGCTGCCGCGCGCCTCCTGCGGCGTGACCACGAGCACCTGCGGCAGCGGATTGAACTGCAGCACGTCGAGCGCATCGGCGAAGCCCGACATCGCGCGGAATTCCTCGAGCCCCTGCTCCGGCGTGATCTGCTTGACCGCGGTCACGTCGCCGCGCGCGCGCAGCCGCGCCGCGAGCGCGGC
>NZ_JANFVR010000464.1 GCF_024609805.1 Tahibacter caeni | reverse complement strand
GGCGACGTGCCGGCGCGCCGTTCCTCCGCGCCGCGCTGCCGTGAGCCGGCCATGACGCCCGCGCCGGCCCTCGTCGTCGCCGGCTGCTCGGCCGGCGGCCTGCGCGCGCTGCATATCCTGCTCGCCGGCCTCGCCGCGGATTTCCCGGCGCCGCTGATCGCGGTCTGCCATACCGGCTCGGAGGACGTCAGCGTGCTCTGCGAGCTGCTCGCGCGCAGCAGCGCGCTGCCGGTGCTGGAGGCGGCCGAACGAACGCGGCCGCTGCCGGGCCACGTCTACATCGCGCCGTCGGGCTATCACCTGCTCGTCGGCGAGGACGGCCGCTTCGCGCTGTCGGTGGATCCGCGCGTCGGATTCGCGCGCCCCTCGATCGACGTGCTGTTCGAGTCGGCCGCGGTCGCGCACGGCGACCGCGTCGCCGGCGTCGTCATGACCGGCGCCAACAGCGACGGCGCGCTGGGCCTGCAGCGCATCCGCGAGCGCGGCGGCCTGGCCGTCGTGCAGCATCCCGACGACGCCGAAGTCGACCTGATGCCGGCGGCCGCGCTGGCCCAGGCCGGTGCCGACTACTGCGTGCCGCTCGTGGACATCGCGCCGCTGCTGAACCGCCTCGTGCACGCGCCGCGGCGCTGACCGAACGCGAATCGGCGCCGACGGATTCGTCCGGCGCTCCGGGAGCCCGCGTGCGGGATCCGCAGCGAGCAGCGCGCCCCCTGCTCCGTCGCCGCGGAGATCGGGCGCCGCGTGCGCCGCGATGCGTTTCCTTATGTTGAATATTCTTACGAATATCCAAATAACGGCGGCAGGATGAAAGCGAGTAGCCGTGCGCAGCGCGGAAGCGTGGTCCGGCCCGATCGCCTCCCGCAACGATCGCCGGCAGGACCGCCGCGCGCCGCCGGGCCCGCTGCCGCCGGCCGCGGATTGCATAGCCCCGGCGCAGATCGCATGCTCGGCATCCCCGTCCGCCGCCGGAGTGCGCCATGACCCGCAAGACCAGCGCCGATTTCGATCCGCAGGTGCTCATCGATTTCGATGCCTACGTGCACGGTGCACTGAGCCGCCGCGGCTTTCTCGCGAAGATCGCCCGGTACGCCGGCGGCGCGCTCGCCGCGGAGCTGATCCTGCAGCAGCTGAGCCCGCAGTTCGCCGCGGCGCAACAGGTCGCCGACAGCGACGCGCGCATCACGACGCAGCGCACCGAATTTCCGTCGCCCGACGGCAACGGCACGGTCAAGGGCTATCTCGTCGCGCCGGCCAAGGCCGAGGGCAAGCTGCCGCTCGTGCTCGTCGTGCACGAGAACCGCGGGCTCAATCCGCACATCGAGGACATCGCACGGCGCCTCGCGCTCGAGGGCTTCGTCGCGTTCGCTCCCGACGCGCTCGCGCCGCTCGGCGGCTATCCCGGCGACGAGGACAAGGCGCGCGAGCTGTTCGGCAAGCTCGACCAGGCCAAGACCCGCACCGACTTCATCGCCGCGGCCGGCGCGCTGAAGACCCTGCCGCAGGGCAACGGCAAGCTCGGCGTGATCGGCTTCTGCTACGGCGGCGGCATGAGCAACGTGCTCGCGACCAAAGTACCCGAGCTCGCCGCCGCGGTGCCGTTCTACGGACCGGCGCCGAACCTCGAGGACGTGCCGGCGATCCGCGCCCCGCTGCTGCTGCACTTCGCCGACAAGGACGAGCGCGTCAACGCGACCTGGCCGCCGTACGAAGCCGCGCTGAAGGCCAACGGCAAGTCCTATACGGCGCACACCTATCCGGGCACCCAGCACGGCTTCAACAACGACACGACGCCGCGCTACGACGAAGCCGCCGCCAGGCTGGCCTGGAGCCGCAGCGTCGCGTTCCTGCACGAACGCCTCGCCTAGTCTCCTGTTCCGCAAATACGTCGAAATTCTGAGAGATCGCCCCGGGACCCGGCACCGGAAGTAGTCGTCGCCAGGTCAGCGCAACCATCGGCAACGACGTATCGCGGCGAAAGACCCAGGAATCGTTCGATGGTCATTGGCGGGACGTGGCACTAGCGCGCGGGCTCGCCGAGCAGCGCGAGCAGCAGGCGGCGGTGGGCGTGGCGCGTCGGCGCCGTCGCGGCCTCGTCGAGATCGTCGCCGAACACCAAGTGCTGCATCAGCGCGTGCAGTACCGGCGAATAGGCCAGCTCGATGCGCTCGCCAAGGCCGTCGGCGCCGCCGAGCCGCGCAAGCAACGGCTCGTGCGCCTGCAGGTGCGGCCAGAGCATGCCGCTGCGCCAGGCGCGCACGAGTTGCGGCACGCGGCTGCCCTCGCTGATCAGCAGCCGGAAGATCGCCGCGACGCCGGGATCGCGCAGCCGCGCGTACGCGCGATCGAGGAAGCGGTCGACTGCCGCCTCGAGGCCGGCCTGATCGCGCAGTTCCCGGTACGGCTCGTCGACGGTCGGCGCGCGCAGCAGCTTGTTGAGCAGCGCTTCGAAGATCGCCTCCTTGCTCGCGTAGTGGGTATAGACGCCGGCCTTGGACAGACCGGCGCGATGCGCGATGTCCTCGATGCGCGCGGCGGCATAGCCGTGCGCGGAAAACTCCGCCAGCGCCGCGTCGAGGATCAGCTCGCAGCGCTGCGCGGGCGCGAGCCGGACGCGTTTGCGGACCACCGTTGCGTTCATGCGTTCTCCGCCGCGCGAGCGGCGCCATCTCGTGATCCGCAGTCTGCTAACGACCTGCCGGTCGTTAGTTGATCTCGATCAAGAAGCCGCCCCGGCAGCGCGGCCGATACTGCGTCGCAACAGGATTGCGGGATATCGGACGATGCTGCAGCCGCAGGCCGGGCAGAAACGCATGCCGGGCACCTCTCCTTCGCCGCTGCCGGAGCAAATCGTCCGGCACGCCGCCGCCGTGCTCGCGGCGGCGCTGGCGGTCGTGCTGGCCGGCTGCGTCCCGGCGCTGCCGCGCACCGATCCGCCGGCG
>NZ_JANFVR010000463.1 GCF_024609805.1 Tahibacter caeni | reverse complement strand
ACGCCGCCGCGTTCGCGGCCTGGGCCGCGCAGGCCGGCGTGCGCGCGCCGGCCTGGCAGGTTGCCGAAGGCAGCCTGCCGGCCGTGCTGCGCCGGCTCGGCAACCGCCACGACCTGCTGCTGCTCGCGCGCGACGCGCAGAGCGAGGAACAGCGCGCGCGGCTAGGCGCGATCGTGCTCGAATGCGGCATGCCGGTGATCCTCGTGCCGGCGCAGGCCACGGCGCGGCTCGACTGCATCGCCGTTTCCTGGAACGGCTCGTCCGAGGCGCTGCGCGCATTGCAGGCGGCGCGGCCGCTGCTCGCGCGGGCCAGGCGCGTCGTCGTGCTGCGCGGCGAGATCCGCGACCGCTACGCGGAAATCGGCTGGCTGCCGCCGTTCGATCTCGAGGTTTATCTGCAGCGCCACGGCATCCAGGCCGAATATCGCGGCATCAGCGGTCCCGAGAGCGAAGCCGGCCGCGCGCTGCTCGCCGCCGCGCGCGAGGCCGGCGCCGACCTGCTGGTCATGGGCGCCTACGGCCGCACGCGGTTCAGCGAATGGGTGTTCGGCGGCGCGACGCGGCATGTCGTGGCCGAGGCCGAGCTGCCGGTGCTGCTGCGCCACTGAACCCGGTTCTCGCGGCAGGCGGCGATCGCCTGCCCACACGCATTCCGGCTGCAGCCGCGTGGCAGGACCGGCGGCGAAGCCGTCGACATGTGCCGGCCGGCAGTGGGAACGCGAAGCCGAAGCGTGAGCGCAGCTCGCAACGACACCGACTTGCCGGCCTGAGCCGTGCGTCCGGCCCTGCCGGGCGCACGGCGCTGCGGCTACGCTAGCGGCCACGTCTTTTCGTTCCCGGAGTCTGCCATGCCGTCCGACCTGCCCCGCTACTTCGACGCCGCCCCGCGCTGGTTCGGCCGCCGCCTCGAGGAGCTGGACGAACGCGTGCGGCGCGCGCTGACGCATGCGTCGGAGCGGCGCGCGATCAGCGGCGATCCCAGCCGCTGCGCCGGACCGCCGAGCTTCGGCGAGCGCCTCGCCGACCGCGTCGCGCAGCTCGGCGGCTCCTGGAGCTTCATCCTGCTGTTCACGCTGTTCCTGCTCGTCTGGGCCGGCGTGAACACCTGGCTCCTGCGCGGCGGCGCGTTCGACCCGTATCCCTTCGTTTTCCTGAACCTGATCCTGTCCATGCTCGCGGCGCTGCAGGCGCCCATCATCATGATGAGCCAGAACCGCCAGGCGGCCAAAGACCGCGAGATGGCCGCCTACGACTATGAGGTCAACGTCAAGGCGGAGATCGAGATCATGGCGCTGCACGACAAGCTCGACGCGCTGCGCGGCGAGCAGCTGCGCGAGCTGCTCGCGCGCCAGCAGGCGCAGCTGGACCTGCTGACGAATCTCGTCGCGAAACTGTCGGCGCCGGCGTCCGATTCGCCGGCGCGCTGAACGACGGCGTCGCCGGCCTGGGCTGCGGCATCGCCGCCGGGCCGCCGGCCCGGCGCGACGTCTCAGGCGATGTCGAGCACGACGCGGCCTTCGACCTCGCCGCGGCGCAACCGCTCGAGCACGTGGTCGGCCTCGGCCAGCGCAGCCGTCTCGTAGTGCGCGCGCACGTGGCCGGCCGCGGCGAAGGCCAGCGCTTCGCTCAGGTCGTTGCGCGTGCCGACGATGGAACCGCGCAAGGTGATGCGCTTGAGCACGACGTCGAACACCGGCGTCGGGAATTCGCCGGGCGGCAGTCCGACGAGGCTCACGGTACCGCGACGGCGCACGTAGGCCAGCGCCTGGCGGAACGCCGGCAGCGAGACCGCCGTGACGAGCACGCCGTGCGCGCCGCCGTCGGTCACGCGACGCACCTGCTCGTCGGCGTCCTCGAAGCTCGCGTCGACGACGACGTCGGCGCCGAGCGCCGAGGCGAGGCCGAGCTTCTGCTCGCCGACGTCGAGCGCGACGACGTAGAAGCCCATCGCCTTCGCGTATTGCACGGCGAGATGGCCGAGACCGCCTATGCCGGCGATCGCGACCCATTCGCCGGCGCGCGCCTCGGTCTCGCGCAATCCCTTGTACGTCGTCACGCCGGCGCAGAGGATCGGCGCGAGCGCGCGGAAATCCGGCAGGCGGGGCAGACGCGCGACGTAGTCGGCGCGGCCGATCGCGTACTCGGCGAACGTACCGTTCACGCCGTAGCCGGTGTTGTGCTGCTCGGCGCAGAGCGTTTCCCAGCCGCCGATGCAGTGCTCGCAATGGCCGCAAGCGTCGTGCAGCCAGGGCAGGCCCACCGCGTCGCCTTCGCGCAGCGGTCCCGCATAGCCGGGCCCCAGTGCCGCGACGATCCCGGTGCCTTCGTGGCCCGGCACGAACGGCAGCGCCGGCCGGATCGGCCAGTCGCCGTCGACGGCGTGCACGTCGGTGTGGCAGACGCCGCTGGCCTTGAGCCGCACGAGCACCTCGCCCGGCCCGGGCCGCGGCACAGGCAGTTCCTCGATACGCAAAGGTCCGCCGAACGTGCGTGCAACGGCGGCTCGCATGGTGCTGTTCATCGGCTACTCCGGCAACGAATCCGGATCCAGGCTATGTCGCGCCCTTCGCGCCGATATTGATCCGAATCAAACCGTCACCGTACGGTAACCGGCCGCCGGCCCGTCCGGCTCGCGATGTCTCAGTGCTGCAGCAGCAGCGGCAGCGTGCGCTCGCGCAGGATCGGCAGCAGGGTCTGCGCGCCGTCCCATTCGCCGAGGCCGCGCTCCGCGTAGGCGCCGAGCACGAGCAGGTCGGCGCCCTGTGCCGCGCAGAGTTCGAGCAGGCGCGGCCCGGCCGCGCCGGACCGCTCGCAGCCGGCGCGTTCGACCTCCACGCCGTGACGGCGCAGGAAGCGCTGCGCCTGCACGGTGTCGGCGCATTCGGCGGCTTCCAGCAGCACGACGTGCTGCGCCGCGCGCAGCAGCGGCAGCGCCGCATGCAGCGCGCGGCGCGCCTGCAACGAGCCGTTCCAGC
>NZ_JANFVR010000462.1 GCF_024609805.1 Tahibacter caeni | reverse complement strand
CTCGTCGGCACGCAGCGGCTGCGCGCGCGCTGCGGCCTGCTCGACGAGGCCGACGCCGAAGAGCCGGTCGCCTGGCTGCGGCTGGAGCCGGCCGATGCCGTACCGCTGCCCGCCGGCACGACAGCCGAGGCCGCGCCGGCCGCCGCCGCCGACGCCGTCGCCGAGTCGGACGCGTTCCGCCGCCGGCTCGTCGAACTGATGCAGGTGACGTTGCAGGCCTGGGAGCGCGCGACGCGCCAGTCGCGCGTGGAATTCGCCGAGAAGAGCGGCATCTGGCGCATCCACGTCGACGACGGCCGCCTGCGCATGCGCTCGATGGAGCGCTACCTGAGCCTGGCCAAGCTGCCGCGGCATCCGCGCTGGCGCGAAGTGCTGCGCAGCGCCTATTTCGTGCTGGCCGAATGCGCGCTCGAGCCGGCCGAGCGCGGGCGGCTCGAGGAACTCGTCGAGGCGATCCGCGCCGACGTCAGCGCACGGGCGCTGGAGTAGGCAGCGGCAGCGCCGGCAGGCGGTCGCAGCGCACGCAGACGGCGCGGATGCCGAGCGTGGTCCGGTAGGCCCGGTGGTGGTCGTCGCGCGTGAACTCCACCGGCCGCTCGGGCAGGACGATCACGTCGCCGAAGTCGCCCGGCGTGGAAGCGGCGGCGCCCGACTCGTAGCTGTCGCAGACATCCTGCAGCAGGTGCAGCACCTTGGTGTAGTCGTCGAACTCGCCGCAGTTGCGGCCGGCGTCGCTGCAGTACATCTCGACCGTCTGGCCGAGCTCGTCGGGCGCCGGGTCGAGCTCGGCAATGACGACGGGACGGCCGAGGCTGCACCAGTCATGGCGCGGCAGCAGATCGTGAGCCGCGGCCAGCGAGGGCAGCAGGACGGCGAGCAGGACGACGAGGCGATGCGGCATGAGTCGGCTCCGTGGCAGTGCGCGCATGGTCGGCAGGCCGGCGCCGCCGGACAAGCCGCGGCGCGGGAAAAAACCGGGAAAGAATCGACCGGACCGGAACGCCCGACACCGGGAAAACCGCACTGCGGCGCGGTTCTGCGCGGTGCCCGCGAATTCTTTCCCGGCTTTTTCCTGGCCCGCACCGTGGCGCCTGCCTAGGTTCGTTCCACCCGGCCCGACGCGGCCGCTGCCCTGGATGCGAACCTCATGATCCGTTTCTCCGCGCTCGCCCTCGTCCTCAGCCTCGCCGCCGGCACCGCCGCGGCCCATTCGGCCGGTTCGGTCGACCTGAGCCAGCCGATTCCGGCCGGCGCGCTGCAGTACGGCGGCTGGATCGCCCACAACGGCGTCCAGACGCACACCTTCCTCGCGCCGACCTACGGCGAATGCGCGACCCTGCTGCAGCAGAGCGCCGCGCAGCACACGGCCAACGCGCCGTATTACTACGGCAGCGGCCATCCCTCGACCTATACGATCGAGCCCTGCAGCAAGCGCGCGATGTTCCAGCTGTTCGCCCCGGGCGATCCCGACGGCGACCTCGTCACCGTGACGGTCTCGATCCCGTCGCGCTATGCGCGCGACGTCGACGCGCTGCGCCAGCGCTACCAGTACGACCAGTACATGGCCGAGTTCGAGCGCCTGTTCCCGGTCAAGTGAACGGCCGGCCGCGGCGGCGTGCGCCGCCGCGGCTCAGCCGGTGTTCTGCACACCGGCGGCAATGCCGTTGACGGTCGCGGCCAGCGCGAGGAACAGCTCGCCCTCGGGACGATCCTGCGCGCGCCAGCGCGCGAGCAGGTCGACCTGCAGCAAGCTGATCGGATCGACGTAGGGATTGCGCAGGCGTATCGACAGCGCGAGGCGGCGGTCGCCGGCCAGCAGCCGGTCGGCCTGCCTGAGCTGGAGCACAGCGGCCAGGGTGCGCGCGAACTCGTCGGCGATCAGCGGATGGAATTCGTCGTGCAGCGCGCCGGCCAGCCGCGAATAGCGCGCGAAGATGTCGAGGTCGCTCTTGGCCAGCAGCATTTCCACGTCCTCGACGAAGGTCGCGAAGAACGGCCAGTCGCGCGTCATCTCGCGCATCGCGTCGATGCCGTGGCGCGCGATGCCGTCGCCGAGCGCCGTGCCGATGCCGTACCAGCCGGTCAGGCCGGCGCGGTTCTGCGACCAGGCGAACACCCACGGGATCGCGCGCAGGCTGGCCACGCCGCCGGCGCCGCCGCGACGCGGCGGCCGCGAGCCCATGCGCAGGCGCTCGATCACGTCGATCGGCGTCGCGGCGCGGAAATAGTCGGCGAAGCGCGCCGACTCGTGCACCAGCGCGCGGTAATGGCTGCGCGAGACCTCGGCCATCCGGCCGACCATCTCGCGCCAGGCCGCTTCGCGCGGCTCGGCCGGGCGCGGCCGCAGGCTCGCGCGCAGCACCGCCCCGGTGGTCTGTTCGAGATTGCGCAGCGCGAGCGCGCGGATGCCGTACTTGCGATGGATGACTTCGCCCTGCTCGGTAAGGCGCAGATAGCCGTCGACCGAGCCGCGCGGCGCGGCGATCACGGCGCGCTCGGTCTTGCCGCCGCCGCGGCTGATCGAGCCGCCGCGGCCGTGGAAGAACGCGATGCGCACGCCGCTGCGCTGGGCCAGCTCGGTCAGCAGCACCTGGGTGCGCTGCAGGGCCCAGCGCGACGCGAACAGGCCGCCGTCCTTCGCGCTGTCGGAATAGCCGAGCATGACCATCTGGCGGCCGCCGCGCGACGCCAGATGCTCGCGGTACAGCGGATCGGCGAACAGCTGCACGAGCACGTCCTGCGCCGCGCGCAGGTCGGCGATGGTCTCGAACAGCGGCGCGACGTCGAGCGGCACGCGGCCGTCGGCGTCGACGCAGCCGGCGACGCGCGCGAGCGCGAGCACGGCCAGCACGTCGGCCGCGCTGCGGCTCATGCTGATGATGTACGGGCCTATCGCCGGCGCGCCGTAATGTTTGCGAGCGTCGGCGACGGTGCGGAACACGGCCAGGGTCGCCGCGCCGGCGTCCGCGCCAGGCGCCGGCACGG
>NZ_JANFVR010000461.1 GCF_024609805.1 Tahibacter caeni | reverse complement strand
GGCGTCGCGGCGCAGGCGCCGCAGCATCGGCAGCGAGCGGTCGGCGCCGACCGCGTCGACGCCGGCGGCCAGCAGCTCGAGCAGGATGCGTCCGGTGCCGCAGCCGAGCTCCAGCGCCGCGCCGCCCTGGCCGGCGCAGAACGCGCGATACCAGCCCACGTCGTCGAAGGCCATGCTGCGGCCCATGTCGGTGGCGTAGACGTCGGCGATCGCGTCGTAGGACCAGCGCGCGGTCATGGCGGATGCTCCGGAGTCAGTGAACGATAGACCTCGCGCTGGCGCTCGGCCATCGCGTCCCAGGTGTAGCGGTCGAGCCGCTCGGCGTCGGCGGTTTCGCGGCGGCGGCGCGCCGCGGCGTCGCGTAGCAGCGGCGCGATCGCCGCGGCCATGCCGGCGATGTCGTCGCCGCCGATCAGCGCCTGCAGGCCCGCGTCGGCGAAGCCGCGCATGCCGTCGGCGGTGCTCACGCAGACGCGGCCGGCCAGCAGCGATTCGATCAGCTTGACCGACGAGCCGCGGATGTCGACCTGCGGATTCAGGCTCAGGCTGCATTCGGCCAGGTGCGGCGTCGGGTCGACGAAGGCCGAAACGAGCTCGACGCCGGGCTGGCGCAGGCGCGCGTCCGCCGCGGCGATCGCGGCCGATTCGCTGCCGCCGAGGATGCGCAGGCGCAGGTCCGGAAATTCCGCGCGCAGCGCCGGCCAGGCCGTGTCGAGGAAGGCGAGGATGCCGTGCAGGTTCTGCGCGTAGCGGAACGGACCCATGAACAGCAGCAGGCCGTCGGGCGACGGCGTATAGCCGGCGCGCCGGTCCACCGCGCCGTTGCCGACGAGGCTCGCCGTCTGCGGCGCGAGCAGCGCGGCGTCCTCGGCCGAACACGCGACGACGGCGTCGTAGCGCGCGATCGCGGCGCGCTGGCGCACGTCGCCGTCGCCGCTGCCGAGGTAGACGTCGTGCAGGCACAGCAGCCAGCGCGCGCCGCCGTCGCCGCGGTCGGCGGCGAGTTCGGCGAGCTCCATGAATTCGACCTGCACGATGTCGGGCGCGAACCGCGCGATAGCCGCGGCGAGGCCGGCGCGCAGGCCTCGCCAGGCGTGCCGTTCGAGGCGCTGTTCGATGCTCAGCGGCGCCTCGCCGGCGCGGTCGCCGCGGCCTTCGAGCAGGTGCGCGCCGCGGAAGTGCTGCAGCCACGGCTCGCTGTCCGGGCCGTACAGCGAGGCTTCGTCGCCGAGCAGGAAGAAGTCGACATCGGCCGACAGCCGCGTGACGAGTTCGGCGACGCGCCGCGCGCCGCCGTGCGCCGGCGGAAACAGCGCGAACGGCGAGACCAGCAGCACGCGCGGCCGGCGCCGTTCGCTGCGCTGCGGCCCATACCAGCGGTCGCGCGTGATGCGCTCGAAGCGCAGGCCGTTGTGCCGCGCGCGCTCGGTGGCCAGGCGCGCGCGGAATGCGCGCCAGGCCAGGCCGGCGCCGCGCAGCTCGCGGCGCGAGGCCGCGTCGAGCAGGGACAGGCGCTGCAGGCTGCGCAGCCAGTGTCTGCGCGTCCAGCGGTGGCGCAGATCGAACAGCAGTTCGTTGCGGCGGATCACCCGCGCGACCTCGCTCTTGTCGTAATAGCGCCGCACCGTGCCGCGATGATGGTGATGAGCCTGCGACAGCGGGCAGAACACGAGCTCCCAGCCGTCGCTCCAGGCGCGCACGCCCCAGTCGGCGTCTTCCCAGTAGAACGGCGCGAAATCGCGCGAGCCGGCGACATAGCGGCGCAGCGCTTCGGTGCGGCACAGCGAGCTGCCGCCGCCGGGATACAGATTGCCGCGGGCCATGCGCGCCGCGCCGGGATCGCGCTCGTAGACCTCGGCGACATCGTGGTTCGGGTGGAAGTCGGACCAGCCGGTCTCCTCGCGCCGGCGCGCTGGATCGGTGAAGAAGATCTGCGAGGTCACCGAGAAGACGTGATCGTCGCGGTACGGCAGCAGCTGCGTCAGCGCGTCGGGCGCGAGACGCATGTCGCTGTTGAGCAGATAGGTCCAGCCGTGGCGCGCGGCGGCCAGTCCGGCCTCGACCGCGCCGTTGTAGCCGAGCGCGCGTTCGTGGAACTGCCAGTCGTAGCCGGGCCAGCGCCGCTGCAGCTCGGCATAGTCCTCGCGTGCGGCGCCGTTGACGACGACGACGACCTGCTGCGCCTCGGCCACGCCGGCCAGCGCGCGTTCGAGCGCGGCCAGGGTTTCGGCGAGCAGGTCCGGCGTGCCGCGCTCGGGCACGATCACGCTGATGCCGTGCACGCGCGCGCCGCGGGCGAGGCGCGGCGCTCCGGGCCGCAGGCGCGCGAGCAGATCGGCGCCGGCCAGCGCGGCGGCCAGCGGCAGATGCGGCAGCAGCCGCCATGCGTAGCCGGCGAGCCGGCGCAGGCGGCTCCTCACACCAGCCATTCCGCGGCCGGCAGGGTTTCGCCGCGGCGCGCCTGCGCGTACCAGCGCAGCGCCTGCTCGGCGAACATCGCGCACCAGACGTTGGGCTGCGGCGCGGCCACGTCGAGGCGGAACGGCAGGCGGCCGGCGTCGTCGACGCGGCCGGCGAGATTCGCGGCCAGCCGCTCGACCGCGGCGCCGTCGGCGTCGCCGCTGAGCAGCAGCACGCGCAAGGTCTGCGCGACGATGTCGCTGCGCGGCACGGACGAGTCTTCCGCTTCGGGCAGGTTGCCCTGCGCATCGGCCAGCGCGAGGCAGCGGCGCGCGAGCACGGCGACGGCGGCGCGGCAGTCGGGTTCGGCGACGAGCATGCCTTCGGCGAAATACAGGGTCGGGTGCAGCATGTCGAGTTTCAGCCCGGCGGCCGCGTCGCGATAGCCGGCGGCCAGGTCGCGGCAGGCCCGGTCCAGCGCCGCCGGCAGCGGCAGATGGCGCGCGGCCAGGCTGACGCGAGAGCTGGCCTTGACCTCGAACGGACCGCCGAGCGTCGACCAGCGCGGCGGCAGGCTCGCGCCGTCGTCCG
>NZ_JANFVR010000460.1 GCF_024609805.1 Tahibacter caeni | reverse complement strand
CGCCGCCGGCGCGCGCGACGAGCCCGCGCAGGCCGGCCGGACCCAGCGCCGGCGCGCGCAGCAGGGTCAGCCAGGCCTGGGTTTCGCGGTCGCTGCGGTCCGGCGCGTTCATGCGGCGAGTATAGGAACGCCCAGCAAAAAGGCGCCGGCTTGCGCCGGCGCCCGGAGGTAGGAAACGGCCGGCCCGCGGCTCGGAATCAGCCGAGCGGACCGGTGTGGCGCGTCATTCCGGCGCGGTCAGTACGTCGTTGAGCTTGACCGGGCGCAGGCCGTCCATGACCAGCCCGTAGCTGACCCGGTCGAACGTGCGGAAGATCATGACGTGGCCGACGAACTCCGACGGCAGCTGGACCTTGGAGTCGTTGGGGTTGAAGAAATTGCGGGCGCCGCCTTCCGGATACTTGTACTGGTCGGTCACGCGCTCGCCCGGATGGTAGATCGAGAACACCTGGCCGTTCTCGATGCCGTCGGCCGAGCCGCGCGACAGCGCGACGACCTGCTTGGGCCCGACCGCGTTCAGCGCGTCGGTGAACGCGAGCACTTCGAAGCTCGTCGGCACGCTCTGCGGCGGATGCGGCAGGTAGTGCGAATCGTAGGGCTTGTCCTCGACCGGCATGACCAGATCGCCGGCGCGGACTTCATAGTCCGAATAGGTGATCAGCAGCGAACTCGGGTCGCCGCTGCGCGTGACCTGGGCGTTGCCGATGACTTCCACTTCGTAGCCGAGCACGCTGGAGTTGCGCCCGAACAGGTTCTTCACCGGGTTGTTGTGCCAGAGCATCTTGTTCTGGCCGTGCGTGGCATCGAGCGGACGCACGTGCGTAGTCGGCGGATCGCCGTCCTTCTTGCCTTCGACCGAGTAGTAGAGATTGGTCGGGCGCACGATGACGTAGGCGCCGCCGGGCTGCGCGTCGAGGCCGCGCACGTAGGCAAGATTGCCGTTGGTCGCGCGCAGCTTGTTTTCCTCGACGGCGACCACATACGGCAGGCCTTTGAACGTCTGCTCGTCGACGACGCGCATGTTCTTCAGGAACGGCTCGATGTCCTTGAGATTGATCGGCTGGATCGCCTCTTCCAGCGGGTCGCGCCGCACGTGCGGTCCGCTGTTGCTGAGGCGGGCGCCGCCACCGCCGCCGTTGCCGTTCAGATAGGACAGGTTGAGCACGTCGCCCGGATAGATCAGGTGCGGGTTCTCGACCTGCGGATTGGCCTGCCAGATCTCCGGCCAGAGCCAGGGTTTCTTGAGGAAGCGCGCCGAGATGTCCCAGAGGGTGTCTCCGCGCTTCACCGTATAGGTATCGGGGTGACCGTTGCGCAGCTCGGTTTCGCTGACGGCAAAAGCCGTGAGTGCAACGAGCAATCCGGCAAAAAGTGCAGGTAGTTTTTTAAGCATGGCCGCCAATTACCTGATTCCCCAAGGGCATCGTGAGTGTAGCCTAAGAAAATACGCACGCAAGCCGTGATCGCCACAGGCCGGGACCCGACTCCGGCGCGAGTGCTTGCCGCTCCCCCCGACGCGGACAAATCCGCGTAGAATTTCCGCATGTTACGCGCGGATCGGAACCGTCTTCCGCCAACTTCCGCGCAGATTCCTTCGAGGTAGTGCCATGGCCAAGCTCACGATTCTTGAATTTCCCGACCCGCGCCTGCGGACCAAGGCGCAGCCGGTGACCGAATTCGGCCCGGACCTGGCCCGTCTCGTCGCCGACATGTTCGAGACCATGTACGAGGCGCCCGGCATAGGTCTGGCGGCGACCCAGGTCAACGTGCACCGGCAATTGCTCGTGCTGGACGTGTCCGAGGAAAAGAACCGGCCCCATGTGTTCTGCAACCCGCGCATCCTGGCCAAGGACGGGATCCAGAACTACCAGGAAGGCTGCCTGTCGGTGCCCGGCATCTTCGCCGACGTGGAGCGCGCGAATCGCGTCACGGTCGAGGCCGAGGACGTCTCGGGCAAGACCTTCACTCTCGAGGCCGACGGCCTGCTCGCGGTCTGCATCCAGCATGAGATGGATCATCTGGCCGGCCGCCTGTTCGTCGACTACCTGTCGCCGCTCAAGCGCGAAATGGTGCGCAAGAAGCTCGAAAAGCAGCGCCGCAGCGCCTGAGCGCCGATGAATTCCCCGCCCCTGCGTCTGGTGTTCGCCGGAACGCCCGATTTCGCCGTGCCCTGCCTGGAGGCCTGCGCCCAGCCCGGCGTGGAGGTCGTCGCCGTCTACACCCAGCCGGACCGGCCGGCCGGCCGCGGCCGCAAGCTCAGCCCGAGTCCGGTCAAGGAGGCCGCGCTGGCCCGCGGCTATGCGGTCGAGCAGCCCGAGAACTTCCGCAGCGCGGAAGCCCGCGAACGCCTGGCCGCCTACGCGCCCGACCTCATGGTCGTGGTCGCCTACGGCCTGATCCTGTCGCAGAAGGTGCTCGACATTCCGCGCTTCGGGTGCTGGAACGTGCACGCCTCGCTGCTGCCGCGCTGGCGCGGCGCGGCGCCGATCCAGCGCGCGGTGCTGGCCGGCGACGCGGTCAGCGGCGTCTGCCTGATGCAGATGGAGAAAGGCCTGGATACCGGGCCGGTCATCGCCCGGATCGAGGCTCCGGATATCTCCCGCGAGACCGGCGGGAGCCTGCACGATCTGCTGAGCCAGTGCGGCGCCGACCTGCTGCGCCGCCAGCTGCCGCTGCTCGCGCGTGATCGCGTGCGCCCGGCCAGCGAGCCCCAGCCCGAGGACGGCGTGGTCTACGCCCACAAGCTCGACAAGGCCGAAGCGCAGATCGACTGGCGCGACGCCGCGGCCGCGATCGAGCGCAAGGTCCGCGCGTTCAATCCCTGGCCCGTCGCCGAGGCCGAGGTCGCCGGCGAACGCCTGCGCATCTGGACGGCGCAGGCCCTGCCGATCTCCGCGACCGCGGCGCCCGGCAGCGTGCTCGGCGCGACGCGCGAGGGCCTGGACATCGCCACTGGCGACGGCGTGCTGCGCCTGATCGAGGTACAGCGCGCCGGCGGCC
>NZ_JANFVR010000046.1 GCF_024609805.1 Tahibacter caeni | reverse complement strand
GACGGCGGCGTCGCGGCCGGCGGCGTGCTGCTGCCGGCCGGCGTCGCTGCGGTGGACGAGCTCGAGGCGGCCGGCGGCGTGCCAGCTGCCGTGCCCCAGATTTCTTCCTTCGTGATCGCACCGCCCTTGTCGCCGGGCTTGGACGCGGTCGTGGCAGGCGTCGCAGCCGGCGTGGACGCCGGCGCCGTTGCCGAGGTGGCGGGCGTCGTGCCCGGCTTGGTCGCGCTCTTGTCCTGCAGTTCCTTGAGCTTCTGCTGCAGGGCGGCGAGCTCGGAGTCCTTCAGGGTCAGCAGCTTGTCGTTCTTGGTCTTGAGGTCTTCGAGTTCGCGCACGCGCGACTTCAGCTCGCTCGCTTCCTGGTTGCTGCTGGCCAGGGCTTCCTTGGTCCGCGCGAGTTCGGCGCGCACGGACGCGTCGCCGGTGCCGCCCGCGCCCGGGCGCTCGGCGCCGGCCGTGGAATCCTTGCCGCTCTTCGGCGGAACGAGTTCGAGGCGGTCGCCCGGCTTGGACGCCGCGGCGGTCTTCGGCGCCGAAGCGGTCGACGCCGGCTTGCTGCCGCTGTCGGCGACCAGCGTCGGCGCCGCGCCGCCGCCGCGCGCGGCTTCGTTCTGGCTGCGCACTTCGGCCGCGGCCGCCGCGGCCGTGCCGGCGGCGCGGATCTCGTCGGCGCTCGGCACGCGCAGGATCGCGCCGCGCTTCAGCGAATTGATGTTGTCCTTGTAGAACGCGCTCGGGTTGCTGCGTAGCAGCGCGACCATGACCTGATTCAGCGACACGCTGTCGTCCGGGCGCGTGGCCGCGGCGACTTCCCAGAGCGTCTCGCCGGCGGCGACCGGACCGTACTCGCCGGCCGCGGCGCTGCGCTCGGGGGCCGGAGACGGCGGCGCGGCCGCCGCGGTGGTCTCGCTGCGCGCGGGCTTGCCCGTGGACTTGGCCGGCTTGCCCGCCGGCAGCTGGCTCGAGGCGGCCGGTGCGGCGGTGTCGCGGACCGCCGCCGTGCTGGCCTTGGAGCCCTTGATCGCCGGCGCCATGGTCGGCGGATCGAGCAGCACGGTGTATTCGCGCAGCAGCTTGCCCTTGGCCCAGTTCACCTCGATCAGGAAGTCGAGGAACGGATCGCGCACCGGCTCCTTGGTCGTGACCTTGATGACGGCGTTGCCCTTGGCGCCGGTGGCCAGCGCGAATTCCAGCGGCACGATGATGCGCGAGCGGGACAGGCCGACGCGTTCGAAATCGGTCGCCGCCGCGAGCGCGACGCTGACGCCGGCCGTTTCGTCGGGGGTGCCGGTCACCGGGATCTCGGCCACCAGGGGTTCGTTCAGGCCCGACTTGACCTGGATCATTCCCAGGCCCAGCGCCAGCGCATTGGTACTGCCCAGTGCGAGCGCAACGGCCAGCGTTAGTTTCAGCGATCCATTCATGAGGTCAGCCCCCTGGGTGGCAGTGGCCTAAGGCCCGGTCTTAGCTCTGTCGTACAGCCCCGCGAACCACCGGCAGATGCGCAAGGCAGCGGCCGATCCCCTTCGCAGCATGATTCCAACGCTTTTTCACGCCCGATCAAGCACTTGCAAAAGCTTCAGGCGGGCCTTGCTTCCCTGCACAGCAATGTCCGGCGGGCTGGCGGCCCGCCGGACAATCTCGAAAATGCCTTATAACACAATCGTAACTATAGATCACAGATACGATTTCACCAATAGCTCAGCAACCTGGACCGCATTCAAGGCGGCGCCCTTGCGGATGTTGTCGGAAACGACCCAGAGATTGAGTCCGCGCGGATGCGAGATGTCCTCGCGGATGCGGCCGACATAGACCGCATCCTGTCCGGCCGCATGGGAAACCGGCGTCGGATAGCCGCCGGGCACCCGTTCGTCGACGACGATGACGCCGGGCGCGCTTTCTAGCAGCTCGCGGGCGCGCTCGGCTGTGATCTTGTCGCGGGTTTCGACATGCACGGCCTCGGAGTGACCGTAGAACACCGGTACGCGGACGGCGGTCGGGTTCACCTCGATGGCGGGATCGCCGAGGATCTTGCGCGTCTCCCAGACCAGCTTCATCTCTTCCTTGGTGTAGCCGTTGGCCTGGAAGTCGTCGATCTGCGGGATCAGGTTGAACGCGATCTGCGCCTGGAACTTCTGCGGCTTGGCTTCCTGGAAGTTCAGGATCGCCGCGGTCTGGCGGCCGAGCTCCTCGAGCCCCGAGCGGCCGGCGCCCGACACCGACTGGTAGGTCGCCACGTTGATGCGCGTGATGCCGACGGCGCGGTGGATCGGCGCGAGCGCGACAAGCATCTGCATGGTCGAGCAGTTCGGGTTGGCGATGATGCCGCGCGTCTCGTAGCCGGCTATCGCCTCGGGATTGACCTCGGACACGACCAGCGGGATGTCGTCCTGGTAGCGGAATTCCGAGGTGTTGTCGATGACCACGGCGCCGGCCGCCGCGGCGCGCGGCGCATGCACGCGGCTGACGCTGCCGCCGGCGGAGAAGAACGCGATGTCGACGCCGTCGAAGTCGTAGGTCGCCAGGTCGCGCACGGTGACCTTCTGATTGCCGAAGTCGACCTGGCCGCCGGCCGAGCGTTCGCTCGCGAGCGCGACGAATTCGCCGACCGGGAATTTGCGCTCTTTCAGAATGCCGATCAGGGTCTCGCCGACGGCACCGGTCGCGCCGACCATGGCCACCTTGAACTTGCGTTCCGCAGAGCTTGCAGACATTTCTATTTCTCCAGCTTGATACTTCAGGATGACGGGCCGCCGGCCGCGCCCGCGCAAAAGCTCAGGATTTGGCCGGAATTCGCGGCGTCACGGGACCGACGTCGCCGCACTGGGCGCGCTGGCGCAGGGCCTGGTCCATGAGCACGAGCGCGACCATGGCCTCGGCGATCGGCGTCGCGCGGATGCCGACGCAGGGGTCGTGGCGGCCCTTGGTCACGACCTCGACCGGTTCGCCGCGGACGTTCACGCTGCGACCGGGAATCAGGATGCTCGACGTCGGCTTCAGCACGATCGAGGCGAGCAGGTCCTGGCCCGTGGAAATGCCGCCGAGGATGCCGCCCGCGTGGTTGGACAGGAATCCCTGCGGCGTCATCTCGTCGCGGTGCTCGCTGCCGCGCTGGGTCACCGCGGCGAAGCCGTCGCCGATCTCCACGCCCTTGACCGCGTTGATGCTCATGAGCGCCGCGGCGAGCTCGCCGTCGAGCTTGCCGTAGATCGGCTCGCCCCACCCCGGCGGCACGTTGTCGGCGAGCACGTTGACGCGTGCGCCGATCGAGTCGCCCGACTTGCGCAGGCGGTCCATGAATTGCTCGAGCTCGGCGATCATGGCCGCGTCGGGCCAGAAGAACGGATTGGCCTCGACCGCGTCCCAGTCGAACGCGGCGGGCGTCAGCGGCCCGAGCGCGGCGAGCCAGCCGCGCACGCGCACGCCGTACTGGCGCGCGAGCCAGCGCTTGGCGATGACGCCGGCGGCCACGCGCATCGTCGTCTCGCGCGCCGACGAACGCCCGCCGCCGCGCGGATCGCGCAGGCCGTATTTCTGCCAGTAGGTGTAGTCCGCATGGCCCGGCCGGAAGCGTTCGGCGATCCCGGCGTAGTCCTTGGAGCGCTGGTCGGTGTTGCGGATCAGCAGCGCGATCGGCGTGCCGGTCGTGACGCCTTCGTAGACGCCGGACAGGATCTCGACCTCGTCGGCCTCCCGGCGCTGCGAGGTGTGCCGGCTGCGGCCGGTCGCGCGGCGCTGCAGATCATCGTGGAAATCCTCGGGCGCGATCGGCAGCCCCGGCGGACAGCCGTCCACGACGCAGCCGATGGCCGGACCGTGGCTTTCGCCGAAGGTCGTGACCGTCAGCAGTTTTCCGAACGAATTGCTCGACACCGTTTGCGCCTCTCGATGACCGCCGCGGGCCAACGCCCGCCGGATTCAACTGCGCGCGGCCAACGCCGCGTGGATCGCTCCGGCGTGCGCGACGAGATCGCGCCGCTCGAGCACGAACACGCCCATCTGGCCGACGTTGAACTCGACCCAGGTGAACGGCACCTGCGGCAGCAGCGCCGCGAGCGCGTGCTCGCTCTCGCCGACCTCGACCACGAGCAGGCCGTCTTCCGACAGATGCGCCGGCGCTTCGGCCAGGATGCGCAGCGCGAAATCCAGGCCGTCGTGACCGGCCTTCAAGCCTAGCGCCGGCTCATGGCCGTATTCGGGCGGAAGTTCGGCAAATTCCTGTTCGGTGACGTAGGGCGGATTCGACACGATGAGGTCGTAGACCTCGCCCTCGACCGCCGCGAACAGATCGGACTCGATCACGCGCACGCGGTCCTCGACGTTCTGGAACGCGACGTTCGCGCGCGCGAGATTCAGCGCGGCCGGGCTGACGTCGACGAGATCGACCTGCCAGTCCGGATGATGCGACGCCATCGCGATGCCGATGCAGCCCGAGCCCGTGCACAGATCCAGTGCGCGCTCGACGCGGACCTCGTCCAGCCACGGCGAGAAGCGGCTCCGGATCATCTCGGCGATCGGCGAGCGCGGCACCAGCACGTTCTCGTCGACCTTGAACAGCAGACCGGCGAACCAGGCCTCGCCGGTCAGATACGCGACCGGCCTGCGTTCGGCGATGCGCCGCTCGATCAGCGCGAGGATCTTCTGCTTCTCGTCCGCGACCAGCTTGGCCTGGCCGTAGTTCGGCGACAGGTCGTGCGGCATGTGCAGCGCCCAGAGCACCAGATGCGTCGCTTCGTCCAGCGCGTTGTCGTAGCTGTGGCCGAAGGTCAGGCCGGCGCCGGCGAAGCGGCTCGCGCCGTAGCGGATGAAGTCGACGATCGTGGAAAGTTCGGCGGTCATGACGGGGACAGCGGCAAAGGGTCGCAGAGTATAGGGGCGCCGGCCGGGCCGCGTCCGCGTCTATACTCCCGCAATGAATACACGTCATAACCTGGGCCGGGCGCTGCCGACGGCCCTGATCCTCGTCGCTGCGTTCGCGGCCGGACTCGGCCTCTGGCTGCTGACCCAGCCGTTCGGCGCGGCCGGTCCCGACATGAAGGCGCTGACGCGTTATCCCGCGCCGCGCGCCGTCGCCGAATTCCAGCTCGTGCGCAGCGACGGCAAGCCGCTGACCCGCGCCGATCTGCAAGGCCACTGGAGCCTGTTCTTCTTCGGCTTCACGAACTGTCCCGACATCTGCCCGAACACCCTGAGCGTGCTCAAGCAGGTGCGCGCCCAACTGGCCCGGGCCGGCGCCGCCGACAAGGTGGCCATCCATTTCGTCTCGGTGGATCCGCAGCGCGACCAGCCCGAGGTGCTCGGCCGCTATGCGGCCTTTTACGATCCGGGCTTCGTCGCCGCGACCGGCAGCGACGAGGAGCTCACCCGCCTGACCCGCTCGCTAGGCGCGCTCTACGTGCGCGAGCCGGCCAAGGACGGGCAATACAGCGTCGATCACAGCGCCTCGATCGCCGTGATCGACCCGCAGGCCAGACTCGTCGGCCTGTTCCGCCCGCCCCTGGACGCCGCCGCGATCGGTGCCGATCTGCTGACCCTGGCCAACCCGCGCCGATGAAACCGTCGATCCTGCTGCAATACGCACTGCCGCACCAGTTGCTGTCGCGCCTGGTCTACTGGGCGACGCGCTGGACCTGGAAGCCCTGGAAGAATTTCCTGATCGAACAGATCGTGCGCCGCTACGCGGTCGATCTGTCCGAAGCACAGACGCCCGATCCGGCCGCATTCGAGCATTTCAATGCGTTCTTCACGCGTCTGCTCAAACCCGGCGCACGCAGCGCCGACCCGGCGCCCGGCGCCCTGCTCTGCCCGGCCGACGGCCGTGTGAGCCAGGCCGGTCCGATCCGCGCCGGCCGCATCGTCCAGGCCAAGGGCCAGGACTACACCGTCGCCGAGCTGCTGGCCTCCGACGAGGACGCGGCCGCCTACGCCGACGGCAGTTTCATCACGGTGTATCTGTCGCCGCGCGACTACCACCGCGCGCACATGCCGCTGACCGGCCGGCTGCGCGGCACGGTCCACGTGCCGGGCCGCCTGTTCAGCGTGGCGCCGGCGCCCGTGGCGGCGATCCCGCGGCTGTTCGCGCGCAACGAGCGCCTGGTCTGCCACTTCGACGGCGAGCACGGCCCGTTCGTCGTCGTCATGGTCGGCGCCATGCTCGTGTCCAGCGTGTCGACGGTCTGGTCGGGCCTGGAAATCCCGCCCTATGCGAGCCGCGTGACGCGGCGCGACTGGAGCGACCAGGCGGTGACCCTGGAGCGCTTCGCCGAGATGGCGCGCTTCAACATGGGCTCGACGGTCATCGTGCTGCTGCCGCCCCAGGTCGGCACGATCGACGCGGAGCTGCGCCCGGAACAGGCGGTCAAGGTCGGCCAGCGCATCGGCAGCCTGGCCTGAGGTCGACGTCGAACAACGTAAACGAGTGTCAGCGAGTGGGTGACGAGGATTGTCAGTTTGTGACCGGGTAGGCTAACCTCCGCCGCTCGTCGGATTACCATCGCCGGCGATCCGTCGAACCAGCCACAGGGGAATTCGCATGCAGCCGTTGATCTGGCGCCTCGTCGCAACCAAGCGCGCTTATCAACTGCAGCGCGAGTACAAGGAAATCGAGAAGCTGATGCAGGGGCTCAACAACGCGTCGCGCCTGCAGCTCGCCACCTTGACCCAGCGCGAATTCCAGGCCGCGGCCAAGAGCGAATTTCCGCACCTCTACGGCACCCCGCCCGAGCAGCGCTACAGCGCCTGGGGCAGCGGCACCGACATCGGCATGTCGCGGGCCCGCTCCGACAATCTGCCCGTCCGCCTGCGCGGCATTGCGCTTTGGCTGACCGTGGCCTATCACGAAACCCGCGGCACGACCTTCCCGGCGCTGGACAACGTGCACCGCTCGCTGCTGCGGGCCCTGCGCTTTCTGCGCGAATCCGCGCCCACGGCCAGTGCCGGCTGGTTCACCGCCGAAGAAGCAGCGGCCTGAGCCATAACGAATTCATTTCGGGCTAGTAGCGGGACAACGCGCGCCAGGGATGGCGCGCTTTTTTTTTGCGCCGGGAAGGCTGGCGACGACAGACCGGCGGCACGCGGCCGCCGGCCCCGGAATTCAGCGCGCGCAGACCGGAATCTGCAGGGTCTGTCCCGGTTTGATCGCGTAGCTCGGCGCGCGCAGGCGGTTCAGGCTCGCGATCTCGCGCACCTCTGCACAGCGATGCTTGCGCGCGATCGCCGCGAGCGTGTCGCCCTTGCGCACCGTGTAGCGGCTGCGGCCCGTTCCGGCAGCGTTGCCGCTGCGCGCCGACGCGCTCGCGACGGCGACCTGCGGCATCGTCGCCGCGTGCAGCTCCGCCGCGAGCGCGAGCCACGGCCCTTCGGCGCAGACGCGCGGAAACGCCGCTTCGAGCACGTTCGGCACGGTCAGACGCGTGCCCGGCGGCAGGCCGATCTGATGATCGTAGGCCGGGTTCAGATTGCGCAGCGCGCGGAACCAGCCTTCGCGGCTGCCGCCTTCCTGGCCGAAACAGACCGACAGCTCGGCCAGCGACATCGTGCGCGGCAGCACGATCTCGCCGAGGCGCGTGTCGATGCGCGGGAACTCGAGGTTGTAGCGCTCCGGGTGCATGAACAGCCAGGCCGCCGCGAGCACCATCGGCACGTATTCACGCGTCTCCGGCGACAGCGCGCCGTAGACCGACGCATCCCAGAACCGCGCGCGGCCGCCGCCGGCGAGCCGGCCCATGCGGCCTTCGCCGCCGTTGTAGGCCGCGAGCACGAGCTCCAGGTCGTTGTTGAACACGCGCAGCTGCTCGTTCAGATAGGCCGCGTTCGCGCGTGCCGACAGCGCCGGGTCGAAGCGCTGGTCGAAGCCGTTGCTCGTGCTCAGGCCGAAACGCAGGCCGGTCGAATACATGAACTGCAGCGGCCCGCTCGCGCCCGAACGCGACACCGCATGCACCTTGCCGCCGGATTCCTTCGCGATGAAACCGAACAGCAGCGCCTCGGGCAGGCCGGCCTTCTGGTATTCCGGCCACATCAGCTGGCGCAGATACTGATAATTGACGTAGGCCTGGATCAGGTTCGGCCGGTACTGGGTCAGCCATTCCTCGATCGACGCCTTCACCGGCTCGTTGACTGCGATGACTTCGGCCAGCGGCCGGCCCTTGAGCAAGGTGATCGTACGCGCCGTCTCGGGCAGATCCGACACGAGCGGCGAGCTCTCGGCCTCGGTCTGCACGTCGTCGCCGTCCGGCTTCTCTCCGTCGGTCGTCGCCGCGGTCGCCGGCGCATCGCGCCGCAGCAGGCCGTCGAACGCGGACAGGAAACGTTCTTCCTCGCAGCCGCTGAGCTGGTGGCAGCGCAGCGCCGCGGCGCGCAGATCGTCCAGCGCCGCATTGCCTTCGCGCGCGGCGCGCTCGCGCGCGCCCTGGGCGGCGAGCTCGGCGCTGCCTTCGTAGCGTTCCACCGCCGCGGCCAGGCGCGCATACAGCTGGCCGATCTCGGCTTCTTCGGCGGCCGCCTGCGCGGCGGCCGCGACGGTCTTGCCGTCGCGCGCCGGCGTACCGGCGCAAGCCGCCAACAGGAAAGACGCGGCCACCGCCGAAACAAGACGAATACGCAAGACAGCACTCCCACGACGGAACGCGCGCACGTTACACAGCGCAGCCGCGCGAGACAACCGCAAACGCATTGCCTGCGCGCCGGCGTCCCTCGCTACAATCGGCCTTCACATTCCTTGCACTGACTAGAGACCGGGAGCGCACGTGAGCGACATCCTGCTGGGCAAAAGCGACATCGACGTCCTTCTGCACGCGAAATACGCCAACCGCCACGGCCTGATCGCCGGCGCGACCGGCACCGGCAAATCGGTCACCCTGATGCGGCTGGCCGAAGGTTTCTCGCAGATCGGCGTGCCGGTGTTCCTGGCCGACGTGAAGGGCGATCTCGCGGGACTCTGCGAGGCCGGCGGCGGCAACGCCAAGATCGACGCGCGCGTCGCCGAGCTCAAGGTCGACTGGAAGGCCCAGGCCAATCCGGTCGTGTTCTGGGATATCTTCGGCCAGCTCGGCCATCCGGTGCGCAGCACGATCTCGGAGATGGGCCCGAACCTGCTCGGCCGGCTGCTCGAGCTCAACGACACCCAGGAAGGTGTGCTCGAGGTCGTGTTCAAGCTCGCCGACGACGAAGGCCTGCTGCTGCTCGACATCAAGGACCTGCGCGCGCTGCTGACCTTCGCCGCCGAGAACGCCAAGAGCGTCTCGCAGCGCTACGGCCTGATCTCGCCGACCTCGATCGCCGCGATACAGCGCGCGCTGCTCGGCCTGGAACAGGCCGGCGGCGACCAGTTCTTCGGCGAGCCTGCGCTCGATCTCGCCGATTTCCTGCGCCAGGACATGAGCGGCCGCGGCGTCGTCAACATCCTCGCCGCCGACAAGCTCATCCTGAAACCGAAGCTCTATTCGACGTTCCTGCTCTGGATGCTGTCGGAGCTGTTCGAGCGCCTGCCCGAAGTCGGCGACCTGGACCAGCCCAAGCTCGTGTTCTTCTTCGACGAGGCGCACCTGCTGTTCGACGACGCGCCGGCCGCGCTCGTGCAGCGCGTCGAGCAGGTCGTGCGCCTGATCCGCTCCAAGGGCGTCGGCGTGTATTTCTGCTCGCAGAATCCCGACGACGTGCCGGAGAACGTGCTCGGCCAGATGGGCAACCGCGTACAGCACGCGTTGCGCGCGTTCACGCCGCGCGACCAGAAGGCGGTCAAGGCCGCAGCCGAGACGTTCCCGCCGAATCCCAAGATCAAGAAGGTCGCCGAGGTCATCACGCAGCTCGGCGTTGGCGAGGCGCTCGCGACGACCCTGCAGGACGGCGGCGTGCCGTTGCCGGTGGAGCGCGTGCTGATCGTGCCGCCGGGCTGCCGCATCGGCGCGATCACCGACGCCGAACGCGCGACCCTGCGCTCGCGTTCCCCGGTCGGCGGAAAGTACGACGCGGCCGTGGACCGCGAATCGGCCTACGAGAAGCTGGCCGCGCGCGCGAACGAGAACGCGGCCGCCGAGGAGGCCGATGCGCCGGCGAAGAAGAAGGCCGGCAAGAGCGCCGACGACGGCAACGGCTGGGGCGACATGATCAAGGGCGCACTGTTCGGCACTGGCCGGCGCCAGGGCGTCATCGAGGCCACGGCGAAATCGGCCATGCGCTCGGTCGGCAACCAGCTCGGCCGCCAGATCCTGCGCGGCGTGCTCGGCTCCATCATGGGCGGCAAGCGTTGACGCGCGCACGATCCGGGCGGCTATCGCCGCGCGGCTTCTCCGCCGTGCGGCACGTCGCCACAATCCCGCCGGAAGTCCCCGGTAGACTCGCGCCGCCAACCGGCGAAACCCGCTGACCCGGTCAGCCTCACTTCACGACATCGCCTCCATGACCGACCAAACCATCGTGCCCTTCTGGCAGCGGCTGAACGACATCACGCGTTATCCGGCCAAGCCGGCCGCCCTGATCACGATCGGCGTGCTCGCGCTCGCGCGCCTGCTCGGCATGCTCCCGGGTCTGGTGGGCTGGATTCTCGACCTGCTCGTCAGCGTCGCGCTGTACCGCTTCGCGTTCGAGGTGCTGCGCGCGACCGCGAACGGCCGCATGGAGCCGCCCGAAGGCATGGGCGAGACCGATCAGTCCTCGGGCTGGCTCGCGATCTGGCTGCAGGTGATCTTCATCATCGCCGCCGTGGTGCTCGTCATCGCGCTCGGCTGGATCGGCGTCGCGCTCTGCGTCCTCATGCTGGTCGGCTATCCCGGCGCGGTGATGTCGCTCGCAATCGACCAGAACCTCGGCCATGCGCTGAATCCGGCAACCTGGATGCAGATCATGACGCGGCTCGGCTGGCCGTACTTCGTCGCCGTCGGCCTGATCCTCCTGATCTTCATCACCGCCGGCAACGCGCAGGCCTGGCTCGTGCAGCTGCTGCCGCTGGTCATCGGCCTGCCGCTGTTCCATTTCATCTCCGGCTACGCGCTGATCGTGACGTTCCACCTCATGGGCTATCTGATCTGGCAGTACCAGGACGAGCTCGGCTATACGCCGGACACGCCGGGCCTGCCGCTGATCAACCGCAGCGCCGACCCGGATCAGGTCGTGCTCGACGACATCGCGCAGATGGTCCGCGACGGCGAGACCGACATGGCCACCGACGCGATACGTGCGCACCTGCGCGAACGCGGCGGCACCGAGGCGCTGCACACGCAGTACCGCAAGCTGCTGCGCCTGAAGGGCGACAAGGACGAGCTCGTCCGCCACGGCAAGGAATGGCTGCCGATGCTGCTGGCGCAGGATCGCGAGAAGGCCGCCGTCGAGCTCTGCCGCGAACTGGTCGAGCTCGATCCGACCTTCGTCGTCAACGACGCGGAATCCAACACGCGCCTGGCCAAGCGCGCCGCCGCGCTGGGCCAGACCCAGCTCGCGCTGCGCCTGGTCAACGGCTTCCACAAGCGCCATCCCAAGAGCGCCGACATTCCGGAAATGTACCTGCTCGCCGCGCGCCTGCTCAGCGAGCGCATGGGCAAGGACGCCGAGGCCAAGGCGCTGCTGACGCAGATCCGCACAGCCTATCCGAACCATGCGCTGCTGCCGCAGATCGACGCGCTGCTCGCGCTGATCGAATCGGTCAGCGGCGCGAAGAAGCCGGCGGCGACCTGAGGCATCGAGGCTCCTGCCGACCACGCACGCGCCGTGGCCGGCCATCGTCCGGCCAGACAAACCGGACGTCGTGACGCGCGCCTCGTCGAGACCGGCCGCTCGCACCGCGGCCGGCGCGCGAGGCGGCGTCACGGCGTCGACGTGCAGCCGCAACCCGTCGCGCGGTGCGGCGCTATTGCCCGGGCGATCGGCGTGCCGGCGCAGGCGCCTCGGAGGACGCTCGGATCCGGCAGGATCCGGCGCCGAGCCCGGCGTCGGTGCAATGCCCGAGCAGAGGCTCGACGGTCCGATGACGCCGTCCGCGCGGAATTCACGCCGCGCACGGCACGCTTCGGCGCATGGGCAAGGATACGCGGCTCCGGTACGTCAACGATTCCAAAGCGGGTATTCGTCGACGGGGACGCACGCGCTTCCACTACGTGTCGGAAAGCGGACGACGCATCCGCGATGCACGCACCCTGGAACGCATCCGTGCGCTTGCGATTCCCCCCGCCTGGTCGGACGTCTGGATCTGCAAGGACTGCAATGGCCACGTGCAGGCGACCGGACGCGACGCACGAGGGCGCAAGCAGTACCGCTATCACCCGGACTGGATTCGACGCAGCGACAGCGAAAAGCACGAACGCCTGATCGCGTTCGGCGCGGCCTTGCCCAGACTTCGTCGGGCATTGCGGCGATCGCTGGCCGAGCCCGGGCTGCCGAAGGACAAGGTCGTTGCCATGGTCGTCGCGGTCATGGGCGCGACGCTCATCCGCGTCGGCAACGCCGAATACGCGGCCAGCAACCGCTCCTACGGCCTGACGACGCTCCGCGACCGGCATGTCGAGGCAATGCGCCGCGGCGGCCTGCGCTTTCGCTTCAGGGGCAAGTCCGGGAAATCCCACGACGTCCTGCTGACGGACTCCCGGCTCGTCCGCCTGGTCAGGCGCTGCCAGCAGCTCCCGGGCCAGATCCTGTTCCAGTACGTCGATGCGGATGGCCGTCGCCACCCCGTCAATTCGTCCGACATCAACGCCTGGCTGAAAAACGTCATGGGCCAGGACTTCTCGACCAGGGACTTCCGCACTTGGGGCGCCACGGCGATGGCCTTCCGCGCGCTGGCGTGCACGGCGCTTCCGACGCGAAAGGACGGGCGCCCGGCGCCGGAAAACCGTCTCGCGGCCGTCGAGAACACGATCGTCGAACAGGTGGCCGAGGCTCTCGGCAACACGAAGTCCGTCTGCCGGAAGGCGTACATCGATCCCCTGCTCTTCACCGGATGGCGGGCGGGGCAACTGACGCGTCATGCGCGGGGCGCGAGCGGCGCGCGCCAGTGGGAAGCCGCGACCCTGCGATTCCTGCGCGCCCAGCGGCTCGCGAAACCGCCGCTGCGCCGCTGACGAACCCTGGTCCTTCTACCCGATGGAATCGCTCACCGTGAAGCTTTCCCCGCAGCCGCATTCGCCGGTCATGTTCGGATTGCTGAACACGAACTGGGCGTTGAGGCCGCTCTTCCGGAAATCGATGGCCGTGCCGTCGACGAACGGCAGGCTCCTCGCGTCGACCACGAGGCGGACGCCGGCATCCTCGACCCAATGGTCGTCGGCGGCGATCGCATCGGCCAGGTCGACGGTATAGCTGTAGCCGGAGCAGCCGGTGCGCTTGACGCCGAAGCGCACGGCCTTGGCGTTCGTGTCGCGGGCCAGGAAGTCGAGCATGCGCTGGCGCGCGGCGGGAGTCAGGGAAATGGACATGGGCGGATTCTAGTGACCGGGACCGGGACTACCAACAGGGGGCCCTCGCCGGGCCTGCCGGGTTCCGGCATGGGGTCGCAGCCGGCCGAATCCAAGGCCGCCGCCGCGATGCAGTTCCGTTATCATCGCGGGCTTTCCCGGCGCCTGCGGCGCCTCCAGCTCTGGCGGAGTAACGATCCATGGCGGTAGTCAGCATCAAGGCCGCGCTAGCCGGCACGTATCCGGTCGGCAGCGAAATCACGGTGCGCGGCTGGGTGCGCACCCGGCGCGATTCCAAGGCCGGCCTGTCGTTCGTCAATCTCAGCGACGGCTCCTGCTTCGACACGATCCAGATCGTCGCCCCGAACACGCTGCCGAACTACGACGCGGAAGTGCTGCGCCTGACCGCCGGCTGCGGCGTCATCGCGACCGGCACCGTCGTCGCGTCCCAGGGCAAGGGCCAGGCCTACGAGATCCAGGCCACGGCGATCGACGTCACCGGTTTCGTCGACGATCCGGAAACCTATCCGATCCAGCCCAAGCCGCATTCGATGGAGTTCCTGCGCGAAGTCGCCCATCTGCGCCCGCGCACCAACATCTTCGGCGCGATCACGCGCGTGCGGCACTGCCTGGCCCAGGCCGTGCACCGCTTCTTCCACGAGAACGGCTATTACTGGATCAACACGCCGATCATCACGACCAGCGACGCCGAGGGCGCCGGCCAGATGTTCCGCGTGTCGACCCTGGACCTGGCCAACCTGCCGCGCACCGCGAGCGGCGCGGTCGACCATTCCAAGGACTTCTTCGGCAAGGACGCGTTCCTGACCGTCTCGGGCCAGCTCAACGTCGAGGCCTACTGCCTCGCGCTCAGCAAGGTCTACACCTTCGGCCCGACCTTCCGCGCCGAGAACTCGCAGACTTCGCGCCACCTGGCCGAGTTCTGGATGATCGAGCCGGAAATCGCGTTCGCCGACCTGGCTGCCGACGCGGACCTGGCCGAAGCGCTGCTGAAGTACGTGTTCAAGGCCGTGCTCGAGGAACGCGGCGACGACATGGCCTTCTTCGCCGAGCGCGTCGAGAAGACCGCGATCTCGCGCCTGGAGCATTTCATCGCGGCGCCGTTCGAGCGCATCGACTACAGCGACGCCGTGGAGATCCTGCAGAACTCGGGCAAGCCGTTCGAATTCCCGGTCGAATGGGGCATGGACCTGCAGACCGAGCACGAACGTTTCCTCGTCGAGCAGCACGTGGGCCGGCCGGCCGTGGTCATGAACTACCCGGAACAGATCAAGGCGTTCTACATGCGCCTCAACGACGACGGCAGGACCGTTGCAGCCATGGACATCCTCGCGCCGGGCATCGGCGAGATCGTCGGCGGCTCGCAGCGCGAGGAACGCCTGGACCTGCTCGACGCGCGCATGGCCAAGATGCACATCGATCCGGCCCACTACCAGTGGTATCGCGACCTGCGCCGCTACGGCACCGTGCCGCACGCGGGCTTCGGCCTCGGCTTCGAGCGCCTCGTGGTCTATACCTGCGGTTTGGCCAACATCCGCGACGCGATCCCGTATCCGCGCGTGCCGGGCCACGCGGAATTCTGAGAACGAACGGAGCGGACCGCCGGGCGTGACTGCCGTGCCCGACGGCCTGCTTCCGCAACCCGCCGGCCGCCTGTTGCAGTCGACCGGCCGCGCCCCCGGAACGTGTCATTCGAGAGGCTGGCTGACGTGCTGTTTCTACTGCTCCTTGCGCTCGGCGTCGCGATCTTCGGCCTGACCGCCTACGTCATGAGCTGGCCGCTCGTCGCGACGCAGCTGCGGGACCGCCATCCGCAGGACCGCCCGCTGCTCGGCGCGACGCCGTTCTCGCCGCGCGGCTTCGGCTGGTTCCTGCGCTGGACCTGGCGCCGCTCGCCCGACCAGGCCCTGCGTTTCCTCGCCATGCCCGGCAGCGTGGCGGCCTGGTCCATCGCCGTCGGCGGCAGCTGCGCTATCGTGCTGTTGCTGCTGCGGATCAGCGGAGTGCTGCTGTGAACGACGAAAACCCGATTGCCGACGACGCCGCCGGATCGCGCGCCCATTCGTACTGGTGGTGCGCCGGCTTCGGCGACACCCTGATCTGGTCGCGCCTGGACGTGCTCGACAGCGGCATCGCCGAAGTGTTCGGCGCGACCGGCGAATACCTGCGCTACGACGACGAGACCGCCGCGCGCATGGCGCTGCTCGACGCGGATTTCCGCGAGTTCGACGGCCTCGACGAGGAAGACGCCGCGTTGATGGGCTTCGACCTCGACACCATGGACGTGCCGCGCGGCGACAGCGACGAGGAACTGCTGCCGCGCATGGTGCACAAGATCGCCCGCGGTCTCGGCTGAAACGACGGAGGTTCGCATGCAGCTCGATCTGAACGGCCGCAACGCCCTGGTCTGCGGCGGCTCGCAGGGCATAGGCCGCGCCGCGGCGCAGGAACTGGCCCTGCTCGGCGCGAACGTCACGGTGCTCGCGCGCAGCGCCGAAGCCCTGTCCGCCGTCGTCGACGCGCTGCCGCGCGTGCATGCGGCGCAGAGCCACGGCTTCGTCGCAGCCGACACGGCGGATGCCGGCACATTGCGCCGCAAAGTGGAAAGTGCCGCCAATGCGGCGCCGTTCCAGATCCTCGTCAACAACACGGGCGGACCGCCCGGCGGACCGGCGCATACGGCCGAGGCGGCGGCCTTCGTCGCCGCGTTCGGCCATCACCTGCTGGCCGGCCATACGCTGCTGCAGGCCGTGCTTCCGGGCATGCGCGAGGCGGGCTACGGCCGCGTCGTCAACGTGATCTCGACATCGGTCAAGGAGCCGATCCGCAACCTCGGCGTGTCCAACACGATCCGCGGCGCGGTCGCGAGCTGGGCCAAGACCCTGGCCGCCGAGCTCGGCCCCTACGGCATCACGGTCAACAACGTGCTGCCGGGCTATACGCGCACGCAGCGCCTCGAGCAGATCCTGGCCGAGCGTACGAAAGCCACCGGCAAGCCGCGCGAGGACATCGAGCAGGCCATGCTCGCGAGCGTGCCGGCCGGCCGCTTCGCGGAGGCGGCCGAGGTCGCCGCGGCGATCGCCTTCCTGTGCTCGCCGGCCGCCGCCTACGTCAACGGCATCAACCTGCCGGTCGACGGCGGACGTACGCAGTCGCTCTGAGCCGGGCGCGAAAGAAGTCGCGAGCGGACCGGCGAGCGAACGGCCGTAACCTAGCGCCGGCGCCCTCGCCCATCCCTGCGGCTCGCCCGTTCGCGCGGGACGGCCACAGTTCAGCGCCGCAATGGGAAAACCGCAGCGGACAGTCCATGCCGGCAACGCCGATGCGTGGCCGCGGCAACATCGCCGGCAACCACCGTCCGCGTCGCACCGCACACTGTCACGACGCGCCGCCGTTGCGGCGCGCAGGCCGTGCCGAGGTGCCGCCGCATGCAACCGTTCCACGTCCGCGTCGCCGTGCTCGCCGCCATTGTCACGGCGCAGACCGTGCTGATCGGACTCGACGGCGCGCGCACGCTGCAGGCCCTGTACCGCGCCGGCTGGCTACTGAGCCTGGCCGAAGGCTACGCGGGCTGGCTGCGCCAGGGTGTCGCGGCCGTGCTGATCTGGCTCGTCGGCGTACTGCCGCTGCTGCTCGCGCTGGCGCTCGGCGCGGCCGCGGCCTGGGCCTCGCGCGCCTGGTCGGCGACGCCGGCGCACGTCGCCGGTCTCGGCCGGCCGCTGGGCCTGCTGTTGCTGGTCCAGGCCGTCGTGCTGACCGTCTGGCTCCCGCTGCTGCCGACATCGACGCCGCGCGACGCCTGGCAGAACGACGGTCTGCTGATCTACAGCCTGCTGCTCGTCGCGACCGCCCTGCTCTGGCTGTTCTGCAATGCGCTGCTGCTCTGGCGCGCGGCCGGCGGACGCGCGCCAGAGCGCGACGCGCAGGAACTGCGCCGCCTGCGTGAGATCGGCCTGCGCCGCGCGCGCGAGCTCGATTCGGCCGCATCGCGCCCGCCGCCGCCGTCCTGATCGCGACGGCACAGGCCGCCGCGCTACCATCGCGCAATGACCCTGCAGACTCTGAGCAACCTGATCGACGGCCGCCTCGTCGCGCCCGTCGACGGCCTTTATCTCGACGTCGTCGAGCCCGCCACCGGCCTGACCTTTGCGCGCTGTCCCGATTCGGGCCCCGCCGACGTGGCGCTGGCCGCGGCGGCCGCGCAGCGCGCGTTCCCGGCCTGGTCGCACTTGCCCGCCACCGAGCGCGCCGGCCATCTGAACCGGCTGGCCGACCTGATCGAACGGCGGCTGGAGGATTTCGCCGCGGCCGAGTCGCGCGACAGCGGCAAGCCGCTCGCGCTCGCGCGCAGCGTCGACATCCCGCGCGCGGTCAGCAACCTGCGCTTCTTCGCCGCGGCGATCACGCAGTGGTCCAGCGAAGCGCATGCGATGGAGGAGCGCGCGCTGAACTACACCTTGCGCCAGCCGCTCGGCACGGTCGCCTGCATCAGTCCGTGGAACCTGCCGCTGTACCTGTTCACCTGGAAGATCGCGCCGGCCCTGGCCACCGGCAACTGCGTGCTGGCCAAGCCCTCGGAAGTCACGCCGCTGACCGCGCACATGCTCGCCGAAGCGAGCATCGAGGCCGGCTTCCCGGCCGGCGTGCTGAATGTCCTGCAGGGCAGCGGCGCGCGCACGGGCCAGTCCCTCGTCGACGAAGACGCAGTCAAGGCGGTGTCGTTCACGGGCTCCACGCGCGTCGGCGCGCAGATCGCGCAGAGCGCCGCGCGCCGGTTCGTGAAAACCTCGCTGGAGCTCGGCGGCAAGAATGCGACCCTGGTGTTCGCCGACTGGGAAGGCAGCGACGCGCAGCTCGACACGATCGTGCGTTCGGCGTTCTCCAATCAAGGACAGATCTGTCTCTGCGGTTCGCGCATCCTCGTCGAACGCAGCCGCTATGCGGAATTCCGCGACCGCTTCGTCGCGCGTGCCGCGGCGCTGCGCGTCGGCGATCCGCTGCAGGACGGCAGCGATCTCGGCGCGGTGGTCTCGCGGGCGCATTTCGACAAGGTCCTGGGCTGCATCGCGCTCGCGCGCGAGGAAGGCGGCACGCTGCTGACCGGCGGCGGCGCCGTGAAGCTCGACGGCCGCTGCGCCGCCGGCTGGTTCATCGCGCCGACCGTCATCGAAGGCCTCGGCCCCGGCTGCCGCACGAACCAGGAGGAGATCTTCGGTCCCGTGGTCACCCTGCAGCCGTTCGACGACGAGGCCGAGGCGCTGGCCGTCGCCAACGGCACGAACTACGGCCTGGCCGCGACGGTCTGGACGCGCGACCTGCAGCGCGCCCACCGCGTCGCGGCGCGGCTGCACAGCGGCATCGTCTGGATCAACTGCTGGATGCTGCGCGACCTGCGCACGCCGTTCGGCGGCGTCAAGCAGTCCGGCGTCGGGCGTGAAGGCGGCGTGGAGGCGCTGCGCTTCTTCTCCGAGGCGAAGAACGTCTGCATCGCGCTGGGCTAGCGTCCGCCGCGCGGCGGCGCACCGGCACCTGCCAACCGCGCCCGCAGGCCGCTATGCTTGCGGCTTTCGCCCAGGAATCCGGCCCATGTCCGATCTGTCCGATCTGCTCAAACGCAACAAGGCCTGGGCCGAGGCCATGCGCGCGCAGGACCGGGATTTCTTCAAGCGCCTGTCGAACCAGCAGGCGCCCAAGTATCTCTGGATCGGCTGTTCCGACAGCCGCGTACCGGCCAACCAGATCACCGACATGCAGCCCGGCGAGGTCTTCGTTCACCGCAACGTCGCCAACGTCGTCGTGCACACCGATCTCAACTGCCTGTCGGCGATCCAGTTCGCCGTCGACCTGCTCAAGGTCGAGCACATCATGGTCGTCGGCCACTACGGCTGCAGCGGCGTACATGCGAGCCTGACCGGCGTGCGCGTCGGCCTGGCCGACAACTGGCTGCGCCACGTCGGCGACGTCGCGCAGAAACATGCGCCGCTGCTCGATGCGCTGGAGCTCGATACCCTGCGCCACGCGCGCCTCTGCGAGCTCAACGTGATCGAGCAGGTGTTCAACGTCTGCCAGACCACGATCGTCGAAGATGCCTGGTCGCGCGGCCAGGAGTTCAGCGTGCACGGCTGGATCTACAGCCTGTTCGACGGCCGCATCACCGACCTGCGCATGACCGTCGGCGCACGAGACGCGCTCGCCGGCGCCTACCAGTCGGCCCTGGCCGGCCTCGCGGCGCGCGAGAAATGAAACTGCCGGCCGCCGCGCTTGACGCCGCTTGCGCGTTCGCTCCGGCGCGCGCGCAGTTGCGGCAACGCACACGCGCTGCAAAATCGGCGCGTGCGGCGCTGCTCTATGCTGCGCGCGACGCCCGAGGAGCCCGTCCATGCGCCCCATTTCCCTGACTGCCCTGTTCGCCGTGCTGGCCGTCGCCGCCGGCTCCGCCGCCGCGGCCAACTGGAAGGAACAGCAGATCGCCGCCGCGGAAAAATCCGAATCGATACTGCGCCAGGCGGAAAAGGTCCGCGGCCTGCTGCCGCAGTACCAGATCATGCGCGCCGCCTACGTCGCCGACGAGAGCAAGGCGTTCCGCCTGATCTTCGGCCAGTACCTGAGCTGGCATCAGTCCTATCTCGGCCTGCACGACGATGCGATGCAGTCTTTCGCGATCCAGCAGGGCGGCGACAAGCAGGACGCCGCGTCCCCGCTGGACGGCGGCGCCTGGCGCCAGGAGCCGGCCGCCGACGCGATAGCGCGGCTGGCCCGGGACCAGCGCGCCGTGTTCTTCAACGAAGCGCACAACGCCGCGATCACGCGCAGCCTGACCGTGGAGATGCTGCCGCGGCTCAAGGAACTCGGCTTCACCCACTTCGCCGCCGAGACGCTGTACGAGACCGACAAGAACCTCGCCGCACGCGGCTATCCGAACGAGGACAGCGGCTTCTACACGCAGGAGCCGGTCTACGCCGAAATGGTGCGCACGGCGCTGAAGCTCGGCTTCACCGTGGTCGCCTACGAGGCCGCCTCCGACGCGGTCGGCGACGCGCGCGAACGCGAACAGGCGCGCAATCTGTACAACCGCGTGTTCAAGGACGATCCCGACGCGCGCGTCGTCGTCAACGCCGGCTATGCGCACATCGTCGAGTCGGGCAAGTACCTCGGCGGTGCGAGCATGGCGCAGCATTTCCGCAAGATCGCGCACATCGACCCGCTGACGGTCGAGCAGACCATGCTGATCCCGCACGTCGACGGCGCGCAGGACCATCCCTACTACCGCGCGCTGCTGGCCAAGAGCGCGCCGAAGACCGCCGTCGCGTTCGTGAACGGCGACGGCAAGCCCTGGACCCTGCGCGAGGGCCAGTACGACATCAGCGTCGCGCTGCCGCCGTACACGCGCGAGAACGGCCGCCAGAGCTGGCTCGCCCTGGGCGGCGCGCGCCAGGCCTATACCGTCGACGGCGAGATCTGCCGTTCGGTCATGCCCTGCCTGATCGAGGCGCGCTACGCCGGCGAAGGCGACGACGCGATCCCGGCCGATCGCATCGTCATCGGCCTGCACGATTCGTCGCTGACCGGCAACGAACAGAAATTCCGCACCGTCAACCAGCTGCGCACCGATCTCTACCTGCGCCCGGGCCGCTACCGCGTCCGCGTCAGCGGCGCCGACGGCCAGATCGTCAACACCCAGAACATCACGGTCGCCAACACCAAGGAACGCACGCCATGAGCGAAGCCGTCCACGCCAGCCAGGCCCCCGCGCCCGTCGGCGCCTATCCGCACGCCCGCCGCGTCGGCGACCTGCTGTTCCTGTCCGGCGTGGGTCCGCGCATGCCCGGCAGCGACGCGATTCCGGGCAACGTCTACGACGCCGACGGCCGCCTCGTCGCCTACGACATCGAAGCCCAGTGCCGCCAGGTCTTCGCCAACGTGCGCGCGGTGCTCGAAGCCGCCGGCGCCTGCTGGGAAGACCTCGTCGACGTGACCGTCTACCTGACCGACATGACGCGCGATTTCGCGACGTACAACCGCCTCTACGCCGAACACTTCACGACCGCCCAGCCCTGCCGCACGACGCTCGGCATCACGGCGCTGCCGACGCCGATCGCGATCGAGCTCAAGTGCATGGCGGTGCTGGGCGGAGGCTGACCGGCCGCGACCGGCGCCGCCGCCGGTCGCGGCGGCGAATTGATCCGGATCAACGCGGCGGCGGCGCGGCCGGCGCAGAGTAGCCGCCATGAACGCCCAACTCGCGCCGCAGACTGTCTTCGATCCCGAGCTGATCGCCCGCTACGACGTGGCCGGGCCGCGCTACACCTCGTATCCGCCGGCGACGCGCTTCGTGCCGACGTTCGGCGAAGAAGATTTCGTCGCCGCAGCACTGGAAAGCAACAGTCATCCGATTCCGAATCCGCTGTCGCTGTACCTGCACGTGCCGTTCTGCCTGGCGCCGTGCTACTACTGCGGCTGCAACCGCGTCATCAACCGCGATCCGCGCAAGGTCGAGCGCTATCTGGAGCAGCTGCAGAAGGAGATCGCGCTGACCGCGCGGCTGTTCGATCGCGACCGCCGCGTCGTGCAGCTGCATTTCGGCGGCGGCACGCCGAACCTGCTCGATGCGCGCCAGCTCGCGAGCCTGATGGCGACCCTGGACCGGCATTTCCTGCTGCAGCGCACCTGGCCGGCCGAGATCGGCATGGAGCTCGACCCGCGCAGCGTCGATCCGGGCTACGTGCGCCTGCTCGCGGCGCTGGGCTTCAACCGCATTTCCGTCGGCGTCCAGGATTTCGATCCGGCCGTCCAGCAGGCGGTCAACCGCCTGCAGAGCCGCGAGCAGACCGAGAACGTGATCGCCGCGGCACGCGCGCACGGCATGCGCTCGGTCAGCGTGGACCTGATCTACGGACTGCCGCGGCAGACGCTGGAAGGCTTCGGCCGCACGCTCGACGAAGTCGTCGCGATGGCGCCGGACCGCATCGCGATCTACGGCTATGCGCACCTGCCGCAGCGCTTCCGCGCGCAGCGCCTGATCGACGCGAACGAGCTGCCGACGCCGGCCACGCGCCTGGCGCTGCTCGACCTCGCCGTGCAGCGCCTCGACGCGGCCGGCTATCGCTACATCGGCATGGACCATTTCGCGCGGCCCGAGGACGATCTCGCCGTGGCCCAGCGCCAGCAGCGCCTGCAGCGCAATTTCCAGGGCTATTCCACGCATGCGGACTGCGATCTCGTCGGCCTCGGCGTCAGCGCGATCTCGCACGTCGGCACGACGTTCAGCCAGAACGCGGCGGACCTGCGCAGCTATTACGCCGCGCTCGACGAAGGCCGCCTGCCGCTCGTACGCGGACTCGCGCTCAACGACGACGACTTCATCCGCAACGACGCGATCCAGCAGCTGATGTGCCACGGCCGGCTCGACTTCGTCGCGTTCGAACAGCGCCACGGCATCCGCTTCGCGCCGTATTTCGCCGCCGCGCTACGGCGCCTGCAGCAGCTGGAGGCCGACGGGCTCGTCGAACTCGACGAGCGCCGCATCCTCGTCACGCCGCGCGGCCGCTTCCTGCTGCGCATCATCGCGATGTGTTTCGACGCCTATCACGACGGCACGGTGCCGACCGGTTCGCGCGTGATCTGACACGCCGCAGCGGCGACGCCTGCGCAGCAGCCGGCCGCGCCGCAGGGGATGCGCGGCCGCCGCGCGCAGACCTCGCCGACGCGGCGCCCTACCCGACCAAGGTCGTGGCGGCAGAACGTCGCGGCCACGGCTGCGATTCCCGCGCACGACCTAAGCTTGCAGGCATGGAGTCCTCGACCGTCATCGATCTCGAATCCCAACGCCGCGCCTGCACGCAGTGCTGGCTGCGCACCTTGTGCCTGCCGGCCGGCGCGACCACCGACGACATGGAACGCATCGAGCGGCTCGTGAAGAAGCGCCGCACGATCGGCCGCGGCGAATACCTGTACCGCGCCGGCAGCGGTTCGGCGCGGCTCTATGTCGCGCGCGACGGCGCGTTCAAGACCGTCGCCGGCGATGCGGACGGCTCGCAGCAGGTCGTCGGCTTCCACCTGCCCGGCGAACTGGTCGGGCTCGACGCGCTCGGCGACGATCTGCACCGCTGCGACGCGATCGCACTCGATGCCGCGCGCGTCTGCGAGGTGCCGCTGGCCGAGCTCGCCGACGCGACCGCCGCGATCACCGGACTGCAGCGCCAACTGCTGCGCGTCATCGGCTATGCGCTCAACCGCGGCCACGACCATCTGGAAATGATGGGCCGTCGCCAGGCCGACGAACGCATCCTGCTGTTCCTGCTCGACCTGTCGCGGCGCTTCGAGGCCCTGGGCCGCGACGGCGAGGAATTCGTGCTGCCGATGACGCGCGAGGACATCGCGAGCTATCTGGGCCTCGTCATCGAGACGGTCAGCCGCAGTTTCACGCGGCTGCAGGACGACGGCGTCATCGCCGTGCGCGGCCGCCGGCTGCGCCTGCTCGCGCCGCGGCGCGACGCCGAGGAGCGCGAGGTCGCAGAT
>NZ_JANFVR010000459.1 GCF_024609805.1 Tahibacter caeni | reverse complement strand
CGCACGACGGACACGCGCCGCCCGCGACCGAGCGCCGGCTGCGCCACGCGATCGCCGCGCGCGCGCTGCTCGCCGCCGGCTACGAGGCGCTGGGTCTGGACCAGTTCGCGCTGCCGCAGGACGACCTCGCCCGCGCGCGGCGCCGCGGCCAGCTGCATCACAACCGCCTCGGCTACGTGCCGCAGGCGCCGACCGACCTGATCGGGCTCGGCGTCGGCGCCCGCAGCCGCATCGGCGACGCCTGCTTCCAGAGCTACGAAGAACTCGCGGCCTGGGAGAGTAGCATCGACATGGGCGACCTGCCGGTCTGGCGCGGCCTGCAGCTCGACGCCGACGCGCGCCTGCGCAGCGACCTGCTGCAGGCGCTGCTCTGCGGCGGCCGCGTCGATCTCGCGCAGCTGCAGCAGCAGCACGGCATCGTGTTCGCCGACTATTTCCACGAGGAGCTCGCCGCGCTGCAGCCGCTGCTGGACGCAGGCCTGCTGCAGATCGACGCGCAGGCCCTGCAGCTCGGGCCGCAGGGACGCCTGGCCCTGCCGGCGATCTGCGCGCCGCTCGGCGCGGCGGGACGCCGGTCCTGAAGCTCCGTCCGAATTCTCATCTGGTGGCCGCCTGACGATGTCGCGCCCTTTCCACAGCCCGCTCCATGCCAAGCCCGGTCCGATCACCGACGACGGCGACGAATTCACGTTCTGCAGCAGCTGCGCGTTCGCCGGTGCCTGCCAGGCCGAGGGCTACGACAAGTCCGCGCTGCAGGAACTGCACTGCCTCGTCGAGCACGTCGGCCCCTACCACGCGGGCACGCCGCTGTTCCGCGAGGGCGATCCGTTCAACGCGATCGCCGCGGTGCGCTCCGGCACGGTCAAGACCTACCGCGTCGACGCATCCGGACGCGAACAGGTGCTCGGCTTCTTCCTGCTCGGCGAAGTCATCGGACTGGACGCGATCCACAACGGTCGCTTTCCGTGCAACGCGGTCGCGCTGGACACGGTCAGCCTCTGCCGCTTCTCGTTTCCGATGATGGCGACCCTGGCCACGCGCATGCCCGGCCTGCAGGCGCAGCTGTTCCGGCTGCTGAGCCAGGACATCAACAAGGCCGCCGCGATGGCCGGCGACTTCAGCGCCGACGAGCGCATGGCCGCGTTCGTGCTGTCGATCGCGCGGCGCTTCGCGTACCGCGGCTTCTCGCCGACGCGCTTCGTGCTGAGCATGTCGCGCACCGACATCGGCAACTACCTGAGGCTCGCCGCCGAGACGGTCTCGCGCGTCGTGCGCCGCTTCCAGGACGACGGCCTGCTGCGCGTGGACCGTCGCGAATTCGAGATCCTCGATCTGCCGCGGATGCAGCAGCTCGCGCGGCCGGTGCTGCGCGAATAGCGCGGCGCTTGACCGCGATCAGGGCGCTGCCCTCGCCCGCCGCCTAGAGTCGCCGCGTCGCCGCCCGATGGCGGCACTCCGCAGCCGCGCTGCCTGCCGCCGGATTCCGGCAACGGCAGCCGGCCGTGACCGTGAACGGTCACCGGGGTCGGCGGGAAACGGCCGGCCTTTCCCGACCTGGAAAGGAGTGGCAGATGGCATCCCTGGTCGACCGCTACGGTCGGCGCTTTCCGTACCTGCGGCTCTCGCTGATCGAGGCCTGCAATTTCCGCTGCAGCTATTGCCTGCCGCAGGGCTATCGTCCGCGCCCCGGGCTTGCGCCGCCGCTGGCCCTGGCCGAGATACGCCGCCTGATCGACGGCTTCGCACGCCTGGGCATGAGCAAGGTGCGGCTCACCGGCGGCGAGCCCAGCCTGCGCCGCGACCTCGGCGAGATCATCGCCGCGATCGCCGCCGTGCCCGGCGTGGCCAAGGTCGCGCTGACGAGCAACGGCGTGCTGCTGCAGCGGCGCATCGCCGACTGGCACGCCGCCGGGCTGACCCATCTCAACGTCAGCGTCGATGCGCTGGACCGCGCGCGCTTCGCCGCGATCACCGGCCACGATCGCCTGCCCGTCGTCCTCGACGGCATCGACCGCGCGCTCGCGCTCGGGCTCGCGGCGGTCAAGCTCAACGCGGTGCTGCTGCGCGGGCTCAACGACGACCAGCTGCCGGCCTTCCTCGACTACCTGCGCACGCGCGACGTCGGCCTGCGCTTCATCGAGCTGATGCAGACCGGCGACAACCGGGCCTATTTCCGCCGCCACCACTACCGCGCCGAGGCGCTGGAGCGCGAGCTGCAGGCGCAGGGCTGGAGCCTGCAGCCGCGCGCGGCGGACGCCGGCCCGGCGCGCGACTACGCGCACCCGGACTACGCCGGACGCATCGGCATCATCGCGCCGTATTCGCGCGATTTCTGCGCCGGCTGCAATCGCCTGCGCGTCACTGCGGGCGGCGACCTGCGCCTGTGCCTGTTCGGCAACGTCGGCATTCCGCTGCGCCCGCTGCTGCAGGCCGACGCGCAGGCCGGCGAGCTGCAGGCCGCGCTGACCCGCCAGCTCGGGCTCAAGTCCGCCGGCCACGGCCTGCATCGCGGCGAGACCGGGCTCACGCCGCATCTCGCATCCCTGGGAGGCTGAACCATGTCGTTGCTGGACGTCGATGCCGCGCTCGCGCTGATCCGCGCCGGTCTGCAGCGCGGTCCCGCTGAATCGCTGGCGCCGCGCGCGGCGCTCGGCCGCGTGCTCGCGCAGCCGGTGCGCAGCGGCGAGGACCTGCCGCCATTCGACAACGCGGCGATGGACGGTTTCGCGCTGCCGCTCTGCGCGCGCACGGCCCGCGCCGGCGAGGAATTCGCCGTGTGCGGCGAGCAGGCCGCCGGCGACGCCGCGCGGACCGCGCAGACGGCCTGCGCCATCATGACCGGCGCGCGCCTGCCCGAGGGACTGGATGCGGTGGTCCCGGTCGAACAGGTGCGCGTGCTCGCCGCGGATGCGGCCGGCCACGTCGAGCGCATCGCGCTGGCCGCCGACGTGGCGCCGGGCCAGCACCGGCGGCGCCGCGGCGAGGACATCTGCCGCGGCGA
>NZ_JANFVR010000458.1 GCF_024609805.1 Tahibacter caeni | reverse complement strand
GCGCGGCTCGGGCGCGGGCGGAGCCGCGGCGACGGGCTCCTGCGCCGGGGCTTCGGCGTCGACCGGCGGCGGCGGGGCGCGCTCGTACTCGAACGACTGACTCTTCTGATCGTTCCGGCACGGTTTGTCCTGGAACGCGATCGCCCCGTGCTCGTCGGTGCAGCGATAGGCAGTCTTGATCTCGGCGGCCAGCGGACCGGCCGACAGGGCGGCGACGGCGATCAGGATGAGGCGAGGCAATGGAATCATGGCGCCGACGATACTACGCGGCCGCGCTTGCGGGGCGCGACGGCTGCCGCAATGCTTGGCTTCTTTGGCCGCGGATTCCGCCATGACCGACTTCGTCGATTTCTTCAGCGACACCAAGACCCGGCCCACGCCGGCCATGCGTGCGGTCATGGCCGCCGCCGACGTCGGCGACGAGCGCGCCGGCGAGGATCCGAGCGTCAACCGCCTGGTCGAGCGCTGTTCGGCCCTGCTCGGCAAGCCCGCGGCGCTGTTCCTGCCGTCGGGAACCATGTGCAACGAGATCGCACTGGCCGTGCACTGCCGTCCCGGCGACGAGGTGATCTGCGACCGCACCTCGCACCTGATCGGCTTCGAGGGCGGCGGCCCGGCCGCGCTGGCCGGCGTCATGCTCAATCCGCTGGCCGGCGAGCGCGGCCGTTTCGACGCGGCCCAGCTCGCGGCCGCGCTGCGTCCGGACCGGCCCTATGCGCCGCGCCAGCGCCTCGTCGAGGTCGAGCAGACGGCCAATCTCGGCGGTGGCACGATCTGGCCGCTGGCCCAGCTGCAGGCCGTCGCGGCGGCGGCCCGCGGCCACGGCCTGCTGACGCACATGGATGGTGCGCGCCTGCTCAATGCCGTCGTCGCGACCGGCGTGTCCGCGGCCGACTACGCGCGCGACTTCGATTCGGTCTGGATCGACTTCTCCAAGGGCCTCGGCGCGCCCGGCGGTGCCGTGCTGGCCGGCAGCGCCGAGTTCGTTCGCGAAGCCAACCGCCTGAAGCTGCGCTGGGGCGGCGCGATGCGCCAGAGCGGCATCATCGCCGCGGCCTGCGACTACGCGCTGGACCATCACGTCGCCGGCCTCGCGCAGGACCACGCCAATGCCGCGGCGCTCGCGCGCGGCATCGCGCAGATCGAAGGACTCGCGGTGGATCTCGCGAGCGTGGAAACCAATCTGGTCTATTTCGCCGTCGTGCGGCCCGACTTCGATGCGCCGCGGCTCTGCGAAGCCCTGCTCGAACGCGGTGTGCGCATGGGCGAAATGGGGCCGCGCACGGTGCGCGCGGTCACCCATCTCGACGTCGATGCGGCCGCCGTCGACAAGGCGCTCGCGGCATTGCGCGCGCTGCTCGGCTGAGACGCTGCGGGCGTTCGTGCGGAAGGCTCCGGAATCGCCGGCGTTGCGGTTCCGGAAGGCTGCGCGCGCGCCTGCCAGCGAAAGCCCCGCGTCCGATGCCGGCGGGCGCGGGATAGCCTCGGCGAGGGTCTCCGCACCAGCCGGGCCGGCCGCCGGCGCTGCGGATGCACTTTTCCGTTCAATGCGCAAATCGAAGTTTGCAACTATCATGAACTATAGTTGTATACCAATTTCCACGCGGCGGCCTACCATCGTTCGCGCTCCGGTCCCCTGATCCAGTCGGATCGCTCGCGCGGCGGGTTCCGCCGGAGCCGCCGTCCGTCGGCGCTGAATCCGCGCGCACCAAGCCAAGGGGTACATCATGCTCAGCTTCCGTCTGTTCGGCGCGGTCCTGGCCGCGGCCATCGGCGCCACCGTCGCCGCTCCCGCGATGGCGCAGTCCAACGCCTGCGTGCACCTGCTGGTCGGTGCCGGCTTCGCGGCGAAAATGCGCATCGTCTCGGGCGACTTCTCCACCCAGTGGTCCGACTCCTTCGCGATCGGCCAGACCAAGTGCCAGTCCCTCAAGGACGTCACCGACGGCAAGACCTTCACGGTGGAAGTGCACGCGCTGGCCGGCGAGACCAAGAAGTGCTCGCCGGAGAACATCAAGCGCGTCGCATCGAGCCCGTCGTCGGTCACGTTCCAGACCTGGGGCACGACCTTCGGCGTGAAGTGCCAGGAACCCGGCACGACCGAGAACGCCGAAATGAGCGAGGCCGCGCGCACGCCGAACGCCAAGGGCGCCGAGGCGGCCAAGAATCCGCCGAAGGAGTGAGCCGGGCATTCGCCCGTATGACGCGCTCCGCCGTGGCGGCGGGGCGCGTCAGCGCGTGCGGCGCACGGCTTCGGGCAGGCTGGCGATGCGCCGGTACTCGGGCGTATCGAAGCATCGCGGATCGTCGAGATAGTCCAGCGCCATCGCCGTCGCGTCGTTGCCCCAGAACAACTCGTCGCCGACGCGCAAGGTCGGTACGCCGAAAATCCCCAGGGCCAGCGCCTGCTCGGTGTTCTCGCGCAGACGCTGTTTGACGGCGGCGTCGGCCAGTGCGGCGCCGACGTCGGGGATGCCGAGGGTTGCCGCCGTCGCGCGCAGGGAGTCGGCCGTGTCGGCAGCCTCGCCGCGCTGCCAGATCTGCGCGAACAGCGCCTGCACCGCATCCCAGCCGCCGCCGGCGGCGATGCACAGACGCAGCACAGTCAGCGGATTGAACGGGTGCGCCGGCGGAAACTGCAGCGGCACGCCGTCGCGCGCGGCCTGCCAGAGCACGAAGCGATAGGTGAAATCGCGCTTGCCCGGAATCTCGGCCGGGCCGAGCTGGCCGAGCTTGTCGAGCACCGCGGCGAACAGGATCGGCACGGGTTCGACGGCGATCCGCTCGCGCAAGGCGAGGACCTTCGGCAGCTGCAGCCAGGCGAACGGCGAGATGAAGTCGAAATACCACTGCACGTTCATGGCGGCTCCGGGCGACAGGCAGGCGAAGGCCGAGCTTGCGCGATCCGTCATGCAGGCGCCAGCGGTCGTGCCGCCAGCCGGCGCGCCGCATCCGCCGCGGCTCCGGCCCGCGGCCACGATGTACCGCGGCTGTCGCCGCGCG
>NZ_JANFVR010000457.1 GCF_024609805.1 Tahibacter caeni | reverse complement strand
CCCACGGCACGCGGCCGAGCCAGGCCGGCGGGCCGCTGCGGCCGGCTTCGGCTGCCGCGTCGAGCCAGGCCAGGCCGGCGCGCAGCGCGTCGTCGAGCGAGACGATCAGCAACGTGACCGGCGCGATGACGAGCAGGCCGACGACCAGGCAGGTCGCGAGGCTCGCGAGACCGGGCCGCCGCCCCAGATGCGCGAGCAGCCAGCTATGCAGCGGCCACAGCGAAACGGCGATCGCGACGGCGAACAGGATCGCCGGCACGAACGGACTCAATACGCGCCAGCAGCCGTAGCCGACGGCCAGTATCAGGATGTAGCGGGCGATCCGATACGCGTCGCCGGCCGGCGACGGACTGTCCTTATCCACCTGGGCCTCCCGCCGGACCGTCGCGCGAATGGGTCAGCTTACGCTGATTCGCCGCGCGCTGCCGTCGTCCTTCTTGGGCAGGGTCAGCGTCAGCACGCCGTCCTCGTACTGCGCGCTCGCCGCGGTCGCGTCGACGTCGCCGGGCAGGCTGAAGGAACGGAACAGCCGGCCGTAGCTGCGCTCCGTATAGATCTCCTTCTCGCCTTCCTTGCGCCGGTTCTCGCGCCGGATCTCGGCGGAGATCGACACGCGGTTGCGCTCGAGCGAGATCTCGATGTCCTGCTTGTCGACCCCCGGAAGGTCGGCCTTCACGTGATAGGTCTTGTCGTCCTCGGACACGTCGATGCGCAGGTCGGGGGCGAGATCGGCGTCGCGCCACGGGCGTGCGAGCGTACGGAAAAGCTCGTCGACGTTGGCGATAGGGTCGAACTGGCCGGCGGACTTGAACGGATTCCAGCGAGACAGGGAATTCATGGAGGAGCCTCCTCAGGGGCATGCGTCGGTGTGACGCGCCACCGCCGCCGCAGCGGCGGGCCGGCTCGGATGGTGCGCGACGAGGCGTTAGTGGGGAGTTGACGCGGCCGGCGGCCGGCTCCGCCGGAAGATACAGCCCTTCTGGCAGACCGGCGGTCGCGATCCGCCGACAGGCGTTGCGGAGCGGTCGGTTCCCACGGACCGCCATGTCCGAAACCCGTTCCGTTTGGACGAAAAGTGTTCAACGACCAGGCGGACGCGACGTTTTTCTGCGACGCAGTCCCGCCCGTCACAACGGGGTTTTCACGTCATCGTTTCATCAAAAGAATATTGTTTGCCATCTTTCAGATGTTTAACTAACCTCAACCAAACTGTGCGGTAATCATCAGCCCGCGGATCGTTGCCGCGGGTAGGCAGTGTCCGTCGCGGAGCGACGGTACGACGCTGCCGGTGCCTAAGGGGGGCGCTCAGGCCGGGGAGATGCCGATGAGCTCGTTCGTCGATGTGGGCTATGCCGCCGCCGCCGCCGTGACCACGGCGCTGGCCTGTCTCGTTCTGATGCCGCTGGCCTGGCGCCACAAGCTGCTCGACGTTCCCTCCGGCCGCCACGATCACGCCCGCCCGACCCCGCTGGTCGGCGGTCTCGCCATCTTCGGCGGCCTGCTCGCGATCGCGCTGCTGCGCGGCCACCTCGGCCCCGGTTTCATCGCCTACCTCTGCGCCGCGGCGCTGCTCGTGGCCGTCGGCGTCGTCGACGACCGCATCGACCTGTCCTGGCGGCTGCGCATCGTCGTGCAGGCCTGCGCCGGCCTGATCCTCGCCGCCGGCGGGGTCCAGGCCGCCAGCGTCGGCCATCTGTTCGCATTCGGTTCCTGGTCCATTCCGTTCAGCGTGCTGGCGACCGTCGGCACGATCAATGCGATCAACATGATCGACGGCAGCGACGGCCTGGCCGGCAGCCTCGTGCTGATCGCGCTCGGCTTCTTCGTGTTCGTCGCGGCCGGCGCCGGAGACGCGGCGCTGGCCGGCAACCTGCTGCTGATCGCCGGCGCCGTCGCCGGCTTTCTCGTGTTCAACCTGCGCCGGCCGGGACTGCCGGCCGCGCGCCTGTTCCTCGGCAACAGCGGCAGCGCCCTGCTCGGCCTGACCGTGGTCTGGGCCGCCTTCAGCCTCGCACGGATTCCCGGCAACGCCGAGGCCGGCATCGCCGCGCCGTGGATCGTCGCGATTCCGCTGCTGGATTGCGTCGTCGTGATGACGCGGCGCCTGCTGGCCGGCCGCTCGCCGTTCGGCGCCGACCGCAATCACCTGCATCACCTGCTGCGCGACGCCGGCTACACGCCGCAGCAGATCGTCGGCTACTGCGCGCTCGCGGCGCTGACGGCCGGTGCGGCGGTACTGGCCTGGCTGGAGCAGACCGGCGCGGAGCTCGCCGCCGTGCTGGCGTTCTTCGGCCTGCTGCTGCTGCATTACCTCGCGACACGGCGGCGCGAACGCGCGGTGGCCTGGCTGCGCCGAGGCGCAGGACCGCAGCCCGAAGCCGACTACCCGCTGTCCGAACAACGCCTGCCGCTGCGACGCCGCTGAAATGATCGACCTGCACTGCCATCTGCTGCCCGGCATCGACGACGGCGCCGCCGACCTGGACACGGCGCTGGCCATGGCGCGGACCGCCGTGGCCGACGGAGTGCGCGTGCTCGCCTGCACGCCGCACATCTATCCCGGTCTCTACGACAACGACGCCGACGGCATACGCCGCGCGATCGCCCAGCTCGCCGCGCAGCTGCAGCGGCATCAGATTCCGCTGCAGCTCGTCATCGGCGCCGACGTGCATCTCGCGCCGGACCTGCCCGATCGCCTGAGCGCCGGCAAGGTTCCGACCCTGCACGGCTCGCGCTATCTGCTGCTGGAGCCGCCGCACCACGCCATGCCGCCGCGCTTCGAGAGCGCCGTGTTCGACCTGGCGGCCGCGGGCTACGTGCCGGTGGTCACGCATCCGGAGCGGCTGACCTGGATCGAAGGCCATTACGACGTGTTCTGCCGCCTGGCCGAACGCGGTGTCTGGATGCAGCTGACCGCCGGCGCCTTGACCGGCCGCTTCGGCCGCCGCCCGCGCTACTGGGGCGAGCGCCTGCTCGACGAAGGCCGCGCGCACCTGCTCGCGACCGACGCGCACGACAACGGCGCGCGCGGACCGCGTCTGGCCGAGGGGC
>NZ_JANFVR010000456.1 GCF_024609805.1 Tahibacter caeni | reverse complement strand
GTCGACCTCGGCGAAGACCGCTGGCGCCTGCACCTGCTGCACGATGCCGGCGCGGTCGCAGCCGCCAGCCGCAGCGCCGCGGTCGCCGCCGGCGGCGCCTGGCTGGCGCTGACGTTCCTGGTCCTGTTCGTGCAGCAGCGACGGCGCCTGGCCGCACACCGCCAGCGCAGCCGCGAGGAGCTCGAAACCGTGCTGCGCCAGCACGCCCAGGAATTGCGCACGGCGCAGGACGGCATCGTGCAGGCCGCGCAGCAGGCCGACAGCGGGCTCAGTCGCAGCCTCGAACATCTGCCGCAGGGCGTCGTCATCATCGACGCCGCGCTGCGCGTGGCGGCCTGGAATTCGCGCTATGTGGAACTGTTCCGCTTTCCGCCGGAACTGCTGCAGGTGGGACGTCCGATCGAAGACCTGTTCCGCTACAACGCGCGCCGCGGCCTGCTCGGACCGGGGTCGGTCGAGGACGCGATCCAGCGCCGCCTCGACCATCTGCGCAGCGGCAAGCCGCACCTGCGCGAGAGCGAGAAGGAAGACGGCACCGTGCTGGAGATCCGCGGCAATCCGCTGCCCGACGGCGGCTTCGTCACGAGCTACGCCGACATCACCAGCTACAAGAACGCCGCGCGCGAGCTGCGTTCGCTCGCCGACGCGCTGGAGCGCCGCGTCAACGAGCGCACGCGCGCGCTGGCCGACGCCAAGGCCGAGGCGGAGCGCGCCAACCGCTACAAGACCCGCTTCGTCGCGGCGGCCGTGCACGACCTGCTCCAACCGCTGAACGCCGCACGCATGTTCCTTTCCGCGCTGCGCGGCAGGCTCCGCGACAAGGACGCGCGCGACATCGCCGAGCATGCCGACAACGCGCTGGCCGCGCAGGACGCCATCCTCAACAGCCTGCTCGACATCGCGCGGCTGGAGGCCGGCACCTTGCAGACGCGGATCCGCGACTTCCGCCTGGAGCCGCTGCTCGACGCGCTCGGCCGCGAATTCGGCATCGTCGCGGCGAGCCGCGGACTGCTGCTGCGGCGCGTGCCTACTCAGGCGGTCGTGCGCAGCGACGAAGCGCTGCTGCGGCGCATCCTGCAGAACTTTCTCTCCAACGCGATCCGCTATACGCCGCGCGGACGCATCCTGCTCGGCTGCCGCCGCGACGGCGACGCCGTGCGCATCGAGGTGCACGACCAGGGACCGGGCATACCCGAACGCCTGCAGCGGGAGATCTTCGAGGAGTTCCGCCGCCTCGACGACGGCGTCGCCAATGACCGCGGCGCCGGCCTGGGCCTGGCCATCGTCGAGCGCACCGGCCGTCTGCTCGGCCACGCCATCGGCCTGCGCTCGCACCTCGGCCGCGGCAGCGTGTTCTCGGTGGCCGTGCCGCACGGCGACGCGGACGCGGCCGACCTGCCGGCTCCGGCCGCCGTCGACGTCGATGCCGGATCCTCGCTGCGCGGCTGCGAGGTCTGGTGCATCGACGACGACCCGCGCGTCTGCGAAGCCACGCGCGTACTGTTGCAGCGCTGGGAATGCACGGTCGGCCTGGCTGCCGGCGCCGACGCCGCGCTGGCCGCCGCGTCCGAACGCCGCGCGCCCGACCTGGTACTGCTCGACATTCATCTGGCCGGTCCGCTCGACGGCCCGGCGCTGTATCCGCAGCTCTGCGCGCGCTGGCGCAGCCGGCCGCCGGTGATACTGGTCACGGCCGAGCGCGACGGCACGCTGCGCGCGCGAACGCAGCAGGAAGGCTGGGGCCTGCTGCACAAGCCGGTGCGCCCGCCGGCGCTGCGCGCGCTGATGACGCAGCTGCTGCTGCGTCGCGCCGGCTGACGCGCCTAGGCGCTGCCTTCCGGTTCCAGCGCCCGGACCAGCACCGCCGCCTGCGTGCGGCTGTGGCATTCCAGTTTGCGCAGGATGGCCGTGACATGCACCTTGACCGTGTTCTCGGCCAGGCCGAGTTCATGCGCGATCTGCTTGTTGAGCAGCCCGTCGGCCAGGCACAGCAGCACGCGGAACTGCTGCGGCGTCAGCTGCGCGAGGCGGGCCGCGAGCTGCGCGTCCTCCTCCGAGCGCTCCGCGGTCAGCGCCGGAAACCAGGTGCCGCCGTCCAGCACCGCGGCGATCGCCTCGCCGATCGCCTCGGCCGGCGAGGACTTCGGAATGAATCCGGCCGCGCCGAACTGCTGCGCGCGGCGGATCACGCGCGGATGGTCGTTGGAGGAAATGACCACCACCGGTATTTCCGGCCGCTCGCCGCGCACGTGCAGCAGCGCGGAGAAGCCGCGCGCGCCGGGCATGGCCAGATCCAGCAGCACCAGCTCGATCTGCGGCCGCGCCGCGAGCGCCTGGTTCAGGGTCGCAGCACTCGACGCCTCGAACACGTCCGCGCGCGGCAGCGCCTCTCGCAGCGCGTGCAGCATCGCGGTGCGGAACAACGGATGGTCGTCGGCGACGAGAATGGCGGGCGCGCTCATTGCGCCCAAGTCTGGCATCGCTGCGACGGTTTTTCCCCTAACCCATTCGGGTTAGTCCCGCGCCCGGACGGCTGCCGCCGTGCTTTCCTCGCGCCGCCCGGAATGAGAGGATGCGCCTCCGCCGGACGGCCGCCGCCGCGGCCACGCAGTCCCGACGCCGAGAATCGCCGCTCCGCATGCGCTTTCGCCGCACCGTCACCGATCTTCCGCCCGGCACCCTCGTCGCCGGCGTCGACGAAGCCGGCCGCGGGCCGCTGGCCGGACCGGTCGTGGTCGCCGCGGTCATTCTCGATCCGCAGCGTGTGATACGCGGGCTCGACGATTCCAAGGCCCTGACCGAGGAACGCCGCAACGTGCTCGAGCCGCGCATCCGTGAACGCGCGCTGGCCTACAGCGTCGTCGTCGTGGAGGCGGACGAGATCGACCGGATCAACATCTTCCAGGCCACCATGCTCGGCATGCGCCGCGCGCTGGCCGCGCTGGCCACGGTGCCGCAGCTCGCGCTGATCGACGGCAACCGCCTGCCGCGGCAGCTGCCCTGCCCGGCCCGCGCCGTGATCGGCGGCGACGCGAGCGAGCCGGCGATCAGCGCCG
>NZ_JANFVR010000455.1 GCF_024609805.1 Tahibacter caeni | reverse complement strand
CGGCATCGAAGCCGCGAGCGCGAGCCGCTACCAGCTCGCCGGCGTGCTCTACGGCACCGCCGCCGACGGCACGCGCCGCCCGGCCGCCTACGCCCAGGCCGCCGCGTGGCTCGACGCCGGCAACGGCCGCCTGACCCTGAGCTTCGACCGCAGCACCCTCGAAGCCGGCAAGCTCGCGGCCCCGTACGAACTGCGCGACCTGCGCCTGTCCGACCAGGCCGACCTCGCGCTGATCGAACGCCGCGCGCGGGCGGTCGAAGTGCCTTAGGGCCGGGAATCGGGAATCGGAGAGCAAAGCGGGTCCGCTGAGCTTTCCGATTCCCGGAGCCGGAAATGGGGAATCGGGAATCGGAAGGCGAAGCTCGGGCCGAGCCTTCCGATTCCCGCTCCTCGTCTCGTCAGTTGTCCCGCATCGAGCACCGCGATTTCGCGCCATCTGATGCGGGCTCCCACCCGCACTCCACGCTCCCGCGATCCTTCCTTACCCAATTCCCCATTTACCCCATTCCCTGCTCCCTCTCCTGAAGAAGCGGGAATCGCAGCGCCGCACTCCCCGCTCCCACGATTCCCCATTCCCGTTTTATGGCACGCTAGCGTGCTATGCCGACCGCCGTCCCCACGCTGCGCCTGTCCAGCTTCTACTTCATGTACTACGCCGTGCTCGGCGGGTTCACGCCGTACTGGAGCCTGTATCTGAAGGACCGCGGCCAGGACGCCGCGGCGATCGGCCTGCTCATGAGTCTCTGGTACGCGACGCGCATCGTCGCGCCGAGCAGCTGGAACTGGCTCGCGGCGCGCTCGGCGCGGCCGATACGCTGGCTGCACCTGGGCTGTCTGGCCAGCGTCGCCAGCTTCTGCGCGTTCCTGCTGCCGCTCGACTTCGCCGGCCTGTTCGCCGCGATGTGCGTCTTTTGCTTTTTCCATAATGCGACCATGCCGCAGTTCGAGGCGATCACGTTGTCGCATCTGCACGGTATCGCCGAGCGCTACGGCACGATCCGTGTCTGGGGCTCGATCGGCTTCATCGGCATCGTCGCGCTGTTCGGCTTCCTGCTCGACCACCTCGCCGTCGCCTGGCTGCCGCTGCTGATGCTGCCGCTGCTGCTCGGCACGACCGGATCGGCCTTCGCCAACGACTACGGTCCGGCCCAGCGCAGTGCGCTGCCCGCGGCCGGGGCCGAGTTCCGCGCGCGGCTGCGCCGGCCCGAAGTCATCGCCTTCTTCCTGGTCTGCCTGCTCGTGCAGCTGTCGTTCGGGCCGCTGTACACGTTCTTCTCGCTGTATCTCGAACAGCACGGCTACAAGCCGTCGGCGCTCGGTCTGTTCTGGGCTATCGGCGTGACCGTCGAGGTGTTCGTGTTCTTCCTGTCGCCGCGGCTGTTCCTGCGCTGGCCGGCGCAGACCGTGCTCGTCGTCGCCGTCGCCAGCGCGGCCGTGCGCTGGCTCGTGACGGCGCTGTTTCCCGACTCGGTCGTCGTCATGACCCTGGCCCAGCTGACCCACGCGGTCAATTTCGCCGCATTCTTCGCGAGCGTCATGCAGCTGATGGCGCAGTACTTCCCGGGGCCGCTCGGCGGCCACGGCCAGGGCGTGTTCTACGGTTTCTCCTCGGGCGTCGGCGGCGCGCTCGGCGCACTGATCGCCGGCCAGGCCTGGCGCTGGGGCGGCGGCGAGCTCGCGTTCGAGGTCGCCGCGGCCTTCGCCGCGATCGCCGCGCTGATCGCCTGGCGCTGGGTACGGCCGGTGCCGGCTCAGGCCGTCGCGAACGGATAGGCCAGCACGGCGCGGATGTCGTCGGTCTGCGCGAGGCACATCAGCAGACGCTCGACGCCGAGCGCGACGCCGGCGCAGTCCGGCAGCCGGTCGAGCACCGCGAGCAGATTCTCGTCCAGCGGCACTTCGACGAGGCCGCGCTCGCGGCGGCGCGCGTTGTCGCGCTCGAAACGCGCGCGCTGCTCGGCCGCGTCATTGAGCTCGTGATAGCCGTTGGCGAGTTCATAGGGTCCGAGGTACAGCTCGAAGCGCTCGGCCACGACGACGTCGCCGTCGTCGCGCAACCGCGCGAGCGCGCACTGGCTGGCCGGATAATCATGGATCACGGTGATCGCGTCCGGCGCGAACTGCGGCTGCAGGCGATGGGTGATCAGCAGATCCAGCCAGTCGTCGCGGACGAGGCCGTCCGGATCGATCGAGAACGCCGCGAGCGGCGCGGCGAGCTCGGCTTCGCTCGCGACGAACGGATCGAGACCGAGACCCTGCAGGAACAGCTCGCGATAGCTCAGCCGCCGTACCGTCGCCGTGCGCTCCTGCAAGGCCAGCGCCTGCTGCACGAGCGCGCAGGTTTCGTCCATGAGCGCGCGATGGTCCCAGCCGACCCGGTACCACTCCAGCATCGTGAATTCCGGATTGTGCCGCCGCCCGGCCTCGCCGTTGCGGAACACGCGACCGAGTTCGTAGCAGTCGCCGAGACCGCCCGCGAGCAGCCGCTTCAGCGGAAATTCCGGCGACGTGCGCAGCCAGCGCCGCGCCGTGCCGGCATCGCGATGCCCGCTGAACTGCGTCGTGAAGCTCTCGATGTTCGCGTCGGTGTTGCCGGCCGCCGACAGGATCGGCGTCTCGACTTCGAGCACGCCGCGCGTGTGGAAGAACTCGCGCATGAGCCGGTAGAGCGCGGCACGCAGACGCAGATTGTCCGCTCCCGCGAGGATCACGATGAGCCCTGCTCCGCCAGGAAACCGAGCAGCCGCGCTTCGTCCCAGATCTCGATGCCGAGTTCGTTGGCCTTGTCGAGCTTGGAGCCGGCGCCCGGGCCTGCGACGACGAAGTCGGTCTTCTTCGACACGCTGCCGGAGACTTTCGCGCCGAGCGCTTCGAGCCTGTCCTTCGCCTCGTCGCGGCTCATCGCTTCCAGGGTGCCGGTCAGCACGACGGTCTTGCCGTCCAGCGGCAGTGCGCCGGCCGCGCCGGCCGGCTGCGGCGTCGCCTGCAGCAGCAGGTCGAGCGCGCCGGCGCAGCGCGACAGCAGTGCGGCGTGCTCGGGCTCCGCGCGCCAGTCGACGAACGCTTC
>NZ_JANFVR010000454.1 GCF_024609805.1 Tahibacter caeni | reverse complement strand
CGGCGCTTTCTGACCCTGCTGGCGGCGAGCGCCGCCGCCGCCGTCGCGCTGCCGGCCGCCGCCGACCTGCCGTCGCTGCCCGAGACCGATCCGACCGCGCAGGCGCTGGGCTACAAGGCCGACGCGGCCCAGGTCGACGCGGCCAAGTACCCGCAGCACACGGCGCAGCAGAACTGCGCGAACTGCAAGTTCTTCCAGGGCGCCGGCGCCAGCGGCCCTTGCCAGCTGTTTCCGGGCAAGTCGGTCAGCGCGAAGGGCTGGTGCGCGGGGTACGCGGCCAGGGCCTGAGCGCTGCCGGCGCGGCGTACGCGGATCGCCTCGTGGTCCGCGCTACGCCGCATCGCCGGCGCTGCCGGCCGGCGACCCTCGGCGAACGCATCGCGACGACGGATATTGCGATGACACGAGGTTTTCGCCGGCGCAGCCAGCCGCGCTAAGCCATTCGCCGATCCAGATCCCGCAACTTCGCGACCTGCTGCACGAGCTGCGGCACCTGGTCCAGCGCCATCACGAATTTCCAGAGATAGGCGAAGATCGCGTAGACGTCGCCGGCACGTGTCGCGTCGCCCTGGGCCAGGCGGACCAGCGCGACGACGAACAGCAGGATCACGCTGAGCTCCATCGCGCCGAAGGCTTTCGCTTCGGCGTCGGACAGGCGGATGCGCCAGCCGCTCAAGGCCCGGAAATGGCGGCGCACGGACACGTCGCGGCCGCGACGCAGCACGTCGATCTCGCGTTCGAGCCGGTCGTTGAGACCGCGGTTCAGGAGCAGCGAGCGCCGCGCGAGCCAGCGGTTGACCGCGAGCAACGGCGGAACGAGCGCGAGGCAGGCCGCGCCGATCGCCGGGTCGAGCCAGAACAGCGCGCTCAGCGAGACGGTCAGGCCGATCAGCGCGAACAGCACGGTCGGCACGTCGCGTTCGAGGAACGTCACGTATTCGCGCGACAGCGCGCTGCGCGCCGCGATGACCGACGGATCGACGCCGTCCTCGTGGGTGCGGCGCACGAAGCGGCCGGCGAGGTCGGCGTAGAGGCGCGTGAACACGCGCGTGTCGAACATCTTGGCGCCGACTTCGAGCAGCAGCGCGCTGAAGTGGCAGGCGACGAGCCAGCCGATCGCGGCATAGCGGCGCTCCAGCACGCCGTTGATCGCGAGCGCCGTGGCGATCGGATAGAGCTGGCCGGCGAGGCTGCCGGCCATGGCCACCGAATAGGCCGCGGCGAGGCGGCCCCGATGCAGTCTGACGAGTCGGCTGATCACGCGACGGCTCCGCCGGAAGCGAAACGGCGGCGTCGCGGACGGCGCCGGCCTGGCGAACTGCGGCGCGGGCCGCAGCTCAGGGAGCGTCGCCGGCGATCAGTTCATTTCTTGCCTTTGGCCAGCGGGAGGTCGGCGCCGGTCCAGGCGGCCGTGCCGCCGCCGAGCGTGTAGACGCGCTGGAAGCCGGCCTTGACGAGGCGGGTGGCCGCACCGGCCGAGGTCTGGCCGCTGCGGCAGATCACGACGACGGGCTTGTCCTTCACCTTGTTCAGATCCTTGTGCTCCGGATCGAACTGGGCCATCGCAACGTTCTTCGCCGTCGGCACGTGGCCCTTCTCGAAGTCGGCCGGCGGCGAGACGTCGACGACCAGCGCGTTCTCGCCGTTGATCAGGCGGGTCAGCTCGGCCGGCGTCACTTCCTTGTAGCCGCGGAACCAGCGGCCGGCTTCGCTCGCGATCACGGCGATCAGGACGCCGAAGAAGGCCATCGACAGAATGGGGTGGTTGCCGATGAACTCGGGCAGGCGGTGCAGGAATTCGGACATGGGGCCGGAGCCGGAGCGCGTGAGGGGGCGCGATTATCGGCGAGCGGGACCGCGACGCAAAGGGCGACGGCCGGCCGCGCGGCGAAAACGCGGGGAAAGAGCCTGAAAACGCCTCAATTCGGCGCCGTGATCGCCGGCAGGCCGCTCACGAGCCACCAGCGCTTGGCTTTCTCGTCCCAGCGCCAGGTCTGCCGGTCGATGACGCTGCGCTCGCTCTGGTTGTGATTGTTGATGATGCCGATCTCGGCGAGCACCTGGATTTCGGTCTTGCTGACCGCGACGGGCGACTGCTGGTGGTAGTAGCTGACGCGAACCTGCCGGTAACGGTTCAGCTCGACAGTCGTGAGGGGTTTGCTCTGGCGCACTTCCGGATCGATGAAGGAAAGGCCCTGCTCGAAGCCGCCCCAGCGCAGGGTGGCCGCGTAGTCCATGAGCACCTGGTCCATGGCCTTGTCCTTCTTGCTGCGCGCCTCGGCCGGCGCAACGACCAGGCACAGCAGCAACAGCGGCAGCAACAGCCAGCGACCCATCGCAAGTCTCCGTCGGCGCGAATGGGGCCGATTGTGCCGCAAGCACATGACGGAATCAGCCCGGCGGCCCGCGCAGCCGTTCAGGCCGCGCTCGACTTGGCCTCCCGGCGCAGCGCGACGAAACGCGCGTCCAGGGTCGTCGCCGGCTTGCCCGCTTCGTCGGCGACCGTCGCGACCACGCGCAGGCGGCCCTTGCCGCGCGCGCCGAGCATCGCGAAGAAATCGTCCCAGTTCTCGCCGTTGGCCAGCTGCGACTCGGCGCGCAGCTCGCCCCAGACCGGCGCGAGGTAGCGCAGCTGCGAATCCTGCACGTAGACGTCGCAGTCCTCGCCGGCGGCGCGCAGGCGCAGCACGACCAGGGCCCAGCAGGACAGGGTCAGCAGGCTGGCCAAACTGCCGCCGAAAGCGCAGCCTTTGTCGTTGATGTTGGGCGCCAGCGGCGCGCTCATGGCCAGCCGGTCCGGCGCATGGGCGGCGATCCGCAGCTGCATGGCCCGGGCCAGCGGAATGTCGTCGAGGATTTCGCGCTCCAGCGCACGGATCAGGGTATCGGTCATGGAAACAACGGCAGGCAGGACGAACAGGGCGCGCACGGTGCCACGCGGCGATGTCAGCGGCAAGGCGGCCGCCGCGCCGACGACCGGAATCCCGGCGGTGCTGACGCCGCCGCTGCGCGGCGCGGGCATCGTCAACACCCGGGCGGCCGGCAGCAGCGACGGGCTCGGCCGGCTGCTGC
>NZ_JANFVR010000453.1 GCF_024609805.1 Tahibacter caeni | reverse complement strand
CCGGCGACAGCGCGCTGCGCGTCGCGGCGACGCCGGGCAGCCTGCTCGCGCTGGCCCTGCGCCGCGGCGACGACGCGGCGCTGGCGCCCGGCAGGATCGAGATCGCCGGCGACGCCGAGCTCGCACGCCGGCTCGAAAAGCTCGCGAGCCGCTACCGGCCGGATTTCGAGGAAGCCTTCTCGCGCGTGTTCGGCGACGTAATCGGCGTGAAGATCGCGCAGGCCTTCGGCACCGCGCTCGGCTACGCGCGCGACCGCGGCCAGGCGCTGCTGCGCGACGGCGCCGACTACCTGCGCGAGGAAAGCCGCGATCTCGTCGCGGGCGGCGAGATGGACGAATTCCTCGACGACGTCGACGCGCTGCGCGAACGCAGCGAGCGCCTGCAGGCGCGCATCGCGCGGCTAGCGACGGCAGGCCGGCGCGCATGACGCCGCTGACGAGCGTGCCGCGCCTGATCGGCATAGCCCGCGTGCTGCTGCGCTACCGCCTCGACGAATTCGTCGAGGCCGTGCACCTGTTCCGGCCGCTCAAATGGGTGCGCGGCGTGTTCGGCCGGCCCCCGGCCGACATCGCCAACCTCAGCCGCGGCGCGCGCCTGCGCATGGCGCTGGCCGAGCTCGGACCGATCTTCGTGAAGTTCGGCCAGATCCTGTCGACGCGGCGCGACCTGCTGCCGCCGGACATCGCCGACGAGCTGACCCTGCTGCAGGATCAGGTGCCGCCGTTTCCGGGCAGCCTGGCCCGCGCGCAGGTCGAGCTCGCGCTCGGCGCGCAGGTCGCCGAGCTGTATGCCGCGTTCGACGAGACCCCGCTGGCGTCCGCCTCGATCGCGCAAGTGCACGCGGCCCGGCTCCAGGACGGCCGCGAAGTCGTGGTCAAGGTGCTGCGTCCCGGCGTCGGCAAGCGCATCGCCGCCGACGTGGCCCTGCTGCACGACTTCGCGCGCCTGGCCGAACGCTTCCATCCGAGCGCCGACAAGATCCGTCCGCGCGAGGTCGTCGCCGAGATCGAGCACACCCTCGTCAACGAACTCGACCTGCAGCGCGAAGGCGCCAACGCCTGCCTGTTGCGGCGCAATTTCCGCGATTCGCCCGACCTCTACGTGCCCGAGGTGTATTGGAGCCATTCGCGCGAATCGGTGCTGACCCTCGAACGCGTGCGCGGCATTCCGGCCGACGACATCGCCGCGCTGGACGCGGCCGGCATCGACCGCGTCAAGGTCGCGCAGAAAGGCGTGCAGCTGTTCTACACGCAGGTGTTCCGCGACAACTTCTTCCACGCCGACGCCCATGCCGGCAACATCTGGGTCGATCCGACGCGGCCGACCGAGCCGCGCTTCATCGCGATCGACTTCGGCATCATGGGATCGCTGCCGGAAGCCGACCAGTACTGGCTGGCCGAGAATTTCATCGCCCTGTTCAACCAGGACTACCGGCGCATCGCCCAGCTGCACGTGCAGGCCGGCTGGATGCCGTCGACGACGCGCATCGACGAGCTCGAAGCGGCCACGCGCGCGGTCTGTGAGCCGTATTTCACGCGGCCGCTCAGCGAGATCTCGCTGGCCGAGGTGCTCGTCAAGATCTTCCAGACCGCGCGCCGCTACGAACTGACGATACAGCCGCAGCTGATCCTGCTACAGAAGACCCTGCTCAACATCGAAGGCATCGGCCGCCAGCTCGATCCGACGATCGACATCTGGGCCGTCGCCAAACCCGTGCTCGAACGCCTCTGGCGCGACCGCCACGGTCCGGCCGCGATCTGGAAGGCGCTGCGCCGGCGCGTGCCGCAGTGGCTGGCCGCCGCGCCCGACATGCCGCAGCTGCTGCACGACTATCTGCAGAAGGCCAGCAGCGGCGGCATCGAGATGCGCGTGCATTCCGAAGACCTGCGCAACCTGCACGCCGACGCGAGCGCGAGCCGTGCGCAGATCGTGCCGCTGGCCCTCGGCGCGACCCTGATCCTGTCGGCCGTGCTGCTCTATGCGCTCGACGGCAACGCCGCGCGCGTGCTCGGCGTGCCGTGGACGTCGTGGTTCACGGCGATCGCCGGCACGGCGTGCTTCTGGACCGCGAGCCGGCGCTCCTGAGGTGCCGACGCGAAGCCGCCGGCGACCGGCCGATGGCCTTCGCGGATTGCCGCCGGCCGGCGCGAACCGCTTGCCGGCCGCGGCGATGAGGCGACAATCGCGCAACGCCTCGCGGGGAGCGGACATGGATTTCGAACAGCTGGACCGGACGCTGCGCGCGAGCGCCGCGGACTTCCGCCTCGACGACGAGGAGCGTTTCGAGCTGCGCGAAACCGGCGCACAGGTCAGTCCCGAACAGCTGCGCCGCCTGCGCAACACCGCGTTCGCGATCGCGCGCGAACAGATCCAGGCGCAGCCGGCCCAGGCGCTGCCGCTGCTGCGCTGGCTCGAACAGGTCGTCAAGACCCTGGACCTGTCGGCCACGACGGCCGCCGCCGCGCACAGCGCGTATTTCACGCCCGGCGACGCCTGCCTGCGCAAGCTGCGCGAGCTCTGCGCGGGGGCGCGCGAGCAACTGGACATCTGCGTGTTCACCCTGGCCGACGATCGCCTGTCCGACGCCGTGCTCGACGCGCACCGGCGCGGCGTACGCGTGCGCATCATCAGCGACGACGACAAGCGCTTCGACGCCGGCAGCGACATCGCGCGGCTGGCCGGGGCCGGCATCGAGATCCGTCTCGACCGCGGGCCGGCGCACATGCATCACAAGTTCGCGCTGTTCGACACGCAGCTCCTGGCCAACGGCAGCTTCAACTGGACGCGCAGCGCGAGCCTGAGCAACGACGAGAATCTCGTCGTCAGCCGTGACGCCTATCTCGTGCGCTGTTTCGGCGGACAGTTCGACGCGCTGTGGCAGCGCTATCCGCGACTCGGCTGAGGCGGCGCCGCGGACGACGCGGTTCGCTTTCGTGGCGCGGCGGCGTCGCACCGGACTGAAGCGTCGCCGCGGCCTTCACGGCCCGGCCGCCGGCACCAGCCGCGCGGCGATGCGCGCGCGGTAGTCGCCGGCGCCGCGCGCCAGACTGCTCTGCAACGCCGCGCGCGCG
>NZ_JANFVR010000452.1 GCF_024609805.1 Tahibacter caeni | reverse complement strand
CCGCCGCGGCCGGCCGAGTGCCGCCGCGCCGGCGCGCGCCCGGTGAAACCGTCCTGCCGGAGCGTGCACCGCCCGGCGACGGCGCCGATCCGGTCGCGCGCGCGATCGACGCGATCAAGCGCTGGTTCACCGAGGGCAACATCCCGGTGAAGATCGGCGTGCTGATCCTGTTCCTCGGCGTCGGCGCGCTGATGAAGTATTCGATCGACCAGGGCTGGGTGCGTGTGCCGATCGAGCTGCGCATGGCCGGCATCGCCGCGGCCGCGCTGGCCGGCCTCGCGTTCGGCTGGGCCAAGCGCGAAAGCCACCGCGCGTTCGCGCTGTCGCTGCAGGGCGGCGCGATCGGCGTGCTGCTGCTGGTCGTGTTCGGCAGCTACAAGCTGTTCCACCTGCTGCCGCCGGGCCTGGCCTTCCTGCTGCTCGTGCTGATCGTCGGCGCGGCCGGCGTCATGGCCGTGGCCCAGGACGCGCTCGCGCTCGCACTGCTCGCGATCGTCGGCGGCTTCCTCGCACCGGTGCTGACCGCGACCGACAGCGGCAACCACGTCGCGCTGTTCACGTATTACGCCGTGCTCAACGGCGCGATCTTCGGCATCGCCTGGGTCAAGCCCTGGCGCGCGCTGAACCTGCTCGGCTTCGTGTTCACGTTCGGCATCGGCACGGTCTGGGGTTTTCTGAAGTACCGGCCCGAGCTCTTCTCCTCGACCGAGCCGTTCCTGATCCTGTTCTACGCGTTCTACCTCGTGATTCCGCTGCTCTACGCGCTGCGCCAGCCGGAAGATCGCCGCGGCTTCGTCGACGGCAGCCTCGTATTCGGCACGCCGCTGCTCGCGTTCCCGCTGCAGGCCGCGCTGCTCAACGGCGACACGAAGCAGCTCGCGCTGTCGGCGCTGGTGCTGGCGTTGGTGCACGTCGGCGTCGCGTGGTTCGCGTTCCGCCGCCTGGCCATGACCCTGCTCGGCCAGTCGCATGCCCTGCTCGGCCTGGGCTTCGCGACCCTGGCCGTGCCGCTCGCGCTGTCGGCGCGCGCGACCGCCTGCGCCTGGGCCGTCGAAGGCGCCGCGCTGGTCTGGCTCGGCCTGCGCCAGCAGCGCCGCCTGCCGCGCGTCATCGGCTATCTGCTGCAGCTCGCGGCCGGCCTGTCGCTGTTCATCGCGCTGGTCGACCATCGCCTGGCCACGAGCACCGCGGAAATCATCGGCACGGCGCCGGTCGCCGTGTTCAACGGCGATTTCCTAGCGATCCTGCTGATCAGCGCCGCGGGATTCATTTCCAGCGCACTGCTGCGCCGCGAGAGCGACACCCGGGCGATCGCGCCGCTGCTGCTGATCTGGGCGCTCGGCTGGTGGCTGACGCTCGGCATCAACGAGATCGACCGCTTCGCGCCGGCCGACCTCGCCGTCTACTGGCAGCTCGGCTTCGCCGCGCTGACCGCGCTGCTGTCCGCCGAGGCGGCGCGCCGCCTGGACTGGAACGAACTGCGCTGGCCGGCATTGCTCGCGCTGTTCATCGCGCCGCTGTTCATCATCGGCACGCGCGCAGCCAATCCGGCCGGGCCGCTGGCCGGCCTCGGCCTGGCCGCGTGGCTGGGCTGGTTCGCCGCGAGCCTGCGCACGCAGCGCAATCTCGAACAGACCCAGGCGCCGGCGCTGCCGGCCGCCTATGCCGTGCACGTGTTCACCTGGGTGGGCCTGCTCGCGATCCAGTTCTCCGATCTGGCGCGCGACCGCTGGCAGCTCGGCGTGATCTGGCAGGTGCTGTTCGGCCTCGCGCCGCTCGCGCTGGCCTTCGCCGGCAGCCTCGCGCGCTGGCGCGCGCTGCGCTTCCCGCTCGATGCGGACGCCGAGGCCGCGCGGCCGGCGCTGCTAGGCGTGCTGTCGATGATGCTCGGCATCGGCTGGGTGCTCGGCCTGATCGCCGAGGGCGACCCGGCGCCGCTGGGCTATCTGCCGGTGGCCAATCCGCTGGAGCTCGCGCAGATCGGCTTCGTCGTCGCGCTGCTGTACTGGTTCCAATTGGCCAGCCGCGAAGGCAACGCACTGATCGACGCGCAGAGCCGCGCGCAGAGCCTCGCCGTCATCGGGTTCGCACTGCTGACCAGCATCACCCTGCGCGGCGTGCATTTCCTCGGCGGCGTACCCTGGGAAAGCCAGGCGATGATGCGTTCGGCGCTCGCCCAGGCCTGCCTGTCGGTGGTCTGGTGCCTGGCCGGCCTCGCCGCGATGCTGACCGGCGCACGCCGCCGTTCGCGTCCGATCTGGATCGGCGGCGCCTGCTTGGTCGGCCTCGTCATCGTGAAGCTGATCCTGATCGACCGCACCCACCTCAAGGATCTCTACGCGATCCTCGGCGTGCTCGCGGTCGGCGGCCTGCTGATGGTAGTCGGCTGGTTCGCGCCGAATCCGCCGAAGCAGGTCGACGCCGAGGCGCAGTCGTGAACCGGATCGCCGCTGCCGTCGCGCTGCTCGCGCTGGCCGGCACCGCCGCGGCGGGCCAGCGCAGCGACTACGCGCAGGAATGGCCGCTGCGTCTTGCGCGCGAGGACGGCGGCGCGTTCCGCGTCGTGCTCAGCGAAGCGATCTACCGCGCCGCGCACGATCCTACGCTGGCCGACATCGAAGTGTTCAACGCCGCCGGCGAATCGCTGCCGGCGACCCTGCTCGGCCCCGAAGGCGCGAGCGCCCAGGAATGGCCGCGGCAGATGCTCGACGTGCCCTGGTTCCTGCTGCCGCCGGCGGCCGCGGCCGATGCGGCCGACTGGAACCTGCGTGCCGAACGCGACGCCACCGGCCGCGTGCTGCGCATCGATGCGAGCGTGAACGGCGATGCCGCCGCCGCGTCGCCGCGCGAGCTGCTGCTCGATCTGAGCCAGATCCGCGCGCCGCTGGCCGCGCTGCGGCTGGATTGGGCCGACGACACCGCCGCATTCCAGACCGGCGTGATCCTGTCGGCCAGCGACGATCTGCAGCACTGGCAGATGATCGGCGACGGCCTGCTCGCCGACCTGCGCAACGGCGAGGAGCGCCTGCGCCGCGACCGCATCGAGCTCGGCAGCGCGCGCGCGTTCCGCTACCTGCGCGTCGCGGCGAAGGCCGCGGCCCTGCCGCCGCTGCGCGCAGTCCGCGCCGAAGCGGCGCCGCCGCCGCC
>NZ_JANFVR010000451.1 GCF_024609805.1 Tahibacter caeni | reverse complement strand
TGGCGATCGGTACATCACTGGAAACCGGCGCTGCAGGTATTCCAGATCCTCTTCGGCGAGGAACGGGTACCTGTCCATATGTAACCGTGGTGGCAGTTACACACTTGGATTGACAGACCCTGTCCGCACGAGTAAATAACCAGCTGATAGCTCACGAAACTAATCTATCAATTTCGGCACGTGCTTTGATGTTCAGCGACACCGGACCCGTTGCAGATTCACGCTGAACTAGCCCACGCTCGACAAGTTTGTCGATTGCAGCGTCAAGATTTGTGACGCCTTTGCAGAAGTGATTCCGTAGGGTATCCAGGGCTACTGTCTTATGCCCCCAGAAGTGCTTTGTATATAGCTTGAGGAGAATCTGACGCCCTGAAACATCGATTGCACCTATGCTTTCCAAGCCCTGAATTGACTCGTCGAGATTTTCCAGAATCTTCTCGTAGTCCTCGATACCGAAATAGTGACTGTGGGTACGCCGCACAGTTGCAACACGCGATGACCCGATGAGAACTACCTCAAAGTTCTTTTCGACGGGAAACATGTTCTCATAATTAACGTATGCAGCAATCGCTTCGTCCGGCGTTCTTCCAACGATGTCCCAGCTCACAAACTGCCCCGTATTCCAATCGAAGACAATAATCCAATTGTTTATCGGGCTTGCACTTCTCTTCTCTTTCTCCGTCAGCGTCAATATGATGTCTTCATTGACGTGACTATCGAAAGCTGGCGCAAGCGTGCTTTCGCGGATGATGTTTTCCGCTTGTTGCTTAGCTAGATTAATCTCAATGCGCGAACGAGGTGCGGGGTTTCGCCCGGACTCAATTTCAGAGAAGGCATCAGAAAGTCGCTGGAAGTAAGAAATGACTACCGGATCTCCCTCTCCTTCTTTTAGGTGATGCCCATAGATCACTGATGTTCTCTCGATACTTTCCGCCCAGTAGTGCTGAATTCGACTACGGAGCTGGAGCTCCAGTTTTCTGCCACTCCGCTCCAGCAACAGGTGAACAGATCTGTAGCCAGTGATGTCCCTTCCCTTTTCACGATAATCGGTAATCCGTGTCAGCTTAAGCTCATTTGTTTTACCAATCTTTTCGCGAAAGAACTGAACCAACTGGTCTACGGTTTCGTTCTTTTCAACGATGATTCTGCAACCGCCGATGTCTTGAAGTTGCGTCAGACGAACGCTAAGGCGATTCAACTTTCTTATGATCTGGGGCTTACGCTTGAGTCGCTGCGCAATGTAGTAGTCGTGACCGTACTCATTTAGCCAAGCTTGAAGCTCGAGCGTCGTCTTCGATAGTGGCTCAAGATGAGACTTTCGATACTCATCAAACGCGTCCTCGAGTTCGATCATATCCTCGACGTTGCGAAACCCTTCCTTCGCGAGTGCTGCACCAGCCCTATCAATTTTGTTCTTAGTGAGCGCCAAAGCATTCTCCCGATTGGCAAACTACCTTTGCGCACCAAATGTGTGTGCATTGCCGAGAGCATGCCGACAATCCCAGCGGCCTTGCAATCGGGAATTTAATACGTGAGTACAAAGTGTTGGCCGATAGACACCCCGGTTGATGGGGTGCTGTTCTCCAGACTTCCCGGCCCTCACCGGAAAGGCTTCTCGCGGCCGGCTACTTGATCTTCAGATACAACTGGTACTCCACCACGTGCTTCGCGCCACGTGTGGTGGCCAGGATGGAGACGAGTTCCACGCCACTGAAGTTGCCCGAACTGTCGAGGTTGCGCGGGAACGTCGAAATGACCGCGTTCGACGTGCCTGTGCCGGTCACCGTCACGCTCTTCCCCTTCAATGCGACGCTTTCCACTTCGATGCCTTCCGGCTTCTGGCCGGCGATCAACGCCGTGGTGGATTCCTGCGTCGGCGTTGTCGCCGCCTCCCCGCCATGAACGAATGCGGCGGGTGCCATGGCCAGAATCATCGTCATCGCCCATCGTTGCATCGGTTGCATCGGATTTCCTTGTGGGTTCATGCACGGCCTGGGAGTCGCCGGGTGCGCTGCGCTTACCCGGCTGCTTGACTGCTCTGTTCCCGTTTTGTCGAGCCGGGGCAACGTCAGCTCTTCGGGTCGGTCACCATCTTGCCCAGCAGGTCCAGCCAGAGCGTCATATCCTGCTGGTAGAGCTCATCGTCGATCTTGTTTCCGATCGGGCGCGGAATGGAGACGGTGATGTACCAGTGCAGCGACGCACTCTTGGCCTCGAGCCGGCAACTGGCGTGCCTGAGCGCGTTGGAGACGCGGTCGCACACGGGTCCGTTGACGAGGGTGAACCCCGGCGGCATGCGCTGCTTGTCGGCATCGCGCAGATACTGCCTGGGGCCGACTTCATAGTTGGCCTTGCCCGGCGGCTTGTCGTAGAAACTGGCCTCGAACAGGGAACCGGCGTCGGTTTCCGGTTCGGTCACCGGCGGCGGCTGGTACTCGCGCGCGTTGCTCGGCGCACCCGGCACCAGCTTGCCGCCCGGCAAGCGGGACAGCGTGATCGTGCCCGAGTCCTCGCAGTAGACGGGGCGGCTGTTCGGGTCGCAGCGCAGCAACGACGGTTTTGCGGCTACTTCCGGCGTCACGCAAACGAAGGTGACTTCGGCTTTGCCGAACATCTCAGAAGCATGTTCCGCGCGATCGGCGGGACAGGCGATGGCCGCCAGTTCCGGCGCCAGCGGCGCCTGGTGGTGGCAGCCGGTCAGCATGCTCGCCGTGAAGGGCAATAGCGCGACGATTGCCATTCGCGGGAATTTCGATTTTCCGGAGGGCATAGCGCGTGACGGCGTGGAAGGTAGTATCGACATACGGGCCTCTGGAATTGGTCGTCGAGATTCTATCCATCCACCTCGGAGAACGGGGGCCAGGTTCGCTTCCAGTACGGCCTGCGCCTTGCGTGGATGGACCGGATCCCCTTCATGTCCTGTTCGATCGATGGTCCCGCTGTACTGTGATGGGATTCAGCTGAATCTCGAAGTGAACCCGACCCCATTGCTCCCGCACAAGAAACGAGGGCGCCGTGAACCACGAACAGCCTGCGGTTTCGTTTGAACCGCCCCGGGAATCCCGGAGACTCGTTGGTGTGAGTCACGCCGCCATGGCGAGCTCACGCTGCTGCTGATAGTAGTTCGCTTCGGCTTCGGCGGGTGGGATGTTGCCGATTGGCCCC
>NZ_JANFVR010000450.1 GCF_024609805.1 Tahibacter caeni | reverse complement strand
GCCTGGCCTGGCTCGACGCGGCAGCCGAAGCCGGCCGCAGCGGCCCGCCGGCCTGGCTCGGCCGCGTGCCGTGGGCCGGTCCTTATCTGGGCGAGCTGTGGACCTCCGTGGTCGCCGGCGACGGCATGGCGGACTGGTTCGCGCAATGGGCCGAGCCGGCGCGCGGCTGGCTGCTCGCCTTCGGCAAGCGCCTCGGCAACGGCCTCGGCCAGATCGTGCTCGGCGCGCTGCTGCTGTTCGTGCTGTTCCGCGACGGCGAGTGGCTGGCCAAGGCGCTCGTGCGCTTCGTCGACAAGGCCGGCGGCGCCTACGCAGTCGAACTGCTCGACGTCGCACGACGCGCGCTCGTCGGCGTGCTGATCGGCGTGGTCGGCACGGCCACGGCCCAGGCGCTCGTCGCGATCGTCGGCTTCACGATCGCCGGCGTGCCGCAGCCGCTGCTGCTCGGCGCGGCGACGTTCATGCTGTCGCTGCTGCCGATAGGACCGCCGCTGGTCTGGGGCGGCGCGACGATCTGGCTGGCCCAGCGCGGCCAGGTCGGCTGGGCCGTCTTCATGGGGCTCTACGGACTGTTCGGCATCAGCGCCGTGGACAATGTCGTCAAGCCGCTGCTGATCGCGCGCACGAGCCATCTGCCGTTCGTGCTGACCCTGATCGGCGTGTTCGGCGGCGTCATCGCGTTCGGTGTCGCGGGCATCTTCATCGGCCCGGCGCTGCTGGCGGTCGCGGCCGCGGTGGTCAAGACCGTGGCGCACCGCGAGTCCGACGCGAAACCGGCGGCGCTCAGCCGGGCGGAGTGAGTGAGCCGGACGTTGGCGTCAGCAATACCGCGGCGCCGCTGAGGCAGCCTTCGCGCAGATCCTGCAGCGCGCGATTGGCCTGTTCCAGCGGATAGCTGGTCACTGTCGGCGTCACGCGGTAACGCTGCAGCGTGCGGAAGTATTCCTCGCCGTCGGCGCGCGTGAGGTTGGCGACACTGCGCAGTTGCCGTTCTCCCCACAACAGGGCGTAGTCGAACGCGGGGATCGTGCTCATGTGAATGCCGCCGCAGACGACCGTGCCGCCGCGATCGACCGCGCGCAGCGCCAGCGGCACCAGTTCGCCGGCCGGCGCGAAAATCAGCGCCGCGTCGAGGCTCGCCGGCGGCGCTTCCGTCGAATAGCCGCACCAGGTCAAGCCGAGACGCCGGCCGAACGCGAGGGCGGCCTCGTCGCCGGGACGCACGAACGCATAGACCTCGCGCCCCTGCTGCAGGCAGAGCTGGGCCAGCAGATGCGCCGCCGCGCCGAGGCCATACAGGCCGATGCGCCGGGCGTCGCCGGCCATGCGCAGCGCGCGGAAGCCGATCAGTCCCGCGCAGAGCAGCGGCGCCGCCGCCGCATCGTCGTAGACCTGCGGCAGCTCGAAGCAGTACCGCGCGTCGGCGAGAACGTACTCGGCGAAGCCGCCGTCGGCGGTATAGCCGGTGAAGCGGGCGCCGGGACACAGATTCTCCTGTCCGCGCCGGCAATAGGTGCAGCTTCCGCAGGTGCCGTGCAGCCACGGCACGCCGAGCCGCTGCCGCGACGCGAAGCGCTCGACGCCGGTGCCGAGCGCATCGACGTAGCCGACGATCTCGTGCCCCGGGACCACGTTCGGCCTCGGCTGCGGCAGTTCGCCGTCGACGAGATGCAGATCGGTACGACAGACGCCGCAGGCCGCCACGCGCAGGCGGATCTGGCCCGGGCCGGGCTGCGGCAACGGCAGCTCCCGCGCCTGCAGCGGCCGTCCTGGACCGTCGAAGACATAGGCCCGCATGACGAGTTCCTTTCCGCCGGCCTCGTTGGCCGCAGCGCATGCTAGCGCCGTCCGGCGCGGGCACGGCGGCCTGCGGCGCCGTGACGCGTACGCGCATTGACTTGCGTCAATGTCGCCGGCGGGGACGTCTGGCCTAGTGGCATTGGCGGCGGCGCCGACTTCGGCGCTGCGGGCCACGCTCCTTCTCGTTCTTCTCTGCGGAGAAACAGCCATGTTCAAACGCATCCTCGTCCCCACCGACGGTTCCGAAGGCTCACTGCGCGCCGCGCGGCTCGCGGCCGAACTGGCCGAGCCGCTGCAGGCCGAACTCGTCGGGTTCCACACGATTCCGCCGTTCCACGTGCTGGACTTCCGTCCGGGCCAGCTCGAGGAGTCGCAGCAGTCCTATACGGTCTATGCGGAAAAACGCGCGGCCACCGTGCTCGGCGACTGGCGCGCCGCGGCCGAGGCGGCCGGTGCCCGCGCGACGACGGTGTTCGCCTACGCCGACGACCCGTATGCCGCGATCATCGCCGCGGCCGAGGAACAGGGCTGCGACCTCGTCGTCATGGCCTCGCACGGCCGCCGCGGCATGGCCGCGCTGATGCTCGGCAGCGTCACGCAGAAGGTGCTGACGCATTCGACGATCCCGGTGCTGGTCGTGCGGTGAACCGGCGCCGCGGCGGCGTGGCCCGCGGTTGAGCGGCATCAACACGAGAACCGGCGCCGCCGCCGATCATCGCCGGCATGGGCCGCGACCGCGGCGCCGGAGCCGCACCATATGAGCAGCCGCATCACGCTGATCCAGGGCCATCCCGATCCCGCCGGCGGCCATTTCTGTCACGCGCTCGCCGACGCCTATGCGGCGGCGGCCGCAGCGGCCGGCCGCGAGCTGCGCCGCATCGACGTCGCGCAACTGCCGATCGCCTGGCTGGCGAACGAACAGGCGTTCCAGTCGGACCCCGTGTCCGAGCCGCTGCTCATGGCCCAGGAGCAGATCCGCTGGGCCGATCATGTCGTGGTCGTGCATCCGCTCTGGTTCGGCATGATGCCGGCGCGGCTCAAGGCGTTCTTCGAGCAGGTGCTGCGGCCCGGCTTCTCCCACCGCGCCGAACCGCGCCGCTTTCCCGAAGCGCTGCTGGGCGGCCGCAGCGCGCACGTGGTCGTGACCATGGCCATGCCGGCGCCGGTCTACCGCTGGTGGTACGGCGGACACGGCACGCGCGCGCTGCGCCGGAGCATCCTCGGCTTCTGCGGCTTCGCGCCGGTGCGAGAGACGCGCATCGGCCTCGTCAGCGTGCCGGCCGTGCGCGAGCGCGCGCTGCAGCGGCTCGCGCGTCTCGGCGCGCAGGGGCGCTGAGCCAGGCGGCCGGCGAGCGCCGGTCGTTCGTC
>NZ_JANFVR010000045.1 GCF_024609805.1 Tahibacter caeni | reverse complement strand
TCCCGAGCCGCGCGCCTCGCGCGTCGACGCGCTGCGCGACCTGCCGGCGGCACGCGCGAGCGAAGAAGCTTCCGGTCCGCGCATCGCGCGTGACGAAGCCCCGTCGGGTGCGCGCATCGCGCGCGCCAATCCGCCGGATTCGCCGGCCGCGCCGGCCGAACCGCGCGTGCCGACCGTGGCCGTGCTCGTCGGCGGCGACGCGGCCATCGCCGGTCCGGCGCGGCAGGAAATCACGCGCGCGCTGCAGCGCGCGGGTTTCAACGTCATCGACGGCGGCCGCACGCGCGACGACAGCGACGGCGACGTCGGCCGCCTCGCCGGCAAGGCGAACGCCGCGATCGTCGTGTTCGTGCGCCCGCTCGGTTCGCAGGTGCTGACCTACTACGGCCAGGCTTCGACCCTGTATACGGCGCAGGTGTCCATGCGCGCATTCGCGCTGAAGGGCCGCCGCTCGCTCGGCGCCGGCTGGACCGAACAGGTCAGCTTCACGTCCCTCAACGCGACGGAGAAGGCGCGCGAGGTCATCGAGCCGATGGCCGACGACATCGCCCAGGCGCTCGGCGAGTTCCGCGCCCGCGGCGGCCGCGGCTGACGAACCGCCGCTCGCGGCGAGCCCGAAAAAGCCGCCCGCGAGGGCGGTTTTTTCATGCGCGGATACGCGCTATCGTGGCGGCGCCCCGGCTCGTCGCGACGATGCGGGTGCCGACCGGCGGACACCGCCGCGCCGGCGACGCGACGAACCGACACGCAGCGATCCGGGCGCGTCCCGGTGCCACGTCTGGAAGCACCCCCATGGTCCTGTGTCCTGTCGCGCTGGCGATCGGCTGTCGCAAGTGTCCGGTCTTCGCCGTCTGCCCGCTCAAATCGACGATAGGCGACTATGCGCCGGCCGACGCACCCGTCCCGACACCGCCGCGCGCCGCGAAGAAAGCCGGTGGCGCGAAGAAGCCGGTCGCCGGCAATGCCACGGCAGCGACAGGCCGCGGCGCCGGCGGTCAACGCCGCAGCACGCGCCGCCGTCCGACCTGACGCGCCGTTTCCCGATAGAAAAGTCACTGCCGATGCCGCAGGACGGTGTCGGCACCTGCACGTGCTTCTGCGATGGCGACCCGACTGCTGACCCTGCGCGCCGCCGACCGTGCGGCGCATGAGCGCTTCCATGCCTTCGTGCCGCTGACGTTCCGCAGCGTCGATTTCCGGCGCTGGGAAGCTCGCGGCGGCTGGAACGAGGACTACACGGCCTGGCTGCTCGAAGACGACGCGGACATCGTCGCGAGCGTCGGCGTCACGCGCATGCGCCTGGTGCTCGACGGCCTGCCGCGCGAGGGGTATCAGCTCGGCGCCGTCGCGACGCACCCGGAACGTCGCGGCCGCGGCCATTCGCGCGCGCTGCTCGAGGCCGTGCTGGCCGAACTCGGCGCGGCGCCGGTGCTGCTGTTCGCCAACGAGCGCGTGCTCGATTTCTATCCGCGCTTCGGTTTCCGCGCCGCCGTGCAGAGACGTTTCGTCGCTGACGCCGCGCTGCAGCCTGCGGCCGCGCCGGCACGCCATTGCGACGTCGCCGACGTTGCCGCGCGCGCGGGGCTGGCCGCGCTCTGCGCCGAGGCGATCGTCAACGACGCCGCATTCGGCGCGCGCGACTACTACTCGACCCTGCTCTGGCACCTGACCTATCGCGCGATCGACGCGCGCTGGCTCGACGACGGCAATGCCGTGGCCGCGGTGGAGCGCGACGGCGACACGTTGATCCTGCACGACCTGATCGCGCGGCGGCCGTTCGACCTGGCCGCGGCGCTGGCGGCCGTCGTCGATTCGCCTGTCGCCCGGATCGAGTTCGGCTTCCGGCCGTACCGCTGGTGGCCGGATGCGCGCGACGCCGGTGCCTGTGCCGGCTCGCCGCTGTTCGTGCGCCATCTGCCGCTACCCGATACCACGCTGCGCTTTCCCGATCTCGCGCAGACGTGAGCCGCCGCTTGCGGTTCGCCGCGCTCACCGCAACCGACGACGATGACCGACGTGCTCAGGCCGGCTGCAGGTTCGCGTAAGCCAGCACGAGCCACTTCGAGCCGGCGTTCTCGAAGTTGACCTGCACGCGCGTGTGTTCGCCGACGCCTTCGTAGTCGGTGACCACGCCGCCGCCGAAGCTCGCATGCATGACGCGCTGGCCGAGTTTGAAACTGGGCGCTTCGTCGAGCACGGCGTGGTGATAGCGGCTGTTGTACGCAGGACGGCTGACCTGCACGCGCGGACGCACTTCGTGCAACAGGTCGCGCGGAATCTCGTTGAGGAAGCGCGACGGCCGGCCGTAGGTCTCCATGCCGTGCAGGCGGCGCTGCTCGGCGTAGCTCAGGGTCAGGCGTTCGCGCGCGCGCGTGATGCCGACATAGGCCAGGCGGCGCTCTTCCTCGAGCCGGCCCGGTTCGTCGAGCGACTTCTGGCTCGGGAACAGGCCGTCCTCGAGGCCGACCAGGAACACGAGCGGAAACTCCAGGCCTTTGGCCGTGTGCAGGGTCATGAGCTGCACGCAGTCCTGGCCGGGCTCGCCCTGGCCTTCGCCGGCTTCGAGCGCGGCGGTCGCGAGGAACGCGCCGAGCTCGGACAAGCCGGCTTCCTCGTCTTCGGCCGAGAGCTGGAAGCGGCCGGCGACGTTGACGAGTTCGTCGAGGTTTTCCACGCGCGCCTCGGCGCTGCCGCGCGAATCCTTTTCGTAGTAGTCGCGCAGGCCGCTGCGCGCGATCACGGTTTCCATCTGCTCGGCCAGGGTCAGGCCGATCTCGATCCCGTCGAGCGCGTCGGTCTGATCGGCGAACAGGCCGGCCGGCGCCTCGCTTTCGGGCTCGGCCTTGCCGAGGATTTCCTGGGCGATTTTTTCGATGAGCTCGACGTAGCCGCGCAATGCGCCGCGGCTGCGCGGCGCGAGCTCGCTGCCGGCGACCAGGCCGAGCGCGGCTTCCCAGAGCGAACTCGCGTCGCGCCGCGCGTACTGGCGCACGAGCTCGAGCGTGCGCTCGCCGATGCCGCGCGGCGGCGTGTTGACCGTACGTTCAAATGCCGCGTCGTCGTGGCGGTTCGCGATCAGGCGCAGATACGCGAGCGCGTCCTTGATCTCGGCACGGTCGAAGAAGCGCTGGCCGCCGTAGACGCGATAGAGGATGCGGTGCTGGTTGAGCTGTTCTTCGAACACGCGCGACTGCGCGTTGGATCGGTACAGCACGGCGACGTCGGACGCGGCGCCGTCGCCGTTGAGGTATTCGCGGATGCGCTCGACGACGTAGCGCGCCTCGTCCTGCTCGTTGTAGGCCGCATAGAGCTCGATCGGGTTGCCGCTGTCGCCGGACGTCCACAGCTGCTTGCCGAGACGGCCCGGATTGTTCGCGATGACCGCGTTGGCGGCCTTGAGGATGGTCGCGGTCGAGCGATAGTTCTGCTCCAGGCGTATGGTCTTCGCGCTCGGGTAGTCGCGCAGGAACTGCTGCACGTTTTCCACGCGCGCGCCGCGCCAGCCGTAGATCGCCTGGTCGTCGTCGCCGACGACGAAGACCTTGCCGCGGTTGCCCGCGAGCACGCGCACCCAGGCGTACTGCAGGCTGTTCGTGTCCTGGAACTCGTCGATCAGCAGGTGCTGCCAGCGCTCCTGGTAGTGCGCGAGCAGCGCGGCGTCCTCGAGCCAGAGTTCATGCGAGCGCAGCAGCAGCTCGGCGAAATCGACGAGGCCGGCGCGCCGGCATTGCGCCTCGTAGGCGGAGTAGATTTCGAGCAAGGTGCGCGTCGTCGAGTTGTCGCCGTGCTCGATGGAATCGGGGCGCTTGCCTTCGTCCTTGCAGCTGTTGATGAACCAGGTTGCCTGGCGCGCCGGCCAGCGCGCTTCGTCGAGGTCGAGGCCCTGGATCACGCGTTTGACCAGGCGCTGCTGGTCGTCGGCGTCGAGGATCTGGAAGGTCTCCGGCAGGCGCGCCTCGCGCCAGTGGCGGCGCAGCAGGCGATGGGCGATGCCGTGGAACGTGCCGATCGACAGCCCGCGCGTGCCGTGTTCGATCAGGCCTTCGCAGCGGCCGCGCATTTCGCCGGCGGCCTTGTTCGTGAAGGTGACCGCCAATATGGAATAGGGTGACGCGCGCTCGACTTCGAGCAGCCAGGCGATGCGGTGGATCAGCACGCGGGTCTTGCCGGAGCCGGCGCCGGCCAGTACCAGGTAGTGTCCGGGCGGCGCCGAGACCGCTTCGCGTTGCGCAGGATTGAGGTGACCGAGCAGATGAGAAACGTCCATGCGGCGATTTTACCTGGGCTGCGCGGCTTGATCGCGGCCGGGCTCGCCCTGTTTGCCGCCGCTGCGGCCGCCGGCGCGCGCTACGAGCTCGGCTACGAGCCCGTCGCCGAGCGCATGCGCGTGCGGCTCTGCATCGATGCCGCCGCGGCCGTGCGCGAATTCCGCCTGCAGCGCGGCGGCGCCGACTACGTCGAGGATTTGCGTCGCGAACGCGGCGAGCTGCGGCCCTCCGGCGAAGCGCGCTGGCGCGCGGCGGACTGGCGTGCGGGCGAATGCCTGACGTACGTGGCGAAGCTCGGCGCCGTCGTGCAGGGCCGCGATCGCGAGGTCGGCAGCCGCGTCGGGGAGGTCCTGCTGGTCGCGCCGCAGGCGTGGCTGCTGCAGGACGCGACGACGGCCGGCGGCGAGGCCGTCGTGACGATGCCGCCGGACCAGGCGTTCGCGCCGCCGTGGCAGGAGCTCGCCCGCGACGGCGCGGCGACGCGCTACACGATTCCGGCCACGCCGTTCGGCTGGTCGGCGATGATCGCGGTCGGCCGCTTCGAGGAAACGCGCCTGCGCGTCGGCGACTCGCTCGCGCGGCTGACGATACTCGGCACGACGACGGCCGGGCAGCGCGCGACCTTGCGCGGCTGGGTCGAACGCGCGCTGGCCGCGGCGGCGACCGGCTACGGCGATCTGCCGTTGCCGCAGGTGCAGGTCGTGCTGTTCGCCGGCGGTCGCCGCGGACCCGCGGTCGGCTTCGGCCAGTCCCTGCGCGGCCAGGGCAATGCCGTGCACATCCAGGTCGACGCGAACGCGAGCGCCGCGGCGCTCGACGCGGACTGGACCGCCGTGCACGAGTTCTCGCATTGGGCGCATCCGTATCTCGGCGACGACGGCGCCTGGCTGGCCGAAGGCCTCGCGAGCTACTGGCAGTACGTGCTGCGCGCGCGCAGCGGCGCGCTGACGCCGCAGCAGGCCTGGAGCGAACTCGACGCCGGCTTCGGCCGCGGCCTCCGCACGGCCGACGACAGCCGGAGCCTGGCCGAACTCAGCCAGGCCATGCATGCGCGCCGCGCGTACTACGCGGTGTACTGGTCCGGCGCGGCGTTCTGGCTCACGGCCGACGTCGAGTTGCGCAAGCGCAGCGGCGGCCGCATCGGCATCGACACGGCGCTGCAGCGCTTCCATGCCTGCTGCCTGGAGCGCAAGCGCGAATGGGGCGCCGAGGAATTCGTCGCCAAGCTCGATGCGCTGGTCGGTAGCGACGTGTTGCGCCGCGAGTACCGCGCATTCGCCGCGCGGCGCGGGTTTCCGCCACTCGACGCTCTATATGCGCGGCTCGGTCTGCAGCGCGACGGCGACGCGCTGCAGCTGGCCGACGACGCGCCCGATGCGGCGATCCGCGACGCGATCGTGCGGCGGCGTGCGCCGCCGCCGACGGAGCGGGCTTCGTCTCAGTGATCCGCGTGCTTCGGCGGCGACATGATCCGGTCGATCGCCGCGATCGCGACGGCCGACACGACGAAGGTCAGGTGCAGCAGGGTCTGCCAGAGCATGGTCTTGGTGTCGAGCTCGTGTGCCTTGATGAAGGTCGCGAGCAAGTGGATCGACGAGATGCCGATGATCGCCGTCGCGAGCTTGACCTTCAGCACGGCCGCATTGACGTGGGACAGCCATTCCGGCTGGTCCGGATGGCCTTCGAGGCGCAGGCGCGAGACGAAGGTCTCGTAGCCGCCGACGATGACCATGACGAGCAGGTTGGAGATCATCACCACGTCGATGAGGCCGAGCACGGTCAGCATGATCGCGGTCTCGGCGCTCTGTCCGGCCGCCGCTGCGGCTTCGGACACGCCGCCGTGCAGCAACACCGTGTGCAGCAGGTGCCAGAGCTCGCGCAGGAACTGCACGACGTAGAGGCCCTGGGCGACGATCAGGCCGAGATACAGCGGCAGCTGCAGCCAGCGCGAGGAAAAGATCAGGGCCGGCAGCGGCCCGAGGTGGTTCTTCTGAGCGTTCATGGGTCGATCGATTGCGAAAAAAATCGGCGCGCGAGTCTAGCCGCACGACTGTGTCGTCCGTGCGAAGGCCGGACACGGCCGGGCCGACAGGGGCGGCCTGTGTTTCTGGCGACGGCCGCGCGATTTTTCAATGCGCGGCCGGCACGGCATACGGCTCAGCCGTCGATCAGGCGCACGCCGGGCAGTCCGAGCACGTAGTCGGCGCCCATGAGCTGCGACGGCGTATGGAAGCCGGTGGCGGCCGGACCGCCGGACAGCACGCGGCACACCATGCCGACCGACGCGGTCGCGGTCAGCGCATAGCCGTTCGGCGCGGCGAGCTGCAGTTTCGCCTCGGCGCCGGCCGCGTTGTGCGCCTCGCCCCAGACGCGGCAGTCGCTGCGTTCGCGGCGTCCGGCATCGGGACCCGGCGTCGCGGCCGCGCGGCGCTTGAGCCAGGCCTGCACCGGCGCGAGCCCGAGCAGCGGCCGGATCAGGCGCAGCCGGCGCACCCGGGCTATCGTCGCCGGCGACACCGTCATGTAGGTCTCGATGTTCGGAATGCCGGTGGAAATGTACGCCGTGTATACGTCGCCCCACGGAATCGTCATCGCGCTGCGCGCCTGGCCGTCGCGCAGGAAGCTCCGCGACTTCCAGGCCAGCGGCACCTCGACGAGCTTGCCGTCGATCCGCGCCCGGCCGCCCTTGGCCAGCCCTTCGACGCTGGTCTTGGCCGTGCCCGGGCTCGGGCCGCCGCCGGCCTCGAACGCGAGAACCAGGTGCGTCGCGTCGGGCAGGCGCTGCTTGAGCAGCGCGGCGACGCAGTCGGTCGGCACGACGTCGAAACCCGTGCCCGGCGCGACGACGATGCCGCGCGCGACGGCCTCTTCGTGCGCGCGATGGCACAGCGCGAACACGTCGATCTCGCCGGTGATGTCGAGGTAATGCGCGCGCGTGGCGAGGCAGGCGTCGAGCACGGGCCGGGCCGTCTGGCTGAACGGGCCGGCGCAGTTGAGCACGAGCGGCTGGCCGTCGAACTCGCGCCGCAGCGCGGCCGCGTCGGTCAGGTCGAAAGCGCGCCAGCTCAGGCCGAACTCCGCGCCCATCGCGGCCAGCGCCTCGCGGTTGCGGCCGGCCAGCACGGGGGCGAGGTTCCGGCGCAGCGCCTCGGCGACGATGAGCCGACCGGTATAGCCGTTCGCGCCGTAGATCAGGAAGCCGCTCATGTGCGCCCCGCCGCGCGCAGCGCAGCCACGAGCTTGCGGAAATAGAATTCGGGCAGGAAGCGCTTGAGCCGCCAGCGCAGGCGCTCCGGCGCCGTCGGGATGATCAGGAACCGGCCGGTCATCACGGCGTCGACGACGCGCGCGGCGATGTCGTCGGCCGTCTCGGCGGCTTTCTCCATGAGTTTCTGCGCCGTCTCGCGCGAACGCTGCGGACCGCGGAAATTTTCCAGCAGATTGGTGCGGAAGAATGACGGGCAGACCACCGACACGCGCACGGCGCTGTCGGCCAGCGCGAGCTCGGCGCGCAGGGTTTCCGACAAGGTCACGACGGCGGCCTTGGCCACCGAATACGAACTGAGTCCGCCGGCGCCGGCGAGGCCGGCGAACGAGGCTGTGTTGACGACGTGGCCGCCGCCCTGTTCGAGCATGCCCGGCACGAAGGCCTGGCAGCCGCGCACGACGCTCATGAGGTTGATCTCGAGCATCCAGCGCCAGTCGTCCAGCGAGGTTTGCAGCAGATTGCCGGCCGACGACACGCCGGCATTGTTGTACAGGTGATCGACGCCGCCCCAGCGTGCGATGACGTCCCGGTGCAGTGCCTGCATGCTCGCGTCGCTGGCCACGTCGACGGCGAAGGCCTGCGCTTCGGCGCCGCGCGCGCGCACTTCGGCGGCGACCTGCTCGGCGCGTTCGGGCGCGATGTCGGCCAGGCCGACGCGCCAGCCGGCCTGCGCGTAGCGCAGCGCGATCGCGCGTCCGAGACCGCTGCCGCCGCCTGTGATGAGTACCCGTTTCGCGCTCATGTCCGCCCCTCGTTCCGGAGCGGCTACTCTGCCAGAGGCGCGGCCGCAACGGCGCAGGGCGCGCCGCGGAATTTGCGTTACCGGCATCCGGCGTTGCGCTTATGCTTGTTTTTCCGGTCCGCCGCAGCGGCGCCAGCGCAGGAGTTCCAATGTCCGAAATTCTGTTCGATCTTTCCGGCAAGACGGCGCTGGTCACCGGCGCGAGCCGCGGCATCGGTGCCGCGACGGCGCAGCTGCTCGCGCGCCACGGCGCCGAGGTCATCGTGTCGAGCCGGCGCCGCGAGGCCTGCGAGGAGGTCGTCGCCGCGATCACCGCCGCCGGCGGCAAGGCGCGCGCGCTCGCCGCGCACATCGGCGAGATCGCTGCGATCGACGCGCTGTTCGCCGAACTCGACGCACAGGGAACGGCGTTGGACCTGCTCGTCAACAATGCCGCGGCGAATCCATATTTCGGTCCCATGCTCGACATGCCGCTGTCGGCCTACGACAAGACCGTCGACGTGAACATCCGCGGCTACTTCTACGTGACCCAGCAGGCCGCGCGGCGCATGCGCGGACGCGGCGGCGCGATCGTCAACGTCGCCTCGGTCAACGGCCGCCGGGCGGCGCCGGGGCAGGGCGTGTATTCGTTCTCCAAGGCCGCGATCCTGTCGATGACCGAAGCCTGGGCGCGCGAGCTCGCACCGCTGGCCATCCGCGTCAACGCCGTGCTGCCGGGCCTGACCGACACCAAGTTCGCGAGCGCACTGACCCAGAACCCCGACATCCTCAAGCCGCTGCTGCGCATGATCCCGATGGGGCGCGCCGCCGAGCCCGAGGAAATCGCGCCACTGATCCTGTTCCTCTGCTCGCCGGCCGCGAGCTACGTCACCGGCGCCAGCTTCGCCGCCGACGGCGGTTACCTCAGCTGAGCAACGCGGTGCTTCGCGTCCTCACGCTTGATCCCGTGGAAATCCGCTCTGCTCGCTTTGCTTTTCCGGAGCCCCCTTTAGTAAAGGGGGCGGCCAAACGCGCGGCGTTTGGCGGGGTTGAGGGGACAAGCAGCAGGGCATAGAAGCCTGCGTGTCGAATCTGGTGGCGCCCCAAATAAAGAGACCCCGAAGGTCAGGGGAGGACCTTCGAGGTCTGGGGTGCGAAGCCAGGTCTGGGGAGGAACCTGACTCCGAGGTTCATCCAGGGAGGGGAATGAACCAGGTGCCGTTGCGTGCACCTGTGGCTTAAGACGGTAAGCCGGGGAAAAGGTTCGCAGGCTCGCCCAGTTCGATTCAGAAACCGTTCATCGGGTTTTGAATCAATGGCTTGCGCTGAGAAACTCAGTGCGCCTCGTCCCAGTTCGCCCCGACGCCGATATCGACGACCAGCGGCACGGCGAGTTCTGCGGCCGCGCTCATGCGGCTGCGCAGGCCTTCGCTGATCTCGGCCACGGCGTCCTCCCGCACCTCCAGTACGAGTTCGTCGTGCACCTGCATGAGCATGCGCGCGTCGTCGCGTTCGCCGAGCCAGCCGTCGACCGAGATCATCGCGCGCTTGATGATGTCGGCTGCCGTGCCCTGCATCGGCGCGTTGATCGCGGCGCGCTCGGCGCCGGCGCGCAGGTTCGGATTGCGTGCGCGGATGTCGTCGAGGTAGAGGCGCCGGCCGAACACGGTTTCCACGTAGCCGTCGCGATGGGCCTGTTCGCGGATGTCGTCCATGAATTGGCGCACGCCCGGATAGCGCGCGAAATAACGCGCGATGTAGTCGTTGGCCTCGTTGCGGCCGATGCCGAGCTGGCGCGCGAGACCGAACGCGCCCATGCCGTACATCAGGCCGAAGTTGATCGCCTTGGCCGCGCGGCGCTGGTTCGCGTCGACCTGGTCCGGCGGCAGGCCGAACACTTCGGCGGCCGTCGCGCGGTGCACGTCCTGGCCGCCGACGAAGGCGCTGAGCAGGCCGGCGTCGCCGGACAGGTGCGCCATGATGCGCAGCTCGATCTGCGAATAGTCGGCGGCGAGGATGCGGAAGCCCGCCGGCGCGACGAAGGCCTGGCGGATGCGGCGGCCTTCCTCGGTGCGGATCGGGATGTTCTGCAGGTTGGGATCCGACGAGGACAGCCGGCCCGTCGCCGCGATGGCCTGGCCGTAGCTCGTATGCACGCGGCCGGTGCGCGGGTTCACGTTGTCGGCGAGCTTGTCGGTATAGGTCGAACGCAGCTTGGCGAGACCGCGGTAGTCGAGGATCAGTCGCGGCAGCTCGTGCTGGTCGGCGACGGCTTCGAGCGCTTCCTCGTTCGTCGAGGGCTGGCCCGTGGGCGTCTTGACGAGAGCCGGCAGCTTGAGCTCGTCGAACAGAATGGCCTGCAGCTGCTTCGGCGAATCGAGGCTGAAGCTGCGTCCGGCGATCGTGTAGGCATGCTGCTGGATCTCGTGCATGCGCCTGGCGAGATCGTTGCTCTGCAGCCGCAGCGCCTGGATGTCGACGAGCACGCCGCGCTGCTCCATGCGTGCGAGCACCGGAATCAGCGGCGCCTCGATGCGTTCATAGACCTCCCGCAGCCTGGGCTCGCCCTGCAGCTTGCCCCAGAGCACCTGGTGCAGGCGCAGGGTGACGTCGGCATCTTCGGCGGCATAGCAGGTGGCCTGGTCGAGCGCGACCTGGCCGAACGGGATCTGCTTGGCGCCCTTGCCGGCGACGCTCTCGTACGGAATCGGCGTGTAGCCGAGATAGCGCTTGGCCAGCGAATCCATGTCGTGGCGCGTTGCCGTGGAGTTCCAGACATAGGACTCGAGCATGGAGTCGTACTTCACGCCGCGCACCCGGATGCCGTAGCGCGACAGCACGTTGATGTCGTACTTGGCGTGCTGGCCGAGCTTGGCCTTGTTCTCGTCCTCGAGCAGCGGCTTGAGCGCGGCGAGCACGTCGTCGCGGCCGAGCTGCGTCGGCGCGCCCGGATAGTCGTGCGCGAGCGGCACGTAGGCGGCCTCGCCGCTGCGCACGGCGAACGACAGGCCGACGATCTCCGCCTGCATCGGATCCAGCGCCGTGGTCTCGGTATCGAACGCGATGAGGTCCGCGTCGCGGAGCCGCTGCAGCCAGACTTCGAGCTGCGCCGCACCGGTGACGCACTCGTAGCTGCCGGGCGCGGCCAGCGCCGGGTCGAGTGCGGTGTCGCCGACGGCGGCCTGCTTGCGGTACTGCGCCGGCACGTCGGCACCGCGCAGTTCCTCACCGTTGCCGGCGGCACCGTCGAGATCCTTCAGCGCCGCGTTGAAGCCATAGCGCGTGTACAGGGTGCGCAGGGTGTCGACGTCGCGCTCGCGCAGCTTGAGTTCGGTCGCCGTCTGTGCGAGCGCGACGTCGGTCTTGATCGTCGCGAGCTGGCGCGACAGCGGCAGCTGAGGCAGCGCCGCGCGCAGGTTCTCGCCGATTTTGCCGCCGATCTTCGCCGCGTTCGCGACGAGGTTGTCGAGGGTCTGGTATTCGGCCAGCCACTTCGCCGCCGTCTTGGGACCGCATTTGTCGACGCCGGGAATATTGTCGACGCTGTCGCCCATCAGGGTCAGGAAATCGACGATCTGCTGCGGATGCACACCGAACTTCTCGAACACGCCGGCCGGATTCAAGGTGGTGTTCGTCATGCTGTTGCTCAGGGTCACGTGCGGACCGACGAGCTGGGCCATGTCCTTGTCGCTCGTGGAGACGACGACGTCGATGCCCTGGGCCGCGGCCTGCAGCGCCAAGGTGCCTATCACGTCGTCGGCTTCGACGCCGGCTTCGCGCAGTATTGGAAAGCCCAGCGCGTCGACGATGCGGCACATGGGCTCGATCTGCGCGCGCAGCTCGTCGGGCATCGGCGGGCGGTTGGCCTTGTAGGCCGGATAGAGTTCGTCGCGGAACGTCGGTCCCGATGCGTCGCAGACGAACGCGGCGTAGTCCGGCTTCGACTTCAATGTCGAGCGCAGCATGTTGACCACGCCGAACAGCGCGCCGGTCGGCTCGCCGGCAGCGTTGCTCAGCGGCGGCAGCGCATGGAACGCGCGGTAGAGATAGCTGGATCCGTCGATCAGCACCAGGGTCGGCATGAGGCAGTCTCCTTGCGGACGGCGAGCTTGGCGCAGCGCCGCGGGGCTTTCAAGAAACCGACGGACCGCGGATCGGCGTTCGCGGACCGGCGCGGGAAATCGGCCGCGGCGATGTTTCGCCATGGCTTCACCCGGACCGCCGGACGATCGCCGTGCCTGGAACGCGGCGGGCCGGCGACGGCCCGCCGCTGCTGCCGCGACATTTCGTTCACGTCGCGCGCAGCGGCCCGTTCAGGCCCGTTTGCTATTCTGCGGACATTCCGGCCCGTTACGGTTGCAGCGATGCTCAGGCCGGTCGATACCAGCCCTGGAGTCCCTCATGAAGCGCAATCCGATGCTTGCCGTCCTGCTGCTCGCCGCCTTCGCGACGGTGCAGGCGGCCGATCAGAAACCGATCGCCGAAAAACCCGTGCAGCGCGCCGACCTGACCGACGCGCCGCCGCCGGCGATGAACGACCCCGGCGTCAAGGCGGTTCCGCCCAGCGATCTCGACAAGGCCAAGGCTGACGCGCGCGCGGCCGACAAGCCCGACGTGTCGGTCCGCAAGCAGGGCGAAGACACGATCGAGGAATACCGCAACAGCGGCCGCGTGACGATGATCCGCATCACCGGCAAGGGCGGCATCACCAAGACCTACATCGACACCGACGGCGACGGCCGTCTCGAGGCCAACCCCAAGGACGGCCCGGTCGCGCCGGTCTACTACAAGCTCTACGAATGGAACTGACGTCCTGAGACGTCGGCGAGAGCTGCGGCCGGCGCCTGGTGCGCCGGCCGCAGCGTTCAGTGGCGGAAGTGACGCACGCCGGTGAACACCATGGCCATGTCATTCTCGTCGGCCGCGGCGATGACTTCGTCGTCGCGCAGCGAGCCGCCCGGCTGGATCACGGCGCGGATGCCGGCCTTGGCCGCCGCGTCGATGCCGTCGCGGAACGGGAAGAACGCATCCGAGGCCATGACGCTGTCGCGCACGTCGAGGCCGGCTTCCTCGGCCTTCATCGCGGCGATGCGCGCGCTGATCACGCGGCTCATCTGGCCGGCGCCGATGCCGATGGTCTGTCCGCCCTTGGCGTAGACGATCGCGTTCGACTTCACGTACATGGCGACGTGCCAGGCGAACAGCAGGTCGCGCAGTTCCTCCGCGTTCGGCACGCGCTTGGTCACGACCTGCAGGTCCGACAGCAGCAGGGTGTCGCGGTCGGCGTCCTGCATCAGCAGGCCGCCGGCGATGCGCTTGAGATCGTTCGTGTGCGCGGCCTGCTCGGGCCAGTGGCCGGTCGCGAGGATGCGCACGTTCGGCTTCTTGGCGAACACGGCCAGCGCAGCTTCGTCGACTTCCGGCGCGATGACGACTTCGACGAACTGGCGGTCGAGGATCGTGCGCGCCGTGACCACGTCGAGCGAACGGTTCAGCGCGATGATGCCGCCGAACGCCGAGGTCGGATCGCAGGCGTAGGCGCGCTCGTAGGCGAGCATCGGCGTGTCGCCGAGGGCGACGCCGCAGGGATTGGCGTGCTTGACGATGACGCAGGCCGGCGCGCTGCCGAAGGCCTTGACGCATTCGAGCGCAGAATCCGCATCGGCGATGTTGTTGAACGACAGTTCCTTGCCGGCGAGCACGCGCGCGGTCGCGACGATGCCGGCGGGCGGGTCGCTCTCGACGTAGAGCGCGGCGGACTGGTGCGGATTCTCGCCGTAGCGCAGGGTCTGCGCGCGACGGTAGTTCAGGTGCAGGCTCGGCGGATAGTTGTCCTCGCGCTCGCCGGTGCGCACGCCGAACCAGTTCGCGATCAGGCCGTCGTAGCGCGCGGTGTGCGCGAAGGTCTTCGCGGCGAGGCGGCGGCGCAGCTCCATCGTCGTGCCCTGCGCCGCATGCAGCGCCTGCAGCAGCTCGGCGTAGTCGGCCGGATCGGTCAGCACGACGACGTGCTCGTGATTCTTGGCCGCGGCGCGCAGCATGGCCGGGCCGCCGATGTCGATGTTCTCGATCGCTTCGTCGAGCGTGCAGTCGGGCCGCGCGGTCGCCTTCTCGAACGGATAGAGATTGACGACGAGCAAGTCGATCGGCGCGATGCCGTGCTGCGCCATGACGGCGTCGTCGATGCCGCGGCGGCCGAGCAGGCCGCCGTGGATCTTCGGATGCAGGGTCTTGACGCGGCCGTCCATGATTTCCGGAAAACCGGTCACGTTGCTGACGTCGGTGACGGGCAGTCCGGCGTCGCGCAGGCTGCGCGCGGTGCCGCCGGTGGACAGCAGACTGACGCCGAGGGCGTCGAGGCCGCGGGCCAGGTCGAGCAGGCCGGTCTTGTCGGAAACGCTGATGAGTGCGCGGCGCACCGGCACTAGCGTGGCGTCGAACATGAGCTGGTATCGCCGGTAGCGAAGAGGCCGCGGATTATAGCCGGTCGCTGTGGCCGGCGCGGCGCGTTCGCGGCCAGGCGCGCTTGCGCTGCCTGCAATTCCTCAGAGCAGTCCGTGCTGCGACAGCTTCTTGCGCAGGGTGGCGCGATTGATGCCGAGCGCGAGCGCCGCCTTGCTCTGATTGCCGCCGTACCACGACATGACTTCGCGCAGCATCGGTGCCTCGACTTCCTGCATCACGAAGTCGAACAGACCTTCGGCCTGCTGGGTGTCGAGGTCGACGAGATAGCGGCGCACGGCGCGCGCCACGCACTCACGCAGGGCGGGCTGGGACACGGCGGCGTCAGGCCCCTGTTCGGGACGCAGTAGGGAAACGGCATTCACGGCGGCGAGCAACCTGGTCTGTTCTTCCATGACCGCCGGATGCGAGTGCCGACGGGGCGGGGATGTTAGCGCGCCGGCAGCGCGTTGGTAAGTGCCAAGTGTCGCAAGATGCAAACATCTCTCAGCGCCGCGGCGTTGCGCTGCGGCATTCTGCTCAGAGGAACTTGAATTCGAACGCGACAGCGTTCTTGCCGGGATCGCGGACCTCGAACACGAGCGCGGTGCTCGCGCCCGCGGCGAGTCCGCGATCGATCGCGCGCGCGTCGCCGAGATAGTCGCGCGGCTGGAAGCGGCGCATCGCGACGCGGTTCTCGTCGAGGTCGGACAAGGTGATCTCGACGACCGGATACGCCTGTGCGAACGTCGCCGCGTTGCGCACCGTGGCCGAAACGATCAGTGCGCCCGGAACCGACGGATGCGGACGGATGTCGCGCGACAGCAGCTCCAGCTGCTGGCTCGCATGGCGCAGCGGCAAGGTGCAGGACAGCAGCGCGCAGCCGCGGTCGAGCCAGGGCCGCGCGAGGTCGTTGTCGAGCAGCTGGTCGCGTTCCGCATAGGCGAGCTGGCCGGCCAGGCTCAGCGACAGCAGCACCGTGCCGACGACCCAGGGCCAGCGCCGGCCGGCCCGGCGCTGCGTGTGCCGCGCGAACGCCGGCGTCGCGTGCCGGCGCGGTTCGCGCGTGCGCTGGCGCTCGTCGGGGTCGAACGTGAAACTGACGGCCTGGGTGTTGGGCCGGTACACGGGTACGCCGAGGCGCGGCGGTTCGGGATCCGGCGCATGCACGGCGAGGCGGTCGAACGGCTCGGGCGGCAGCTGTTCGGCCAGGGTCAGCAGCGCGTCGAACAGCGCATCACAATGGCTGCAGCGCACCATGCCGTGTCCGCGCGCGACCGTCGCCGCATCGGCTCTGTAGACGGTCGCGCATTCGGGGCATTGCGTGTACATGGCGGAAAGCGAGGCGACGGTGGCGGGAGCGCGGGGCGAGCTTGGACCGCGGCGCGCGCGGTTTCAAGCCGGCGCGGCGGCGACGGCGGCGCGGTTCGTCGAGTGTGGGCCGCGACTCAGCGGCGCCGGCCGCTGATGCGTACCCAGTCCTCGCGCTGCGCGACTTCCATGGCCTCGAACCATTCGCCGTAGCGTGCGAGCAGTTCCTCGTGCTGGCCGGCGAGTATGCCCGACAGCGCGAACGGCGCGCCGGGCTTGCAGGCCTGGGCGAACAGCGGCGCCAGCTCGGCCAGCGGACCGGCCAGGATGTTCGCGACGAGCAGATCCTGCGGCGCGTTCGCGTATTCCTGCGGCAGGTACAGGCTGAGGCCGTCGGCGACGCCGTTGCGCTCGGCGTTGTCGCGGCTGGCCTCCAGTGCTTGCGGGTCGAGGTCGACGCCGATGACCGCCGACGCGCCGAGCTTGAGCGCGGCGATCGCAAGCACGCCCGAGCCGCAGCCGTAGTCGAGCAGGGTCTTGCCGCGCAGGTCGAGGCCGTCCAGCCATTCCAGGCACAGCGCCGTGGTCGGATGCGTGCCGGTGCCGAAGGCCAGGCCCGGGTCGAGGCGCACGATGACGTCGCCGGTCGCGTCGGCCGGCGGCTCGATGTTCCAGGGATAGATCCAGAGACGCCGGCCGAATTGCATGGGCTGGAAGGTGTCCATCCACGCGCGCACCCAGTCGGCGTCGGGCACGTCGCGGAATTCGAGCTGGTCCGGCGCGATCTCGGGCACGAGGTCGGTCAATGCATGCACCAGGCCGGCGCGGTCGACGGCGACGTCGAACAGCGCGGCGAGCTTGATCGTCGGCCACACCGGCGTTTCGCCGGGCGCCGGTTCGAAGATCGGATGATCCTCGGCGTCGAGCAGGGTCACCGACAGCGCGCCGAGGTCTTCGAGCGCGAGCTCGATGCGCTCCTGTTCGTTGGAGTGGATCGTCAGCGAGAGTTCTATCCAGGCCATAAGGCAGGCGGCTCAGTCTTGGATGTCGATGCTGCGCAAGCCTTCGGGATGCACGAAATAGGCCTTGCCGCCGCGTTGCCGCGCCGCGAGGCCCACGCAGATCGCGTCGGCGACGTTGAGACCGGCGCCGGGACCGCCGGCGACCACGAGGTTGGTCTGGCGGTAGTGCGCGAGCAGTTCGGGCAGCCCCTGGCAGGACGTCGCGGTGTCCTGCACCGTGTAGACGCCCTTGGCGTCGACCAGGATCAACAGCGCGTCGGGCGGCAGCTCCGGCAGCGCGCCGTTGCCGGCGGCCGGCGGCACGAGCTGGGCTTCGGCCGCCGGATGCGTTGGCTCCGCGGGCGCGGCCTTGCGCTGCGGCGCGGCGGCGCAGCCCACGAGCATCAGGCCGAGCGTGGCCGCCGCGGCGGTTCGCGGATCAGACCAGCGCAATGCCTTTCTCCTTCTGCTCGGCGATGCGCCTCTCGAGGTAGTGGATGTTCTGGCCGCCGGCCTGGAAGCCCACGTCGCTCATGATGCGCTGCTGCAGCGGAATGTTGGTCTTGACGCCGTCGATGACCATCTCGGCCAGCGCCAGGCGCATGCGCGCGATCGCCGTCGCGCGGTCGCGGCCGTGCACTATGAGCTTGCCGATCATCGAGTCGTAGTTCGGCGGGATCCGGTAGCCGTCGTAGATGTGCGTGTCGAGCCGCACGCCGGGGCCGCCGGCGCCGAGGAAGCGCTTCACCGTGCCCGGCGAGGGCATGAAGGTGTCCGGATCCTCGGCGTTGATGCGGCACTCGACCGCATGGCCGGTGAACGTCACGTCTTCCTGGCGGATCGACAGCTTCTCGCCGGCGGCGATCAGCAGCTGCTCGCGCACGAGGTCGATGCCGGTGATCAGCTCGGTCACCGGGTGCTCGACCTGGATGCGCGTGTTCATCTCGATGAAGTAGAAGCGGCCGTTCTCGTAGAGGAACTCGAACGTGCCGGCGCCGCGATAGCCGATGCGCAGGCAGGCCTCGACGCAGACCTTGCCGATCTCGGCGCGCTGCTCGGGCGTGATGCCCGGCGCCGGCGCTTCCTCGACGACCTTCTGATGGCGGCGCTGCATGGAGCAGTCGCGCTCGCCGAGATGGATCGCGTTGCCCTGGCCGTCGGCCAGTACCTGGATCTCGACGTGGCGCGGGTTCTCGAGGAATTTCTCCATGTAGACCATGTCGTTGCCGAACGCCGCCTTGGCTTCCGACTTGGTCATGGAGATCGCGTTGTGCAGATGCGCCTCGGTGTGCACGACGCGCATGCCGCGGCCGCCGCCGCCGCCGGCAGCCTTGACGATGATCGGGTAGCCGATGTCGCGTGCGATGCGGCCGTTTTCGACCGGATCTTCGCCGAGCGGCCCGCCCGAACCCGGTACGCACGGCACGCCGGCGGCCTTCATGGCCTTGATCGCCTCGACCTTGTCGCCCATCAGGCGGATCACGTTCGCGGTCGGGCCGATGAAGATGAAGCCGGACTTCTCGCAGCGTTCGGCGAAGTCGGCGTTCTCCGACAGGAAGCCGTAGCCCGGATGGATGGCCTGGGCATCGGTGACCTCGGCCGCGGCGATGATGGCCGGCACGTTCAGATACGACTCGGCCGCCGGCGCCGGGCCTATGCAGACCGATTCGTCGGCCATGCCGACGTGCTTGAGATTGCGGTCCACCGTGGAATGCACGGCGACGGTCTTGATGCCCAGCGTATGGCAGGCGCGCAGCACGCGCAGCGCAATCTCGCCGCGGTTGGCGATGACGACTTTATCGAGCATTGGCAGTCCCCGCTTAGCCGATCACGAACAGCGGCTCGTCGAACTCGATCGGACGGCCGCTGGTCGCGAGGATCGCGAGCACGGTGCCGCCGACGTCGGCTTCGATCTGGTTGAACATCTTCATCGCTTCGATGATGCCGAGCGTGTCGCCGGGCTTGACCTGCTGGCCGAGCTTGACGAACGGCGGCGCTTCCGGATTCGGCGACGCGTAGAAGGTGCCGACCATCGGCGAACGCACGACGTGGCCGTCGGGCAGGGCCTTGCCCGTGGCGGTGCCCGGGGTTTCGGGCGCGGCGCCCGGCGCGCCGTTGCCGGCGGCCTGCGGCGTGCGGTGCTGCTCGACGTGCACGTGGGTGACCGGTGCCGGCGCGACCGGCGCGGCGGCCATCATCGGCAGGGTCATGCCCTTGGGCATGCGGCTAAGGCGCACGACTTCCTCGCCCTCCTTGATTTCCAGCTCGGCCAGATTCGACTCTTCCAGGATGTCGATCAGCTTCTTGATTTTGCGCAGGTCCACGGACGGGTCCTCAAAGGCGGTGACGGACGGAAGACATCAGGCCAGCCGGCGCAGCGCGGCGTCGAGCGCGAGCCGATAGCTGTCGGCGCCGAATCCGCAGATGACGCCGACGGCGATGTCGGACAGATACGAGTGCTGCCGGAACGGTTCACGGGCGTGGACGTTCGACAGATGCAGCTCGATGAAAGGCAGGGCGATTCCCAGCAGCGCATCGCGCAGAGCGATGCTCGTATGCGTGAACGCGGCCGGATTGATCAGCACGAACGCCGTGCCGTCGGCGCGCGCCGCGTGCAGGCGATCGATCAGTGCATGCTCCGCGCTGGACTGGAAGTGCAGCAGTTCGTGGCCGCGAGCTTGCGCGATCGAGACAAGATCGCCGACGATGTCATCCAGGCTCGCATGGCCGTAGGTCTCCGGCTCACGCGTGCCGAGCAGGTTCAGATTCGGGCCATTCAGCAACAGGATTCTGGCCAAGCCGGCACTCCGCTGCCGACGCGGTGCCGGCTGGGGCGCGCAAGTCTGCGCTTGAGCGCCGATCTTGTCCAGTTCGGCGATATTCGCCGATGTTTGACCGCGAGGTCATCCCGCTGCAACGCGCGGAATCATCGCGACGGTGAGTACGGAGCTGCATCGCAGGTCCGGGAGCCGCCGATCCGCAGCCGCCTCGAGTCGAAAGCGCGGGCGAAAGCCGATGCGGCGCCGTGGCGTGCTCGGCCGGTGCCTGACGGTGCAGGCTCGGCACCGGCTGCGTGACCGACTCCCACTTGTGCCGGCGCCGCGCGCTTTCGCAGATCACCTCGAGCATGCCGTCGGTAACGCGGACGTTGTATTCGTCGCGGCGCGAAACCGTCACGTTGCCCGCGATCCGGTCCGGCCGCGCCTGGATCGAATAACGCGTGCGTCGCTCAGCGTGATCTCGAACTGATGCGCGTCGATGGTCTGCCGCAGGCTCAACTGGTGGTGCGTTGCCGCGACTCCCGCCAGGTGCGGCCGCGCCTTCGGTCAGCCGTGCCGGTCTTGCGATGTCTTCGGCAGCCACGCGGCTCGAAAGTCTCGCGGCACCCGCGCGCACGGCCCGGCGCCGCGTCAGCGATGCGGCGCGATCCAGCCTTCGAGCACGGCTTCGCTGACTTCGCCGAGGCGCGTGTCGAGGATGCGTCCGTCGCGGCCTAGCAGCACGCTGAACGGCAACGCGCCGTAGGTGTTGCCGAACGGCAGCGACGGATTCGCCGACGGGCTCGTCGCGAGCAGGATCGGATAGCCGACCGGCGTGTCGCGCAGGAAGGCTTCGACTTCGCCGGGACCGTCGATCGCGACGCCGACGACCTGCACGCCGCTGGCCGCGTGTTTCTGCTGGAAGCGGTCGAGCTCGGGCATTTCCTTGCGGCAGGGCGCGCACCAGGTCGCCCAGAAATTGACCACGACGAGACGATCGGGCCATTGCGCGAGGCTCGCCGTCTTGCCGGCGCGGTCGAGCAGGGGCAGCGCCGGCGCCGGATCGCCCTTGGCCGCAATTCGCAGGCCGGGAGGACCGGCCGGCCGTGCGGCTTCGATCCAGGCTTCGGCGAGCCAGCGCGTCGCCGACGTTTTGCTCAGCAGATCCGTGATGCCGCGCGGCGCGCCGCGGCCCGTCACGATGCTGCCGGCGACGAGGCCGGCCACGCCGGCGGCCAGCGCGAGCACGCCTATCGCCGCCGTATGGCGCCAGCTCATCGGCGGCCTGCCTTGGCCGCGCGCGTGACGAACTTGTCGGCCGCTTCGAAGCCGATCAGGCGCTGGCCGCGCCGTTCCTGGCCGTCGCTGCCGAAGAAGATCGTCGCCGGCGGGCCGAACAGGCCGAAGTGCTTGAGCAGGGCCTGGTCGGTCTCGTCGTTCGCGGTCACGTCGGCCTTGAGCAAGGTGTAGCCGGCCAGCGCGGCGTGCACGTCCGGCTTGGTGAACGTGAACTTCTCCATCTCCTTGCACGACACGCACCAGTCGGCATAGAAGTCCAGCAGCACGGGCCTGCCTTCGCCGAGGACGCGGTGCAGGTCCTCGACGCTCTTGATCGTGCGGAAGGCCAGATGCTCGTCCTTTGCCGCCGCGCCCGCGCCGGCCGACAGGCCCTTGAGCGGCTGCAGCGGATCACGCGAGCCGGCGAACGCGCCGACCAGCTGCGCCGCACCGGCGATCAGCAGCACCATGCCGAGGGCCTTCCACAGCGTGCGCCAGCCCGGCGCGCCCTCGGGCAGGCGTTCGAGCGCGCCGAGATAGATGCCGCAGGCCACCGCGAGCGCGCCGATCATCAGCATGGTCCAGACCGGATCGAGGAAGCGCGCGAGCATCCAGATCGCGAGCGCGAGGAAGCTGACGCCGAACACGGCCTTGACCGTTTCCATCCAGGCGCCGGCGCGCGGCAGCAGGCGGCCGGCCGCCGTGCCCGCGACGACCAGCGGCGCGCCCATGCCGAGCGAGAGTACGAACAGCGCGACGCCGCCGAACAGCGGATCGCCGGTCTGGCTGATGTAGAGCACGGCCGCCGCCAGCGGCGGCGCGACGCAGGGACCGACGATCAGCGCCGACAGCACGCCCATGACGCCGACGCCGAGCAGCGAGCCGCCCTGCTGGCGGTTGCTGATCGCGGCCAGGCGGTTCTGCAGGCTGCCGGGCAGCTGCAGCTCGTAGAAGCCGAACATCGACAGCGACAGCAGCACGAACAGCAGCGCGAACGCGGTCAGTATCCAGGGCTGCTGGAACGCCGCCTGCAGGTTCGCGCCGGCGAGCCCGGCGACGACGCCGGCGATCGTGAACACGACGGACGAGGCGAGCACGTAGACCAGCGACAGCACGAACGCGCGCCGCGTCGACACGTCGGGGCCGGCGCCGGCGATGATGCCCGAGAGGATCGGCACCAGGGGGAATACGCAGGGCGTGAACGCGAGCAGCAGGCCGAAGCCGAAGAACGACAGCAGCGCGAGCAGGCGATTCGAGGACAGGCGGGCCGCGAGCGCCTGTTCTTCCGACTGCTCGGTGCCCGCATTCGCTACGGCGGCGGGCTGCAGTTTGGTCGGCAGCGCGCGCGCATTGCCGGCGGCGAGCTGCTCGGCGCTCGCTGCCGGCAAATCGACCGACACCGTGCGCGTCATGACCGGATAGCAGATGCCGTCGTTTTCGCAACCTTGAAATTCGGTCGTCAGTTTCAACACGCCGGCGTCGCCGCGGTCGCGCTGGATCAGTATCGGCAGCTCGACCTGGTCGAAATAGACCGTGACTTCGCCGAAATGCTCGTCCTTGTGCAGCACGCCGGCCGGCCACTGGAGCTGGCCGAGGGCGACGCCGCTGTCGGCCGCGGGCGTGAGCCTGGTCTTGTCGCGGTACAGGTAGTAGCCCTTGGGCATGGTCCAGCGCGCGAGCAGCTCGCCGGGACCGGTCGCGATCGTCTCGAACACGAAGGCCTGTTCGGGCGGCAGCGGTAGCTTCTCGGTGCCGGCGTCGGCGGTATTGCCGGTGCCCGTGTCCATGGGCGCGTCGGCGGCCGGCTTGCCGAGCTGGCCCAGCGCGGACTTGAGGTCGTTGGCCGGCGCGCCGGCGGTCAACGCGGCGCCGGCCGTCGCCGGCGCAAGGACCGGCGTGGGTGCGGCGGCCGCAGCCGGCGGCAGCTTCACGCTGACCGTGGTCGCATGCGGCGGATAGCAGATCTTCGGATCGAGCTCGTGGCAACCCTGGATGCTGACGCTGAACTGGGCCGTGTCGCCGGCCTCGAGCGTGAGCGGCTGGGTCGCGGCGACCTTGCCGTGATAGACCTCGACGTCGCCGAGGAACTCGTCGTGCTTCGCTTCGCCGGGCGGCAGCTCGAGGCTGCCGAGGCTCAGCCCGGCCGTAGGCTTGCCGGTCTTGATGCGCGAGCGGTACAGGTAATAGCCGTCGGCGATCTTCCATTCGAGCCGGACCGTGTCGCGGTCGACGGCCGTCGTGGTCAGAGCGAACGCTTCCTCGACGCGCAGCAGATCCGTATCGGACTGGGCCTGGGCCTGCCCCAGGCCGGCGAAGGCGAGTACGGTCAGAATGACGCGGGCGATGCGGCTCATTGCGGCTCCGGCGGCGGGATGCGTAAACGGACCGGCCGCGGCGCGGTCCGCTTGCGGCGGTGGTGGACGGGAAAGGCTCAGTGCCGGGACGCCGTGGCTTCGGCGACCCAGGCCAGGTATGGCTCATGCCCCAGAGGCACATCGACCGCGACGACTTCGGGGAGTTCATACGGATGCAGCGCGACGATGCGCGCGCTCAGCGCCGCGAAGCGCGCCCGCGTGGTCTTGATCAGCAGCAGCAATTCCGCGTCGACCCGGGTCTCGCCCTGCCAGCGGTAGGTCGAGACCATGCCGGGCAGCCGGCTGACGCAGGCGGCCAGGCCTTCCTCGACGAGGGTGCGGGCGATGCGGTCGGCGACGTCCTGGTCGGGCACGTTGCAATGGACGATCAGGGCGGACATGGCGGCACCGGTGGTTTCGGGGCGCGCACGATAACCCGAGCGGCCCGCCGCGCCCATGGCCCGCTTGCGGCACGACGCCGTCGCCGGGCCGGCACGGCCGCGGCCGCTGCCGCGGCTGCCGGATCGGA
>NZ_JANFVR010000449.1 GCF_024609805.1 Tahibacter caeni | reverse complement strand
GCAGCGGCGCGGGCAGCGCGGCCGCGCTGCGCCGCAGGCCATAGACGCGGCGGCCGGCGGCGGCGAGTTCCACCCCGGCGCGCAAGCCGACGTCGCCGCAGCCCGCGAGCAGCACGGCCGTGTTCACGCAACGGCCTCGGCCGGCGGCGTTTCCTGCGGCGGACCGCCCGACGGCGGCGCCGCGTTCTTGCGCGGCAGGTAACGCAGCCAGAGCAGGAACATGACGAGCGCGTCGAGCACGATCAGCGCCTGCCAGATGTAACTGTGGAACCACTCGAACCAGACCGAGCTCCACTGGTGCAGGTAGTACAGGCTGATGATGCGCACGAGATTCAGCGCCTGGATCGCGAGCGTGCCGAGCACGATGCCGACGACCTTGGCCTTCCAGCCCGACGGGAACGCGATCATAGCCGAGACCAGGATGATGACCGCCTCCACGCCGTTGCAGACGCGCTCGATCGAGACGGCGAGGCCGGTGCCGATGCTGATGATGACCTTGCCCTGGGCGATCGCGTCGCCGCCGAACAAACCGATGAGCTTGGCGGAAATCGTCGCGAGCAGCGCGTTGAACGGATCGATCAGGTGGATTTCGACGACGGTGAGCACGTCCAGCGTGAACAGCACCAACAGCGACGCGACGAAGATGACGAGGAAACGGAACATGGCGGAACACGGCGGCGAGGGACCGATAGCTTACGCGCGAACGGGCGGCAGTGGCGTCCGGATGCCGCGCGAGAGCCGGGCCGGCATTCCGGCGCGCGGGTTGTGCAGGCCTGTTCCGCGCACGGCCCGGATGGTCGCGGCCGGTCGCGGAAACCTCGCCGGACAAGGGCTCAGAGACCGCTCGCGCACCCGTTTCCTAATGACTCCGCGCACCAAGGTCCGGCCGTGCACGCGTGCTAGCATCCGGCCATGAATCCCGCTCCGAACCTGTTCCTGATCGGCCCGATGGGCGCCGGCAAGACGACGATAGGCAAGCGTGTCGCCGATCAGCTGCAGCTGCCGTTCCACGATCTGGACCACGTCATCGAGGCGCAGACCGGCGTGGCGATACCGCTGATCTTCGAGCTCGAAGGCGAAGCCGGTTTCCGCCGCCGCGAATGCGCCGCGCTGGCCGAATACAGCGCGCTCGACGGCGTCGTGCTCGCGACCGGCGGCGGCGCGGTGCTCGATGCGCAGAACCGTGCACGGCTGGCCGCCCGCGGCTTCGTCGTCTATCTCGAGACCGCGGTCGAGGTGCAGCTCGCGCGCCTGGCCCGTGATCGCAAGCGTCCGCTGCTGGCCGCGCCCGACCGGCGCGAACGCCTCGAGCAGATGGCCGCGCTCCGCAACCCGCTCTACGCCGGCATCGCCGACATGACGATACGTTCCGAACACGAACACGCGGCCCAGGTCGCCGCCGATCTCTACCAGCGCCTGCAGCTGGTCTGGCGCCGTGCGCCGGCGCCGGCCGCCGCATGAGCGCCGTGCGCAGGCTCGACGTCGCGCTAGACGCGCGCAGCTACCCGATCTGGATAGGCCGCGGCCTGCTGCGCGACGCGGCGCGCTGGCGTGCGGCGATCCGCGGCCGTCACGTGCTCGTGGTCAGCAACGCGACCGTCGCGCCGCTGTATCTCGACACGGTGCTGGCCGGCCTCGACGGCCTGCAGGCGGCCAGCCTCGTGCTGCCCGACGGCGAGCAGTACAAGACGCTGGAACATTGCGGCGAAGTGCTCGAAGCGCTCGCCGCGCTCAAGGCCAACCGCGACGCCTGCGTGATCGCGCTCGGCGGCGGCGTCGTCGGCGACCTCGCCGGTTTCGCCGCGTCCTGCTGGATGCGCGGCGTGGATTTCCTGCAGATGCCGACGACCCTGCTGGCGCAGGTCGATTCCTCGGTCGGCGGCAAGACCGGCGTGAACCTGCCGGCCGGCAAGAACCTCGTCGGCGCGTTCCACCAGCCGCGCGCCGTGGTCGTCGATACCGACACGCTCGCGAGCCTGCCCGCGCGCGAATACCGCTCGGGACTGGCCGAGGTCGTCAAATACGGCGCGATCGGCGACGCCGCATTCTTCGCCTGGCTCGAACGCGAAGCCGACGCGCTGGCCGCGCGCGACGACGAGGCCGTGGCCGAGGCGATCGAGCGCAGCTGCCGCCACAAGGCCGGCGTCGTCGCGCGCGACGAGCGCGAGGACGGCGAGCGCGCGCTGCTGAATTTCGGCCACACCTTCGGTCATGCGCTGGAGACCGCCGGCGGCTACGGCCGCCTGCTGCACGGCGAGGCCGTCGCGATCGGCATGGTCCTCGCGGCGGCGCTGTCCGCCGACCTCGGCCTGGCGGCCGCCGCCGACGCCGAACGGCTGCAGCGCCTGCTCGGGCGCCTGGGCCTGTCCACGGCGCTGCCGGACGGCAGCGACGCGCAGGCGCTGCTGCAGCTGATGTACCTGGACAAGAAGAATCTCAGCGGCCAGTTGCGCCTGATCCTCTGGCGCGGCATCGGCGCCGCCGAGATCGTGGCTGCCGTCGCCGACGCCGCGATATTGCAGCGCCTGCGGCGCGGCTGAGCGCCGCGCGCAACCGCCGCGTCCACGCCGCTACAATCCTCGCTCATGCGCATCTACATGCAAACCCAGCCGGCCGCCGCCGAAGCGCCGCGCTACTACGAGATCGTGCTGCAGCAGGACCTGCTCGGCGGCTGGACCCTGTACCGCGAATGGGGCCAGCAGGGCGGCCGCAGCAGCAGCAAGCGCGAGATCTATCTCGAGCGCGACGACGCGCTCAGCGCGTTCGCCCAGGCCCGCGACGCTCAGGTCAAGCGCGGCTTCCGCGTGGTCTTCAGCCAGGGCCTGGAGGCGCCGTATGCGCGCTGAGCTCCGGCGCACCGGCGCGGCGCTGCTGCTCGCGGCGCTGACCAGCTTGCCTGCCGCGGCCGCCGCCGAACACATTTTCGAGCCCGGCAGCAAGCATGTCTGTGTGCCGGCCGCGAGCGGCCAGGGCTGGGACTGCCGCTCCGCGGAAGAGGCGCCGGCTTCGGCCGCGACGACGGCGCCGCGCGAGCCGCGCCTGCGCAGCAGCAGCGAGATTCCGGAGGAACCCGCGACGGCCATGGCAGCAGGCGGAGAAGCCGCCGGCGCCATCGAACCGCCGCCGCAACCGGCGGCGGCGAGCAGCGCCGAACCCAGCCACGCCGCGCCGGCAGA
>NZ_JANFVR010000448.1 GCF_024609805.1 Tahibacter caeni | reverse complement strand
TTGGCGGCGTTGGCCGCGAGCGCCGGTTTGTCGTGCAGCGGCTGGGCCAGCACGCGGCGCCCGGCGCGCGGCGTCGCGAGCCCGCCGAGGCCGCGGATCTGGTCGCCCTGGAAGAACTGCATGTGCGCGATGTCGTAGAGCTGGCCGCCGCCGGAGGCGGTGGTCTGCGCGCCGCCGGGCACGCGCAGGTTGAACGGCTGCTGCCGGTCGGCGCGGTCCCGCGTCGTCGCGTTGCGCACCACCAGCAGCGCGAGGCCGTTCGCACGCAGGTAGCGGCGGAACGCGTCGACGTCGACGTTCTCGGCCGTGAATGCTGCGAGCTCGGGCGCCTGCAGCTGCGCCGCGGTCGTCGGCGGTATCGGGCGCGCACGCACCTCGACCGGCGACAGCTCCCAGAGAGGACCGTCGTAGCTGACCGCGTAGTCCGGATCCCAGAAGCTCACGCTCTTGCTGATGCCGGGGGTCAGGTTCTCGGCGGCGACGTAGTAGCCGCCCGGGCCGAGCACGAGCCGCTTGAGGCGGAACTGGTAGCGCGGCTGCGGCGCCGTGCGCGTGCCGTCGTTGCCGGCCTGGCGCCATTGCGTCGCGTGCGCGGCGACGAGCTGGCCGTCGCTGAGCGGCAGCGGATTGCGGAAGCGGCCGCTGAAGTCGGCCGGCTGCGGCACCGGCGCGTAGTCCGGGCTGAAGTTCACGTTGACGCGCGGGTTCAGCCAGGTCGCGTGCATCAGCGCCGGATTCAGGCCGGGCGCGCCGTCGATGCGCAGCAGCTGGCCCGAGGCGTGCGTGTAGAACTCCGGTGCGTCGATGCCGTAGTAGCGTCCCGGCGTCGTCGGATCCTCGCGCATCTGCAGGAAATTGAGGATGCGGTCGCCGCTGCCGCTGAACGCGCTGAGCGCGGGATCGTCGAAGCTGCGGTCGAAGTAGTTGTGCAGCTCGTGGCGGCCGACGTGGTTCAGCGTTTCTTCCTCGCTGCCGTCCTGGTTCACCATCCACGGGAAGAAATGGTTGATGGTGTGTCCGGAGACGCCGGAACCCGGCACGGCTATGCGCGGTTCCGGAAACACTTCGCTGCGGTCGGCGGTCGCGACCGCGTTCGCCGCCTCGCCGGTCCAGTTGAACGTGCCGTAGTCGTTGTTCGCGCTGTCGTTCTGCTGGTCGCGCTGCAGATGGTCCCAGCGCGTGAACAGCAGGCGACCGTAGCTGTCGACGAACGGATGGAATGCGCCGGAGACCGACACCTGCAGCAGGTCGAGCCGGCCCGTCGCAGGCTGCAGGCGCCAGAGGCCCGTCGGCGTCGGCGTCGACTCGTACTCGTCGAGCTGCGGATACAAGTGCGCAGCGCCGTTGCGCGGACGGTCGCTAGCGAACACCAGGCTGCCGTCGCTGAGATAGGCCGGACTCACGTTGTTGCGGTTGACCGGCTGGTTGGCGACCTTGGTGATCGCAACCGTCTGGCCCTGGCCCAGGCCGGTGACTTCGTAGAGCTGCCAGTAGCTGTCGATGTACTGGTACTGCTGCGGCGGCGCGCCGGTGACCATGCTGAATACGGCTTTGCTGCCGTCCCAGGACACGGCCGGATCGCGCACGGCGATCGCGTTCGCGCCCTGCGCGCCGCTGTTGCCGTAGCCGGCCTCCTGGGTCAGGTTGCGCAGCGAGCCGTCGGGATAGCGGATGTACAGATCGCCGCCCCGGCCGGTCAGCGCGATGTCGCCACGGTGGTTGGCGAACACCGCGCCTATCGTCGCGAAGTCGTCGGGCACTGGGTACTGGGTCACGAACATTATGGGATTGGGCAGCTGCTGGGCGCTGGCCGCGCCGGCGGCGAACAGCAGGGCCGCAGCGAGCCCGGAAACGTGGTGCAGACGCATGGAAGTCCTCCTCCCGAGGCGATGCGCAGCCTTGCCGATGGCGGCGCGGTCTGCTGTGACGCATTGCGCGGCTGCGGCAGGCGCCGCGCCCGGTGCAGGGGCCATCCGACGGCCCACTCGGGAGACAAATGTCGCCGCGGGTGCAGACCGAACAGAGCCGGCTCAGCCGGCCGGCGGTTCGAGCACGTGCCGCAGCACGTCGCCGGCGGCAGCGGGCCGGCCGAGCGCGCGGGCGCTGTCGCGCAGGCGCGCGAGCCGCTGCGGCTGCGCGAGCAGCAGGCGCACGCGGTATTCGAGCGCGATCGCATCCACGGCCTTGAGGCCGGCGCCGTTCTCGAGCAGGTAGTCGCAGTTGCGTTCCTCCTGGCCCGGTATCGGCGCGAATGCGATCAGCGGCAGGCCCAGGGCCAGGCATTCCGACGTGGTCAGGCCGCCGGGTTTGCCGATCGCGAGGTCGGCGCAGCCCATCAGGCGCTCGATGGTGCCGGTATAGCCCTGCGGGAACAGCCGGTCCGGCTGCGCCGCAGCGAGGACCTTCAGGCGCTCGAGCATCGCGGCATTGCGGCCGGCCAGCGCGACGAGCTGGAAGTCGCCGGGGATGCGCAGCAGTCCGGCCGCGGCGTCGTCGAGCGCGCCGATGCCGGCGCCGCCGCCCATCAGCAGCAGTATCGGCCGCTGCGGATCGAGTCCGGCCGCCGCCGCGCAGGTGGCGCGGTCGGGAACCTCGGCGAAGGCCGGCATGATCGGAATGCCGGTCACGTGGATGCGTTCGGCGGCCAGTCCACGCGCGCGCATGCGGGCGGCGACCTCGTCGCTCGCGGCGAAATAGCCGGCTAGCTGCGGCACGACCCAGAGCGCGTGCAGGTCGAAGTCGGTGACCTGCACGTGCACCGGGCAGGTGAGGCGCCCGAGTCCCTGTTCGCGGGCCAGCAGTTCGGCCGGCAGGAAATGCGTACAGATCACCGCGTCGGGCGCGAAGCGCGCGATCGCATCGCGCAGGCGGCGCGTGTTCAGCCGTTCCACGGCGCGGCGCAGCCGCGCGAGCGCCGCGTCCGGCGGCGTCTCGTCGGTGATGCGGTAGAGCTGCGCCCAGAGCGACGGGAATTTGCCGACCAGACGCAAATAGAGATCCGTATACAAAGTTCGAAATGCACCCGGCGCGTAGTCCATGACGTCCAGGTGCAGCGCCTCGGCGCCGTAGCGCGCCTGCGCCGCGGCGCGCAACGCCTCGGCGGCGCGGCCGTGGCCGGCGCCGGCCGATACGCTGAGCAGCAGCAGGCGGCGCGGCTTCGCGGCGATCTCAGGCATC
>NZ_JANFVR010000447.1 GCF_024609805.1 Tahibacter caeni | reverse complement strand
CCGGCCGCGCGCCTCGTCGCCGGCCAGCCCGGCGAACTGGTCTATCGCGTCGACAACGCCGCCGCCGCACTGGCCGGCGTGAGCCTGCGCCTGCGCGTGTTGCGCACGGCGGCGCAGCCGGCGCTGTTCGAGCGCGAGGAACTCGTCGATCTGGCCGCCGCCGGCAGCCACGAGCAGCGCGTCGCGGTCGCCGCGCCGCCGCTCGCGCTCGACAGCTACGTCGCCGTGCTCGACGCACGCCTGGCCGGCGACGCGCCGGGACAATGGCGCGATCTCGCCCGCACCAGCTTCGTCGCCGTCGACGAGACGCCGCCGGACATCACCGTGCTGACGCCGGTGCCGAACCAGCTGCAGCCGGCCCTCGTGAGCCTGCGCGCGCAGATCGTCGACCGCCACGCTGACGTCGCCGCGGCCCAGGTGCGCGTCGACACCGGCGCGTGGCAGGCACTGTCGCTCGCGGCCGACGGCAGCTGGGGCCTGCGCCTGGCCGGCCTGGCCGACGGCGCCCACAGCCTGCTAGTGCGCGCCCGCGACCGCTGGGGCAACGAGAGCCAGAGCACCGCAGTCGCGTTCGAGGTCGATGCGACCGCGCCGCAGGTCGCCATCGACGGCGTCGCCGAAGGCGCGCTGCTGAACCAGCCGGTCGCGCCGACGATCGCGATCACCGATGCGCATATCGATGCGGCCCAGAGCAGCGTGCGCCTGAACGGACAGGCCTACGTCTCCGGCACGGCCATCACGGCCGACGGCGACTACACGATCGCCGTGCGCGCGGTCGACACCGCCGGCAACCAGAGCCTCGCGAGTCGCCATTTCACGCTGGATTTCACGCCGCCGACCCTGTCCATCGCGAGCCCGGCCGACGGCAGCGTCGTCGCGAGCAGCGCGATCGCCGTGCAGGTGAACAGCGAGGCCGGCGCGGCAGTCACGTTGACCGTCGGCGCGTATCAGGCCGTCGCGACGGCCGCCGCGAACGGCCAGCTGCAGTTCGCCGGCGTGCCGCTGGTCGAAGGCCTCAACCGCATCGAAGCGGTCGCGCGCGATCCGGCCGGCAACGCGAGCGCGACGCAGGCGGTCACGGTGCGCTACGAGGCCGCCGTCGTGCTGCCGTTGATCGGCACCTTGCAGCCGGCCCAGGCCGAGCTCGCGTACGGCGAGGACCTCGTCGTCGCGCTGCAGCTGCGCAATCCCGGCGACGCGGCACTCGCGTCGCAGTCGCTGCGCCTGCGCGTGCTCGCGGCCGACGGCACGCCGCTGGCCCAGCGCGACTACGCGCGCGCGTTCGCGGCCGGCGAGAGCTTCGCCGACACGCCGCAGTTCGCGACGACGGGCTGGCCGCTCGGCCTGCTCGATCTGCAGCTCGACCTGCTGCACGAAGGGACTTGGCGCCGGCTCGACGCACAGTCGCTGCGCCTCGTCGACCGCACGCCGCCTCAGCTGCAGGCGCTTGCGCCGGCGACAGCCGCCGTCGTCGCTACGCCGCTGCGCCTGCGCGCGACCGCCGCCGACACGCTCAGCGCGCCGGTCACGGTCGAGGCCAGTGTCGACCACGGCGCCTGGACGGCACTGAGCGCCGCAGCCAGCCCGGCCGACACGTTCGAGAGCGTGCCGCTCGTGTTGGCCGACGGCGCTCACGGCTACACGCTGCGCGCGCGCGACGCGGCGGGCAACGAGATCGCGCTCGCGCCGATCGCGTTCGCGGTCGACGGCACGCCGCCGCAGATCGCGATCGACGGCGTCGCCGACGGCGACCTCGTCAATCACGCCGTGACGCCGCTGGTCGCGTTCAGCGACGCGCACCTGCGCACGACGACGTTGCGCCTGAACGGCCAGCCCTACGTCAGCGGCGCGCCGGTCGAGCAGAGCGGCGACTACAGCCTGCAGGCCGAGGCCGACGACGAAGCCGGCAATACCGCAACGCGCACGATCGCGTTCACCGTGGATCGCGAGGCGCCGGCCGTCGTCGTCACCGAGCCCGTGCCCGACAGCACGGTCACGAGCGCCGCGCAGGCCATCGCCGGCACGACCGAGCCGCTGGCCGACGTCGCCGTCGAGGCGCCGGGCCTCACGACCGTCGTGCGCGCCGACGCGAGCGGCGCATTCCGCACCGCCGCGGCGACCCTGCTGCCCGGCGACAACACCGTGCGCCTGCGCGCGACCGACCGCGCCGGCAACCTCGGCCCCGAGCGGATCGTGCAGGTGCGCTACCAGCCGCCGACCGGCGAAGCGCTCAGCGCGCAGTTCCTGCACGGCGCGCTGAGCCTGCGCCGCGGCGATCCGCTGACCGTGAACTTCCGCCTGCACAACGACGGCGCGACGGCGCTCAGCGCGACGCCGCTGCGCGTGCAGTTGCGCGACGCGATCGGCGACATCGTCGCGCAGCGCAACGACGTGCTGAACCTCGGCGTCGGCGCCGAAACCTTGCGCGAGGCGACGTTCGACACGGCCGCGCTCGCGATCGGCCCGTACCGTGTCGAAGTCGTCGCGCAACTGCGCGACGCGCAGGGCCAGACCGCGTGGACCGCGCTGGCCGACATCGAGGCAGAGCTGCGCCAGGGCTGTTCGACCGCGCGGCCGGCCGACCGGTTGTTCAGCGACGGCTTCGGCGACGGCGACAGCGACCCGCTGTTCTGCGACGGCTTCGACACGGTCCTCCCCAAACGCGGCTGGAGCGCCATGCCCGACTGGCTGTCGCTGCTGCTCGCCCCTGCCCGGCCGCCGCTGCAGGCCGCCGCCGGAGATCGCCCATGACCCTGCCACGGATGCGCAGCCGCATGCTCCCCCGTTCCGCCGTCTTCGCCCTGACTTTCCTCGCGACCGTGGCGGCCGGCGCCGCCGCGCCGATGCGTCCCGCGCCGAGCGCCGAGGCTCAGGTTTCCCGTTCCGCGCCGCGCGTGAAGCACGACGCGCCCGCGCCATCGGCGCGCGCGATCGATGCCGCCACGATCGATCGCGCGGCGCTGCGCGACAACGTCGCCGCGATGCAGCCGATGCCGTCGCTGCCGGCAGCCTCCGTCGCGGAGTCGCCGCAGCAGGCGGTCATCGCGGCGCTGCTGCGCGGCGATGACGCACGCGCCGCGATCGCGAGCGCCCGCGCGCTGCAACCCGAAACGCCGAAAGCGGCCGCCGGCGAGAGCGGCGGCGCGTTCGCCGGCTACGTGCAGGCGCGACGCACGCTGCAGAC
>NZ_JANFVR010000446.1 GCF_024609805.1 Tahibacter caeni | reverse complement strand
GCGGCCGCTGCCGCCGGACCGCGTCGATCCCCGGGGGCGGCCCCGGCGGGCGCGGCGGCGGCCGGCTTGATTGCCGCCGCCGTTGCCGCCACCATGGCGGGCTCCCGCTTGCCGCAAGACCTCCCATGAGCAGTCGCTACAACGCCGCCGACATCGAAGTCCTGTCCGGGCTGGATCCGGTCAAGCGCCGGCCGGGCATGTATACCGACACCTCGCGGCCGAACCATCTCGCGCAGGAAGTCATCGACAACTCGGTCGACGAGGCCCTCGCCGGCCACGCGAAGACCATCGACGTCACCGTGCACACGGACGGTTCGGTCAGCGTCAGCGACGACGGCCGCGGCATGCCGGTCGACATCCATCCGGACGAAGGCATCCCCGGCGTCGAGCTGATCCTCACGCGCCTGCATGCGGGCGGCAAATTCTCCAACAAGAACTACCAGTTCTCCGGCGGCCTGCACGGCGTCGGCGTGTCGGTCGTCAACGCGCTGTCCACGCGCGTCGAGGTCACGATCAGGCGCGATGCCCAGATCCACCGCATGGAGTTCAGGAACGGCGACCGCGCGAGTCCGCTCGAGGTCGTCGGCAACGTGCCGAAGAAGCAGACCGGCACGACCGTACGCTTCTGGCCCGATCCGAAATATTTCGATACGCCGAAGATCTTGCTGTCGCGCCTCAAGCACGTGCTGCAGGCCAAGGCCGTGCTGTGCTCGGGCCTCACCGTCAGGCTGACCGACGAGGCCAGCGGCGACAAGGACACCTGGTATTACGAGGACGGCCTGCAGGACTACCTGCGCTCGATGCTCGGCCAGAACGACTACCTGCCTGCCGACCTCTACGTGCACGAGCTCAAGCGCGACACCGAGGCGGTGGAATTCGCGATCGCCTGGGTGCCCGAAGGCGAGCTCGTGCAGGAGTCCTACGTCAATCTGATTCCCACCGCCCAGGGCGGCACCCACTGCAACGGCCTGCGCACCGGCCTGACCGAGGCGCTGCGCGAGTTCTGCGACATCCGCAATCTGCTGCCGCGCGGCGTCAAGCTCGCGCCCGAGGACGTCTGGGACCGCCTGTCCTTCGTGCTGTCGCTGAAGATGCAGGACGCGCAGTTCTCGGGCCAGACCAAGGAACGCCTGTCCTCGCGCAACGCCGCGGCGTTCGTCGAAGGCGTGGCCCACGACGGCTTCTCGCTGTATCTGAACCAGCACGTGCAGGTCGGCGAACGCATCGCCCAGCTCGCGATCGAGCGCGCGACGGCGCGGCTCAAGGCCGAGAAGCAGATCGTGCGCAAGAAGATCACCCAGGGCCCGGCGCTGCCGGGCAAGCTGGCCGACTGCGCGTCGAGCGACCTGTCGCGCACCGAGCTGTTCCTGGTCGAAGGCGACTCGGCCGGCGGTTCGGCCAAGCAGGCGCGCGACAAGGATTTCCAGGCCATCCTGCCGCTGCGCGGCAAGATCCTGAACACCTGGGAGGTCGAATCCGGCTCGGTGCTGGCCTCGCAGGAAGTGCACGACCTCGCCGTCGCGATCGGCTGCGATCCCGGCGTCGACCGCATAGACGGCCTGCGCTACGGCAAGATCATCGTGCTGGCCGACGCCGATTCCGACGGCCTGCACATCGCGACCCTGCTCTGCGCGCTGTTCCTGCGCCATTTCCCGTCCCTGGTCCGGCTCGGCCACGTGTTCGTCGCGATGCCGCCGCTGTTCCGCGTCGACGTGGGCAAGCAGGTGTTCTACTGCCTCGACGAGAACGAGAAGCGCGCGATGCTCGAACGCATCGAGCGCGAGAAGCTCAAGGGCCAGGTCTCGGTCACGCGCTTCAAGGGCCTCGGCGAAATGAATCCGGGCCAGCTGCGCGAATCCACCGTGCACCCGGACACGCGCCGCCTCGTGCAGCTGACCGTCGAGACCGACGACGGCACGAACACGGTCATGGACATGCTGCTGTCGAAGAAGCGCGCGTCCGACCGCAAGAGCTGGCTCGAGGAAAAGGGCGATCTGGCTTCGCTCGAAGTCTGAGCGCGGCGCGGCGCCGTCTGCCGGCGGTCGCAGCGTGTTTTCCCCTTTGGTGCCGCCGCCGCGAGACAACACGCCGTGCCTTGCAAAGCGCAGGCACCGCGCGCGGTCGTAAACCATCGAACGTTCGCCGTACGAGCGCATGCGCATCGGCAATGCGGATCGGCGCCGGTTCGCCGCATGAGGACTATGGTCGCTTTTTTGCGCAATCATCTCCGGGGCGCGTGCTCCGTTCGCGCCGCTACAGGGGACATTCATGCAATCACTCCGCAACGCTGCCGTGGCAGCGTCACTGGCTCTACTGTGCCTGGCGCCGACGAATACGCGCGCCGAGCCCGACGGCTTCTTTCTCGGCAGCGGCCGCGAGGGCGCCGTGACCTTGACGATATCGCGGGTCGTCAATTCCTATGCGCCGATCGCCGCGCCGCTCGCGCCGGGCGACACCCAGGTGCAGATCGGAACCGTCAGGGGAGGATCGTTCGCGTCCGGCGATCTCGTGATGCTGTGGCAGACCACCGGCCTGGTACCTGAACCTGCCTCGGGCGCGACCGGACCGTTCGACGTGGGCTCTGCCGCCGTCGGCCACTGGGAGCTGGCCCGCCTCAGCGGCGCGACCGGCGGCACCTTGAACCTGACGGCACCACTGCTCGCCGAGTTTCCGGCCAATGTCAGCCAGGTCGTACGCGTGCCGGAGTACTCGGCGCTGACGATCAACGCGGGCGGCAGTCTGCAGGCGCTGCCCTGGGACGGCAGCAGCGGCGGCATGGTCGCCGCACTCGTCAGCGGCACGGTGACCAACAACGCCGCCAGCGGCATCACCGCGAACGCCGCGGGGTTTCGCGGCGGCGGCTATGCCGATGACCCCACCGGCAGCGTCGGTTGCACCGGCCTGGACGAGCCTGCGCCCCTGGGGGCGCGCAAGGGCGAAGGGATCGCGGTGACGCGCTACGGCCCAGCGCAGAGCGGACGCGGACGCGTGGCCAACGGCGCCGGCGGCGGCGTCTGCTGGCTCAGCGGCGGCGGCGGCGGCGGTAACGGCGGCAGCGGCGGACAAGGCGGCAACACCGAGCTGACCGTCGACGGCAACCGCGCCATGGGTGGACAAGGCGGCGGCGCACTGACCACCGCATCCGAACGGCGCGTGCTGTTGTTCGGCGGCGGCGGCGGCGGCGGCCACGGCGGCAACGG
>NZ_JANFVR010000445.1 GCF_024609805.1 Tahibacter caeni | reverse complement strand
AGAAGCCGAAGAACGACGACGCATCGTGACCGCCTCGGTTACCATCTGACCAACGCGCAACACCCCGCAGCCCCCGGTCACGATCAACCGAAACGGCCGGTCACGATCGGCGAAATACGCATCCAGACCTCCGGAGAAGAGGCAGACGCAATCGTGTCCCTTCAGGTCCGTCCAATTCCTGGGGCGTTTGTACGGCGGCGGCGGCTTGGGGCCGCCCCCCACTGTGTTGATCTCCCACTGATCCCCGCTGAGAAAGTCGAGAGCCCGTTTCAAGGTTGGAACAGCAGCCGCCCAAGGAGCGGGATCGGAAACCGGCACCCGCAGGGACAGTTCCCGAGACCACCCATCGGCCGCCTGAAATTTGGAGACGAACGAATCGGCGGCGGTGACCGCCATGGCCACCGTAAGCAGGTCGAACGCGCGGCGGTTGGCCGACACGCGCAGACGTCGAAGCTCTTCGAGAACCGGTCCACCAACGGAACCCGTGTCCGCGGCCGGCGCCCGTTTGCCGTACATGACCACCGGGATGCTGCTGCCTTTGTAGGTGGCCACCTTCTCGATGTCGCGTTTGAACGTCAGTTTGCTCATGACTCGTAGGCTTCCCATTCCGTCCAAACCTCGGTCAATGCACGGCGTTGCGCCTGTTCCACATCCTTGCCGCTGAGCCGCTTGCGGCCAGCAAGGGCGGGATGGAGGTGCTTGTCCACCGACGCTCGGACCAACGACCGCATGTCGTTCTCTGCCTGTTCCAAACGTCCGGCTTCCGCCGCTTTGGAAAAAGCGCGGTTCGATTCCAGCATCACCTGGCCGAACACGCAGGCGCTCAAGTACGCGACCACGACCTTGACCACCATGTCGTGCGTGATCTTAGTGAAGTCGAACTCCTCGAACCCTTCCAAGCACTCCGACATCGCCTCGATGATGGCCACCCGGATTCGTTCCGCATCGCCGTTTTCTGGCAGGAGCGCTTCCACCAGTGCTTGGATGGCGACGTCCACGTCGATGCCATCCAGCGTCTCCAATTCCAGGTCCGGCGGAATGGCACCGGTTTGTAGCGTGGTGAGGGCGTCGAACAGCGCGCCGCCGACCTGCACCATGGAACCAAACCGCCGCGGTCCCACGGTGCGCCCGCCGGTTGCCTGTCGCGCGTAGTGGCCCAAAGCCTTCCGCAACGCGCCGCCGTCGCCCGACGAGACGAACTCACCGAGCTGGCGCCGGAACGGACCGAACCGCTTCGGGGGCGGCTCAGGTCCGGGTCCCTTTCCGTCGGTGTCGGCCCACGGTGGAACCAGCGGGCTCTTGCCCCCAGATCCGCGGCTTGAAGTGGACGTGCCCATTTATTTGGCTCCTTCCCCCGAGTACCACGCAGCACCTTTGAGCAACACTCTCATCCACGGCCGCAATTTGCCGTTCGATGCCGTGGTGGGCACGAACTGGTCGAGAACGGCGCCAGCGTCGGACGACACGTTCGCCAAGATGAGAGCTCCGTCGAAGCCTGGCGGCTTCTTGGACCAGTCGCTGTGCGTGCGAAACGTCTCGATCAAGGCGGCCATAACGGCCGCTTGTTCGCCAGGCGGAATGGACGCAGCGGTTCCCCGGCCTGACTCGGACGAAATGCTTTGAGCCGCTTTGAGCGCCCTGAAGGCATCCGCGGCGGCTGCGGACAAAGAACCGGTACGTGCGCGCAACGGCAAGGTTTCGCGACTCAGGTAAACGAGAGGACGAAGGTCCACGTTGGCCAACTTGGGTTCAAGCCCCAACCAGTCGGAGAGAAACGCCGCCCACTTCGACCAAGCCTCTGGAGTGGCTTTCTTGAACTTGTCCGGGCTGTCCAGCGATGACTCCAGTTCCCGGATGACTCCGGGCATGCCTTCCGAAGCCTCGTTGATCTCCGAGTAGAGATGTTGAATGGCAGCGCTGTCGGTACAGCGTTCGAACAGCGCCAACTTCGCGATCAACGCCTCATTGACGGGCATCTCGCGGAGGCGAGCAATTTTTGCGCGCATGCGGACCACGTTCATCATCCGCTTCACGATGCGGGGATTTCCGTTGACCAGCTTCGAGCCCGCCAGAATCGGCGCGATGCGATCGGCGACGGCAAAACCCTCCTTGATCTCGGGCGCGACGCCGTCGCCCAATTCGGCGAGTGCGGCTTCCGCGGTGATGGGTTCCTCCTTCCAGAGCAACCGCATGTTGCGTTCCAGCGCCTCGTGGAGTTTCTGTTGGCGCTCCTTGGTAACGTGGCCGCCGGACGAAGCGATCAACTGGAAGAGATAGGCACGCACTTCCGGGATGCCCAGGCGAGGAACGCGCACCGGCACTTGGATCAGTTTGTCCAAGTAGTCGGTAACGTGCCGCTCACCCGGAGATTTGAAAAACTCGGTGACCGAGTGCCGGACCATTTCCTCATCGGCAGCGACGACGAAAGCCGTGCTTTTCATGAACAGGAAGAGCCGCAGGGCTTCCAACGTCTGGATGGTCTGCTTGGGCAAGCACCGGTCCAGGTTGTCAACGAAGACAACCAGGGTCTTTCCCAACTCCTTGAGGATCGCCTGGAACTCACGGCGGAACGCAGCGATCTCCTTGGGCGCAGACGGCTTCTTTTCCTTCTTCAGCAGCCCGCCCGCCTTGGCCTTGATTTGGCTTCCGGCCTCTTTGATCGCGTCCGCGTCTTCTTCGGCTGCTTCCCCCGAAACGACCTTCCCGACGGCTTCGACGGCTTTGCTCGCCCAGCCAAACATCGGTATTCCCATCGCGAGTGCACCGCCCTCCGCGGCCAAGCCGAGCGCGCGGATCTTGTCTACGCGGCCGAACAACTTTTTGGCTTTCGCAAACAGGCCATCGTTGGTCTTGGCTGCCTTGAGGAGAGCCGAGGCGATCACCTCCATGAGGGCCGCCCGAGCGTCGTCGTAGCCTTGATACAGCCACGCATCAAAGCGGATGACCAGGTAATCGTTCTGCTTGCCGGCCTGGCCCTGAGACAGCCGGGCCTCAATCAGATTCAGAAGGGTGGACTTCCCTGTGCCCCACGACCCGAATATTCCGACCGACACCGGACGCATGTTCGGATCGCCAATGACTTCTGAACCGCCCCGGGAATCCCGGAGACTCGTTGGTGTGAGTCACGCCGCCATGGCGAGCTCACGCTGCTGCTGATAGTAGTTCGCTTCGGCTTCGGCGGGTGGGATGTTGCCGATTGGCCC
>NZ_JANFVR010000444.1 GCF_024609805.1 Tahibacter caeni | reverse complement strand
CGCGCGAGCGCGCGCTCGCGTTCTGGCAGGGCGTCGCCGGCGCGGTCGCGCGCGGCGAGCGCGTGCTGCTCGTGGCCGAGGACGACGACGGCATCGCCGGCAGCGTGCAGCTCGTCGTCGCGCTGCCCGACAACCAGCCGCACCGCGCCGACGTCGCCAAGCTGCTCGTGCATCGCCGGGCGCGCCGCCGCGGCATCGCGCAGCAGCTGATGCAGGCCGTCGAAACCGCCGCGCGCGACGCGGATCGCCGCGTGCTGGTGCTCGACACCGTGACCGCGAGCGCGGCCGACCGGCTGTACACGCGCGCCGGCTGGCAGCGCGTCGGCGAGATTCCCGACTACGCGCTGATGCCCGACGGCTCGCTCTGCGCGACGACGTATTTCTACAAGCACCTGACGCGCTGAGCCGCCGCTGCGGCGGCGATGCCGCGGCCGATCCGACCGCCGCGCCTGCGGCGAGCGCGTGGAACCGGTAGCGCGCGATGCCGCGGCGGCTACGCCGGATCAGCCGGCGGCGGTGCCGCGACGACACGGTCGCGGCCGCCGTGCTTGGCCGCGTACAGCGCGAGGTCGGCGCGGCGCAGCAGGTCGTCGAGATGACGGTCCTGCGGGACGAGCGCGGCGACGCCGATCGAAACGGACAAGGTCAGCACGGTGTCGCCATGGCGGAATGGCTCGGCGCGCACGGCGCCGCGCAGCCGTTCGGCGGCGTCGACGGCGGCCTCGCTGCCGTCGACGTCCAGCAGTGCGACGAATTCCTCGCCGCCCTGGCGCGCGAGCAGGTGGCGCCGGCCGCAGGCGGACCGCAGGCGCGCGGCGACGTGGCGCAGCGCGAGGTCGCCGGTCTCGTGGCCGAAACGGTCGTTGACCGACTTGAAGTGATCGATGTCGACGATCGCCACGGCGAGCGCGGAGCCGTCGTCGCGGGCCTGCCGCAGGCGCAGGGCCCCGGCCGCGGCGAGCGTGCGCCGGTTGGCCAGGCCGGTCAGGTCGTCGGTCGAGGCGGCCTGCTCCCAGCGCCGGCGCATGCGGTCGGAGCACAGCAGCAGGAAGCCCGTCGTGCCGATGACCGGCAGCACGGAAGCCAGTATCGGCGTCAGCGCGTTGATCCAGCTGCGCGTGTCGACGATGCTGCCGGCGATCGGCGCCGAAACGACGAAATAGACGCCGCGCAGCAGCATGAAGGCGGCGAGCAGGACGAAGATGCCGGCGAGCACGCGCGCGCTGCGCGCACGTTCGCCGCGGATCGCGCGCAGCACGGTCCACGCGGCGGCGAGCAGCATGACGACCCAGGCCAGGGTCGCGATGGCGACGCGAGCGGCGAGATCCGGCTGCGGCCCGGCGAACCAGGCGATGCCGGCCGTCGCGAGCACGGTCGGCAGCAGCACGGCGGCGCTTTCCCCGCGGCCGTAGAACTGGCGCACCGCGCGCCAGCAGCCGGCGACGCCGAGCATGACCATGCCGTTGGCGAGCGGCAGCACGAACAGCGGCGGCAGATAAGTCTGCACGCCGAGCAGGATGCAGCCGCATGCCTGCAGCAAGGTGCCGATGCGCCAGCTGATCGCGCTGGGCTGCACGTCGGGCGACAGGTCGCCGTGCATGAGCCCGAGCACGCCGCCGTTGAGCAGCATCATCAGCGCGACGATGAGGTACGCGGTCAGCGGGTCCATGGCGCGAGTGTAATGCGCACCCGTGGACCGTTGCCGGCCCGGCGGCATCGGGCCGTCGCGCCCGCACTCGCCTGGCCGGCCCCGCTCAGCGCGGCGGGTCGGCGATCAGTCGCGTCGTGTCGTAGCCGAGCGCCCGCGCGCGCTCGACCAGCGCCTCGCGTTGCGACGCGTCGATCTGCGGACTGCGCGTCAGCAGCCAGAGATAGCGGCGGTCCTCGCCGCCGACGATGCTCCAGCGGTAGTCGGGATCCAGCGCGACGATGCGGTATTCCGCGTGCCCGAACGGCAGCCAGCGCAGGCCTTCGGGCAGGAAGGTCACCGTCAGCAGGCCCGGCTGCGCCGGATTCTCGACTTCGGCCGCGCCGACCGCGGCGTCGATGACGCCGTCCGCGTCGCGGCACTGATTCAGCACGTCGACCTTGCCGTCGGCCGTGACGGTGTAGGTCGCGGTGACTTCGCTGCGGCACTGGTTCTGGAAATCGTTCGGCAGGCGCGCCTGTTCGTACCAGGTGCCCGCGTAGCGCCGCAGATCGACGGCCGGCACGGTCGCGACGTCGTTCGTCGCCGCGGCCGTGCCGGCCACGGCCATCGCCGCCGCCGCGGCGGCGATGCGCAGAATCGAAAAACTGTTCACGGCTAGGCCGCGCGGCGCAGGGCCAGGCGCCGGAGCACGTCGCCGACGCGGCCGATCGAGAGCACGTGGCGTTTCAGCGCCGCGCGCAGGCGCATGTCCGGATAGTCGCGGAACAGCTGCTCCATCTGCCGCAGCAACTGCGCGTGCAGCCCGCGCAGCGCGGCGGCGCTGGCCTGCGGCCGGCGGCCGTCGAATGCGGCGGCGACGGCCGCATAGGCGCCGCTGCCGTCCGGCGTCGCCGGCGTCGGCGGCAATGCGGCGAGCAGTTCGGCATGCGCCTGCTGCGCGAACTCGAAGGCCGTGCGGACCTCGGGGTCGGTGCTCGCGCGGACGGCATGTGCGTAGAACGCCTGCGCATCGGAGAGCTGCTGCACGGTGTCGCGCAGCAAGGACTGCGGGTCGGCGGTGGATTGCGGCGGACGGGTCGGCGTCATGTCGATTCCTCGGGATGGGTCTTCCCCATCCAGGTCATGCCGCATGCCAATCCGGTGCGTCGGCCGCAGGCCTTGCGGATCAACCGCTTGCGTGACCGAACGCAGCGGCCGCGGCGGCAGATTGCACGCTCGCCGCGCACCGGCGTGGCGAGCTGCACGCTGCCGCGAAGCAACGCGCCGGGCCTCAGCCTTCGAGCTCGGCCCAGCGCGCGTAAGCCTGTTCGAGCTCGGCCTGCAGCGCGGCGAGGCGCTGGTTCGCGGCGACGATCGCGGCCGGCACCTGTTGAAAAAACGCGGCTTCGTTCATCGACGCGGCGAGCTCGGCGACCGCGTTCTCGAGCTGATCGATGCGCGCCGGCAGCTGTTCGAGCTCGCGCTGGTCCTTGTAGCTGAGTTTGCGCCTGGCCGGCACGGCGCTCTCCGCCGCGGCCGGCGCCGGCGCGGCCGGTCTGGCCGCCGCGGCCGGC
>NZ_JANFVR010000443.1 GCF_024609805.1 Tahibacter caeni | reverse complement strand
CGGCCGACGAGCTCGTCGTCGCCGTGAGCCTGCCGCGCGCTGCGGCCGGCGTCGCGCCGGGCCGGCGCCACGGCGCGGCCTACAAGGTGGCCAAGCGCCAGACCGACGACATCAGCATCGTCGCCGCGGTGTTCGATCTCGTCGTCGACGACGAACGGCGCGTGACGCAGGCGCGTCTGGCCTACGGCGGCGTCGCGGCGATTCCGCGCCGCGCGCTGCGCACGGAAGCCTTCCTCGCCGGCCGCGTGCTCGACGCGGCGACGATCGACCAGGCCCAGGCGCTGCTGCGCGAGGAGTTCCAGCCGCTCAGCGACCATCGCGCGAGCGCCGACTACCGCCGCGCGCTCTGCGCGACGTTGTTCGCGAAGTTCGTCGCCGCGCATCTGCCGGGAGCCGACGCATGAGCCGCACGCACGAGAGCGCCGAAGGCCACGTCAGCGGCCGCGCGATCTATACCGACGAACAGCATCCGCCGGCCGGGCTGCTGAGCGTCTGGCCCGTGCAGGCGCCGCATGCGCACGCGCAAGTGCTCGGCATCGACGCGAGCACCGCCGCGGCGATGCCCGGCGTCGTACGCGTGCTGACGGCGGCCGACGTGCCCGGCGAGAACGACACCGGACCGATACTGCACGACGAACCGCTGATCGCCGCCGCCGAAGTCAGCTTCCACGGTCAGGCCGTCGCCTGGGTCGTCGCCGAGGACGAGGCCAGCGCGCGCGCGGCCGCCGCCGCAGTGCGCGTGAGCTATGCGCCGCGTCCGCCGCGCCTGAGCATCGCGCAGGCCATCGCCGACGACGCCTTCCACCTGCCGCCGGCGCACGTGCGCCGCGGCGATGCGGAAACCGTCCTGCGGCAGGCGCCGCACCGCGCGGCCGGCGAGATCGCGATCGGCGGCCAGGATCATTTCTATCTCGAGACGCAGGCGAGCTGGGCACAGCTCGACGCCGACGGTCTGATCCAGATCACCGCGTCCACGCAGCATCCGACCGAGACGCAGATCATCGTCGCGCGCGTGCTCGGCATTCCGGCCAACCGCGTGGTCTGCCGCTGCCTGCGCATGGGCGGCGGCTTCGGCGGCAAGGAGACCCAGGCCAATTCCTTCGCCGCGGTCGCCGCGCTCGCGGCCTGGCACACGGGCCGGCCCGTGCGCATCAAGCTCACGCGCCAGCTCGACATGCAGCTGACCGGCAAGCGCCATCCGTTCTTCGCGCGCTACGAAGTCGGCTTCGACGACGACGGCGTGCTGCAGGCGCTGCGCGTGCAGCTCTACGCCGACGGCGGCTGGAGCTGCGACCTGTCGCCGCCGGTGCTCATGCGCGCGATGGTGCACATCGACAACGCGTACTACTGCCCGCACGTGGCGATCACCGGCCTGATCGCGAAGACGCATCTGGCGTCCAATACCGCGTTCCGCGGCTTCGGCGGGCCGCAGGGCATGCTCGTCGGCGAGGAAGTGCTGGCTCGCGTCGCGGCCGAGCTGAACCTGCCGGCCGATCTCGTGCGCGAGCGCAATTTCTACCGCGGCAGCGCCGACGATGCTTGCAACCAGACGCCGTACGGCCAGCCTGTCGTCGACAACCACCTGGCCGAGCTCTGGCAGCAGCTCAAGCGCGACAGCGACTTCGACGCGCGCCGGCGCGGGATCGCGCGGTTCAACGCCGCGCACGGCCGGACCAAGCGCGGCATCGCGATCACGCCGGTCAAGTTCGGCATCTCGTTCAACAAGACCGAATACAACCAGGCCGGCGCCCTCGTCCACATCTATACCGACGGCAGCGTGCAGCTCAACCACGGCGGCACCGAGATGGGCCAGGGCCTGCACACCAAGATGCTGGCCGTGGCCAGCCGCGTGCTCGGCGTTCCCGACGCGCACATCCGCGTGATGCCGACCAGCACCGACAAGGTGCCGAACACTTCGGCCACCGCGGCGAGCAGCGGTTCGGATCTGAACGGCCAGGCGGTCAGGGCCGCCTGCGACACCTTGCGCGAACGCCTGACACCCGTCGCCGCGAGCCTGCTCGGCGGTGCGGCCGAGGCCGTGCGCTTCGCCGACGGCCGCGTGTTCCTCGACGGAGACGCCGGGCGCGGCCGCAGCTTCGCCGAGATCGTGCAGGCCGCCTACAACGCGCGCATCAGCCTGTCGGCGACGGGCTACTACCGCACGCCGGGCCTGAGCTGGGACCCCAAGCAAGGCCGCGGCCATCCGTTCTATTACTACGCATTCGGTGCGGCCGTGGCCGAGGTCGAGGTCTGCGGCTACACCGGCGTGCACCGGCTGCTGCGCGTCGACCTGCTGCACGATGTCGGCGACTCGCTGGCCGACGTCATCGATCGCGGCCAGATCGAAGGCGGCTTCGTGCAGGGACTGGGCTGGCTGACCTGCGAGGAACTGCGCTGGAACGCCGCCGGCCGGCTGCTGACCGACGCGCCGAGCACCTACAAGATCCCGACCCTCGGCGAAGTGCCGCCGGATTTCCGCGTCGCCCTGTTCCGCCGCAGCCGCGCGCCGAGCACGAACGTGATCTTCCACAGCAAGGGCGTCGGCGAACCGCCGCTGATGCTCGCGCTCAGCGTGCGCGAAGCGCTGCGCGAGGCCGTCGCCGCGTTCGCCACATTGCCGCAGGCCGTGCAGCTGGCCTCGCCGGCGACGCCCGAAGCCGTGTTCGCGGCGATCGCGCGCGTGACGGCGGCTCAACCGCAGGCCGTCGCCGACGCGCTCGATGTCGAGGGTTGAGGTGGAGCGGGAAGCGGTCCGGCGTGGCGGCTTCGCGATGCACGGCGATGGCGTGGCGGCAGGTCGGCGGCGCATTGCGATCTGCGGCGCCGACGCTGCGGAAAGCCGCCCCGGGGCCTCGCGTCGCCGGATCGGAATCCCTTCGGGACCGCGACGTCGCGGTGTGCCGCGCTCGCCGCAGGCGACGGGTCGCCGGCATGGATGAGGCGCTGTTCGCGCAGCTCGCGGCGCGGCTCGCGCGCGAGGCCGTCGTGGTCGCGAGCGTCGTGGAGACCGTCGGCGCGACGCCGCGCAAGCGCGGCGCGCGCATGCTCGTCGGCGCGGACACGACGGCCTTCAGCATCGGCGGCGGTCTGGCCGAAGCGCGCGCGATAGGCGCAGCGCGCGCACTGCTCGCCGGCGGCGACGCTGCGGCGACGATCGAGATCGATCTTGGCGGCGGCCCCGGCGCGGCCGGCATCTGCGGCGGCCGCATGCGGCTGATG
>NZ_JANFVR010000442.1 GCF_024609805.1 Tahibacter caeni | reverse complement strand
GCGCGCGCGGCGCCGGAGCCGCACGCGCGGCGAGCGCGATGGCCAGCGGCCCGCCGAACGATTCGGCCACGAGCACGTCGCCGGCGCCGACCGTCGCCATCGCGGCGGTGAGACTCGCATAGTCCTGCGGCCCTTGCGTCGGATAGCGCCGGATCTCGACGTCGCCGAGCGCCCGCAACGCCGCCGCGAAGGGCTGCAGCAGCAGACCGGTGCCGTCGAGACCCGGCAGGACGACGAAGCGGCGGGCTGGAGCCGGCAATCGGGAACGGGAAGCCGGCCCGCGCATCGCCGGCCCGCTCTGGTCCGGAAACGGCCGCTCGCCGCTGCTCGTGTCCTTCATGCCGGCGGCTCGTCCTGCACGCCGGAAGGCGGAACGAGCGGTCGCTGCGCGAGCTCGAGATGCGTCAGGTAGACGCGCACGTCGAATTCCAGCTGGTGGTAGTCGGGCTCCATGTGCGTGCACAGCTGGTAGAAGACCTTGTCGTGTCCGGCGTGCCTGAGGTGCGCGAGCTCGTGCACGACGATCATCTTCAGGAACTCGGCCGGCATGTCGCGGAACACGGCGGCGATGCGGATCTCGCGGCTCGCCTTGAGCCTGCCGCCCTGCACCCGGGAAATCGCCGTGTGCGTGCCGAGCGCGTGCTTCATCACGTGCAGCTTGCCGTCGTAGATCACCTTGTCCAGCGGCACTGATTTCCGCAGGTGGCGTTCCTTCAGCGCCCGGACGTAGTCGTACAGCTGGCCGTCGTTGCGCACGGCATGGGCCTGGCGGTACTTGTCGGCGAGCATCGCACCGAGCCGGTCCTGCTCGATCAGCGCCTGCACCCGCGCCAGCAGATGCGGCGGGTAGCCGGACAGGTACTTCATCGGTCGCATCGGCATGGGAGACGAAAGGCGTCGGGGCGGCAGGTATGATGGGGCAGATACATCCGACGCGAAACGGCGACATGGCAAAGGCGAATCCTCTGCAGGAACAACTGCTCAAGGCGGGCTTGGCGAAGAAGTCCCAATTGACCGAGGCAGCGCGGGAACAGAACAAGGCGCGGCAGGCGAAAGGGCCCGCCGCGGCCAGCGAGATCCAACGGGAAGCGGAACGCGCACGGGCCGAGAAAGCCGAGCGCGATCGCGCGCTGGCCGCGGAGCGCAATGCGCAGGCACGTCTCGCGGAACTGCGCGCGCAGGCGCGGCAGATCATCGAGGACAAGAAGGTGCGGCGTTCCGGCGAAAGCGAATACCGCTTCACCGCCGACGGCGCCATCCGCACCTTGCTGATCAACGACACCCTGCGCAGGCAGCTGTCGACCGGCGCGCTCGTGATCGTCCGGCTCGACGAGCGCTACGAGCTGATTCCGCGCCCGGCCGCCGACAAGGTGCGGGAACGCGACGCCGGCATGATCGTGGTCGATCACGGCCAGGCGTCGGACACGCCCGCGGCGTCGAGCACCGAGGATGATGCCTACTACGCGCAGTTCCAGGTGCCCGACGACCTGATCTGGTGACCGCAAGCCGGCATTGCCCAATCCCCCGATCCTGCCGCGATCGCGTCGCCGGCGAGAAGGTTTCTGCGGAGCACCGGCACCGTTCCGGTTGACGTTGGCCGGTCCCGCGTCCTCGACATCCGCCCGAAGCTCTCGACGATGCGGCGTTCGCCGGCGTCGAGCGCGTGCGCGGACGCATGCACGGAACAATGGCCCGGGTGCCCAAGGCCGGGCGGGCCGGCGCGGCGGCCGCCGACATGGCGGGACTCGACGGCGGCACGACGATCACGATGCATCCGCGGGGCCGGTTCAAGACGGACAACGGCGTCGCCCCGGCGGCTGCCGCGGTAGCCGGACTCGGCATCGCGGCGCTTCCGGACTTCCTCATCGAGGAGCACCTGCAGTCCGGCGCCCTGGTCCCGGTGATGACGCGCTATCCGCCACCCGAGGGCGGCATCTACGTCGTCCGCCCTCCGGGCCTCCATCCTGCGTGGAAGATTCGCGTCCTCACCGAGCTGCTGATCGAGCGCCTTGGATGAAGCGCGTCGGCCGATCGCGAGTGGCCGTTCCGGGCCGGCATCGGAAGACGCCGGGGCCCGCGGACGAAGCGGCGACGGACCCGACCGCTCAGTGCGCCGGTCTGCGCACGGCTTCGGGCGTCGTGCCGGTCCAGCCGCGGAACACGCGGAAAAACGAGTTCGGATCCTCGAAGCCCCAGCAGGAACCCGATCTCGCACGCCGACAGCACCGTCTGCGTGAGGATGCCCGAGGACGCGCCGGTGACGAGGATGATGCGCATGGTCGGTTCTCGACGATGTTCGGGATGGACGCAATCTAGCCCCCGGCGTACGCCCCGAAACTGGCAACCGACGCCGGCGCACTTGCCATTCGCGCCACGGCCGCTCCCACCTCTCGCCGTGCCCTGCCGCTTCCGCTCCTCCGATTCCCGATTCCCGATTCCCGATTCTTGCAAATTAAATTGTCAGTCAATTAAATTACGCGCCATGCCGATCCCGCCCCCTTCGCCACCGCCCGCCCCCCCACCGATCCGCCGCCGTCGCGGCCGCCCGGCCACGAGCACAGGCCCGGGCCGCGACGACGCGCGGGCGCATCTGCTCGACGTGGCGCTGAAGCTGTTCTCGGAGCAGGGCATAGCGGCGACGCCGCTGTCGCTGATCGCACGCCGCGCGCGCGTGACGCCGGCGCTGCTGCACTACTACTTCGGCAGCAAGGACAAGCTCGTCGATGCGCTCGTCGAGGAGCGGCTGCAGCCGCTGTCGGCCGCGCTCGGACGGCGACTGGCCGAGGCAGGGCCCAATCTGCGCGGCGCGCTCGAAGCCTTCGTCGGCGCGCTGCTCGAACTGCTGTCGGCCAACCCCTGGTTTCCGCAGCTGTGGCTGCGCGAAGTGCTCAACGAAGGCGGCCAGCTGCGTCAGCGCCTGATCGAGCGCGTCGCGCCGCCGGTCGCGCATCGCGTGCGCGAACTCGTGCAGCGGGCCCAGGCCGAAGGCCGCATGAATCCCGACATCGAGCCGCGCCTGCTGCTGGTCTCGCTGATCGGACTGACCGTGTTTCCGCTCGCCGCGCAGCCGATCTGGCGCGCGATCTTTCCGTCCGACGACCTCACCACCGACAGCCTGCGCCGGCACGTGCTCGCGCTGCTGCTGCGCGGCCTGGAGCTGACCGATGCACACTGATTTCCTCCGCCGCCGCTTCGCCGCGCCGGCGCCGGCGCCGGCGCCGG
>NZ_JANFVR010000441.1 GCF_024609805.1 Tahibacter caeni | reverse complement strand
TGGGCGCCGCGTCCGCCGGCACCGGCGGCCCCGTGCTGCTGTTCGCCGCCGACGCGAACCTGCGCGAGCGGCTGCGCCGTCGCTGGGCGGAGCAGGGCGGCCGCGTTCCGGCGCTCGTGCTGGTCCAGCCCGGCGAGCGGTTCGACGCGCCGGCGCCGGACATCTACACGGTGCGGCCCGCGAACGGCGACGACCTGGCCGCGCTGTTCGCGGCGCTGCAGGCACAAGGACTGCGTCCGCAGCGGTTCGTGCACGCGTGGAACGACACTGCATCGCAGGCCGACGTCGCAGCGTCGCCGCGCCACCTCGAATCCGGTGCAGGCGCGCTGCTCGCGCTCGGCCAGGCCATCGCCGAGCTCGCGCGCCGCGATCGCGAGGGCGGCAATGCGCCGGCCGCGGCGAGCCTGCTGTGCCTGCTGCCGGACGAGGCATCGTCGACGCAGCCGCAGCAGGCGGCGCTGGCCAGTCTCGTACGGAGCCTGCAGCTCGAACTGCCGCAGCTCGCCGGCAAGTGCATCGCGCTCGGCGCGCCGGCGGAATCGGACGACGCGCTCGACCGCCTGGTCGCCGAGCTCGGCGACGACGCGCGCAGCAATGCCGACATCCGCTACGACGGTGTGCGCCGCCTGCGTCGCGGCCTGCAGCCCTGGACACCGTCGCCGGCCGTGCCGGTCGCCGTGCGCGAAGGCGGTACTTACGTGATCACCGGCGGCGCCGGCGGTCTCGGCCTCATCGTCGCGCGCTTCCTCGCGACGCAGGCGCGCGTGAATCTCGTGCTGGCCGGCCGCTCCGCGCTCGACGACGCGCAGCGCGCGAAGCTCGCCGAACTCGAAGCGCTGGGCGCGACGGTCGTGCATCTGCGCGGCGACGTCGCACGGCGCGACGAGGCCGACGCGTTGCTGCGGCAGGCGCGCGAACGCTTCGGCGCGATCCACGGCATCGTGCATGCGGCCGGCGTGATCCGCGACGCGCCGATCGAGCGCAAGTCGTTCGCCGACCTTCAGGCGACCTGCGCGCCGAAGATCGCCGGCACCGTGCACCTGGACGAGGCGAGCCGGACCGACGACCTGGATTTCTTCGTGCTGTTCTCGTCGCTGGCCGCGGAGCTCGGCAGTTCCGGCCAGTGCGACTACGCCTACGCGAACGGTTTCCAGCGTCACTACGCGGCGCTGCGCGAACGGCTCGCCGCGGCCGGCCGACGCCGCGGCCGCACGCTCGCGATCGACTGGCCGCTCTGGCAGGACGGCGGCATGCAGGTCGACCGCATCAAGGGCGTGCCGCTCGATGCGAAGACCAAGGCGCTGCTCGAACAGTCCTCGGGCCTCTACGCGCTCGACACGGCCAGCGGCCTGGAAGCATTTGCCGCGGCGCTGGCCGGCGGCGAAAGCCGACTGCTCGTGCTGCACGGCAACCGTGCGCGCATCGATGCGCTGCTCGGCCTCGCGCCGCCGGTGCCCGCTACGGCGCCGCGCGCCGGGACTCATGCCGCCGCGGCGACCGACGACGCCGGCCTCGCGCGCCGCCTGCGCCAGGAGCTGCTGCAGATCGTCGCCGACGTGCTGCTGGTCAGTCCGAACCAGATCCGCGCCGACGTGAACCTCAGCGAGTACGGCCTGGATTCGCTCGGCGTCGCGAACCTGTTCCGGCGTCTGAACGAAGCCTATGCGCTGGATCTCGCGCCGGCCGTCGTGTTCGAGTACCCGACCTTCGAGGCGCTGAGCGGCCATCTCGCGACCGCGCATGCGGCTGCGCTGCGGCCGTACTTCGCGACGGCCGATGCTGCTGTCGGCGCGGTCGATGCGCCGGCCGCCGCGGAGACCGTCGCCGCCGGGCTCGGTGCGCCGGCTACAGCGACCGCAGCGAGCCCGTCCGCGCCGATAGCGGCACGGACGGCCGCGCGGGCCGAGGTCGCAATCGTCGGCATCGCCGGCGTCTTTCCGGGCGCCGACACGCCGCAGGAACTCTGGCGCCAGATGCTCGCCGGCGTCGATCCGATCTGCGAGATTCCGGCCGAGCGCTGGGACACGAACGCGGTGTCCGCGCCGCGCTGGGGCGGTTTCGTGCGCGACGTCGACGCGTTCGACGCGACGTTCTTCGGCATCGGCGCGCAGGAAGCCGCGCTGATGGATCCGCAGCAGCGCCTGTTCCTGCAGGTCGCGTGGAACGCGATCGAGGACTCCGGACATCGCGCGTCCGAATTCGCCGGCACGCGCACCGGCGTGTTCGTCGGGCTCGGCGGCTTCGACTACGTCGAGCTGCTGCGCGAAGCCGGCACCGAGGTCGTCGGCTATTCCGCGACCGGCATGGCGCACTGCGTGCTGCCGAACCGGCTGTCCTACCTGCTCGACCTGCGCGGTCCGAGCGAAGCGATCGACACCGCCTGTTCGAGCTCGCTCGTCGCGATCCATCGCGCCGCCGAGAGCATCGCCGACGGCAGCTGCGTCGCGGCCATCGCCGGCGGCACGAACCTGCTGCTGACGCCGGCGCTGCAGCAGGCGCTCGGCAGCGCCGGCATGCTCGCCGCCGACGGCCGCTGCAAGACCTTCGACGCACGCGCCGACGGCTACGTGCGCAGCGAAGGCTGCGCGGCGGTCGTACTCAAGCGGCTCGACCAGGCCGTCGCCGACGGCGACACGGTCTACGGCGTGATCCGCGGCAGCGGCGTCAACCACGGCGGCCGCGCGATGTCGCTGACGGCGCCGAATCCGCTCGCCCAGGCCGAGCTGCTCGTCGACGTCTACCGCCGCGCCGGCGTCGACGCGGCGACGGTCGGTCTGATCGAAGCCCACGGCACCGGCACGGCGCTCGGCGACGCGGTCGAGTTCAACGCGCTGAAGAAAGCGTTCCGCGAACTCGGCGCCGGCGGCACGGCCGGGCGCTGCGCGGTCAGCGCGCTGAAGACGCAGATCGGCCATCTCGAGGCGGCCTCCGGCGTGGCGTCGCTGATCGGCACCGTGCTCGCGATGCGCCATCGCACGATTCCGGGTCTGCGGCATTTCGGCGAACTCAATCCGCAGATCCGCCTCGACGACAGTCCGTTCCGCATCGTGCGCGAGCCGCAGGACTGGACCGCGTTCGAGGACGCCGGCGGCGCGGCGCTGCCGCTGACCGCGGGCATCAGCTCGCTCGGCTTCGGCGGCGTCAACGCGCACGTGATCGTGCAGGAATACCGCGCGGCACCGGCACCGGCGGCGGCGCCGCCGGCGCCGCAGGCGGCCCGCCTC
>NZ_JANFVR010000440.1 GCF_024609805.1 Tahibacter caeni | reverse complement strand
CCTACCCGACGCTCTTCCGATCTCGCGGCGCGTTCGGCGTGCGCGACGGCGCCGCGCTGCCGACCCACGTCGCGCTGTTCGACGACGTGTTGACCACCGGCGCGACCGCGCAGGAATGCGCGCTCGCGCTGCGCCGGGCCGGCGTCGGCCGCGTCGACGTCTGGGTGCTCGCGCGGACGCCGCGCTAGCCGGCCTGCCGCGCGATCGCCGACACAGCGGCACGCGGTGCCGATGAGGCAAGATAGCGGCCGTACGAGCGCGGCCGGCCCGGCCGGCCATGCAACGACACAGGGACCGGGACGGCCGGACGGCCGCGGGGCGTTGGCCGCCGCCTGCGGTCAGGACGACAGGGGAAGGTATGCATCCGATTCGCGGACGCCGGGCTCAGGCCGGTTTTTCGATCAAGCGCGTGCTCGGCCTGGTGCTGACGATCGTGCTGCTTGGCTTCTGGACCATGCGCCACGCCAACTTCGTGCTCGGCCGGGCGCTGTACATGGCGTTTCCGGCCGACGATACGACGTACCGTGCCGCCTGGCCGAGCCTGACCGGCAGCATCAGCGCGAAGGACGTGGTGTTTCCGGCCGCCGACGGCACCGACCTGAAGGAGTTCCGCTTCGACGAAGTCCGCGTCGAGGTGCCGATGGGCCAGTACCTGCTCAGCGCGCTGTCGCGCCGCGGCCGGCTCAATGCGATCACCGAAGTCCGCATCGCGCTGACCGGCGGCCGCGGCGAATACGGCCTGCCGTTCACCAGCAGCCTCGGCGTGTTCGGTGCGGCCAGCAGCGCGCCGTTCGAGGCCGACGGCTGCGTCGAGGATTCGCTCTGGACCAGCGACGAGCTCGCCCGCATGGGCCTCAAGCCCGGACCGACCGAGCTGACCGTCGAATTCAAGCGCGAACAGGGCCGCCTGACGTTGACGCAGACCCAGCGCACGCCGGGCGTGGCAAGCGTGAGCTATCACGGCGTCGTGGCGATGAACGACGACTACTCGCTGTTCAGCCTGCGCGACGGCGGCCGCAACGCGCTGCTCAGCGACAGCTGGAGCGTGCGCGACGAGGGTTTCGTCGCGGCGCGCAACCACTACTGCGCCGGCAAGGACAAGATCACGCCGGAGCAGTTCGTGCAGCGGCACGTCGCCACGGTGCAGCGCGTGCTGGCGGCCGAAGGCCTGCATGCGAACGACGAGATGGCCGCAGCCTATCGTCAGTTCGCGAGCCGCGGCGGCAGCCTCGAATTCGGCGTCGACTATGATCCGCCGCTGACCGCCGAACGCTATGCGGAAGCCCATTTCGGCGAGTGGCTCGGCCAAGTGCGCGGCCGCTTCAGCGTCGACGGCAAGCCGCAGGCGTTCGGCCTCGAAACGCGCCCGCCGCTGCCGCTGCCCGAGGACGACGAGGACGCGGAATCCGTGCGGACCGTGTTCGACGTGCTGCGCGCCGAGGGCGGCGATCCGCTACGGCTCGCCACGGCGGACGCGGCGGACGCGGCGGACGCGGCGGCGACGATGCCGCAAAGTACAGAAATTCCCGCCATCGCGGCGACGACCGCCGCGCCGGCATCAGCCGTGCCGGGGACGGCTGCCGCCGCGCCCGCGGGGACGATCGTGCTGAAACCCGCAACCGCTGCCACGCCGCCGCCGACCGCCAAGCCGGCGGCGGCGCCCGAGCCCAAGGCCCTCGTCGTCGTGCCGGCCGCGCATACCACGGTCGTGTCGAGCGCCGGACGCATCGACCCGGACCAGGCCGCTGCCGGCGCGGCGCCGATCACCGCGGGCACCCGCGTCACCTATGCGCAGCTCGGCAAGATGATCGGCCAGAACGCGCGCGTTTTTCTGAAGACGCGGCCGCCGATGCAGGGCCAGGTCGTGCGCGAGGACAAGGGCATCGTCTATCTGCGCCGCCATCTCGGCAGCGGCTATGCCGTGCTCGAGATCGACCCGAAGGCGTTCGACTACGCCGAAGCCGTCCGCTAGACGCGCCGCCGCACGCCGGCGCGAAGCGGCCTCGCCCGGCACGGCGGAAAACAAGCGTCGACGGCGACCGGAGCGGACGCGCCCGCTCCGGCGCTCGTCGAGGCCGGCGTGCCGCTTCGCGTCAGTGCTTCAGCGCGAGCGCGAGGCAGATGCCGGCCCAGACCGCCATGCCGAGCCATAGGTTGTTGCGGAATGCCGCGAAGCACGCGGCGCGCTCGCGTGCGCGCATCAGGTACTGCTGCCGGACGCAGAACCCAGCCGCCGCGGCGACGCCGAGGTAATAGGTCCAGTGCAGGCTCGCGCGCGTGCCGATCAGCAGCAGCGCGAGCAGGAACGTGCCCATGAGCACGCCGAGAATGACCCGGTCGTCGTCGCCGAACAGGATCGCCGTGGATTTGGCGCCGGCCTGGATATCCTCGTCGCGGTCGACCATCGCGTATTCGGTATCGTAGACCGTGGCCCAGACGACGTTGGCGAGGAACAGCAGCCAGCACAGCGGCGGCAGCGCCTGGAACCAGCCGGCGGCCGGCGCGCCGCCCTTGACCGCGGCGAAGGCCATCGGTATCGACCAGCCGAACGCCGCACCGAGCACGACCTGCGGCAGATGGGTATAGCGCTTGGCGAACGGGTACAAGGTGGCCAGCGCGGCGCCGGCCAGCGACAGCTTGACCGTCATCGCGTTGGTCAGCAGTACGAGGCCGAACGCGAGCAGCAGCAGCACGCCGAACAGTATGAGCGCCGCGCGCGGCGTTACGCGGCCCGCGGCGATCGGCCGGCCGCGCGTGCGTTCGACCTGCGGGTCGAGCCAGCGGTCCGCGTAGTCGTTGATCACGCAGCCGGCCGCGCGCATCAGGAACGCGCCGATCGTGAAGATCGCGAGCAGCGACGGCGGCGGGAAGTCGCCCGCGGCCAGCCACAGCGCCCACCAGGTCGGCCAGAGCAGCAGCAGCGCGCCGACCGGCCGGTCCATGCGCATGAGCACGAGGTAGTCGCGCGCGGGCGGCCGCCAGTCCTTCGGCAGCAGCCGCAGCAGCGCCTCGAGCACGCTGCGCGAACGCGCCGACGCGTCGGCCGGATGCGCCGGCGCGGCGGCGGCGCGCGATTTGTCGTGGCCGCCCTTGGCCGTCTTGGCCGGCGCGGACTTGGTCGGCGCCGATGCCTGTGCCGCTGACGGCCGGGCCGCGGCCTTCGCGCCGTGCGGCCGCAGGAAATCCGGCAGTGCGCCGTCGTCGGACGGTTCGGACGGCGCCGAGATCGGAAGAGCACA
>NZ_JANFVR010000044.1 GCF_024609805.1 Tahibacter caeni | reverse complement strand
GGCGGTCACGCCGAAACCGGCAACCGCGCCGATGCCGGTTGCGGCGGCGCGCACGCGCGACAGCGGCGAACTCGCGCCCGGCGCGACGCTCGGCGGGCGCTATCGCGTGTTGTCGGTGCTCGGCGCCGGCGGCATGGGCGTGGTCTACAAGGCCCACGATCTCGAGCTCGACGACGTGGTCGCGCTGAAGATGCTCAAGCCGGGTGCGCTGCTCGACGCCGAGCAGCTCGACCGGCTCAAGAGCGAGATCAAGCTCGCGCGCCGCATCACCCATCCGAACGTGCTGCGCACCTTCGACTTCGGCGAGGTCAACGGCCTGCCGTACATCTCGATGGAGTACGTGCGCGGCATGACCCTGCGCTACCTGCTGCGCGAAGCCAAGCGCGTGCCGTATTCGGCCGGCCTGCGCATCGCGCGCCAGCTCGCCGCGGGCCTGGCCGCGGCGCACGAGGTCGGCGTGCTGCACCGGGACATCAAGCCCGAGAACCTGATCCTCGAAGCCAACGGCAACGCCAAGCTCATGGACTTCGGCATCGCCCGGCCGGCGCGCCGCGCGACGCCCGGGCATACCCAGCCGGGCACCTTCCTCGGCACGCCGAACTACTGCGCGCCCGAACAACTGGCCGGCGAGGAAGTCGACGAACGTGCGGATATCTATTCCTGTGGCGTTCTGATGACCGAGATGTTCTGCGGCGCGCTGCCGTTCAGCGGATCCAACACCATGGAGATCTACATGGCGCAGATGCAATCCGAGCCCGCGCGGCCCTCGGCGCTGTGGCCGGAAATCCGGCCCGAGCTCGAAGCGCTGATCCTGCGCTGCCTCAAGCGCAGCATCGCCGAACGGCCGGCCAGCGCGGCCGAGCTCGCCGCGGCGCTGGCCCAGCTGAGGGCCTGAGCATGCACACGCCTCGCATCCGGTTCGCGGCAGCGGCGTTGCTTGCCGTCGCTGTGGCCGCCGCCGCCCCGGCCGGCGCGCAGGACGGTATCCTCGACGGCGCCGCCGAGGCCGACGCCGCGTCGGCCTCGCGCTGGAGCTGGTTCGGCGATCTGCTGCTGCGCTACGACCACGTCGAAGGCCTGACCAACGACCGCACGGTCAGCCGCTGGCGCGGCCGCGGCCGCGTCGGCGGCGAATTCGCGGCCATGCCCGAGCTGGCGTTCGGCGCGGCCATCGAGCTCGCCCAGGGCAGCGACGACAATGCCGACAACCGCATCAACAACGACAACGAGCGCAGCGACGGCGGCAATCTCGACCAGTTCTGGCTGCGCTGGCAACCGGCCGAACAGACCCGCGTGCTGCTCGGCAAGGCGCCGCTGCCGCTGGAGCTCTCGCCGCTGACCTGGGATGCCGACCTGCGCCCGGCCGGCGTCAGCCTGGACCAGTCCTTCGCGCTCGGCGACTACAGCCGGCTGCAGCTCGTCGTCGGCGGTTTCGCGGCGCAGCATCTCTACGACGACGACACCCGCCTGGCCGCCGCGCAGTTGGCCTGGCGCTGGCGCGAGGGCGCGCCGACGAATGCGGCCGTGCTGCTGAGCTATCTGGATTTTTCCGATCTCGGCCAGCTCACGCGCCAGGGCCTGACCCGGACCAACCGGCGCCTGCCGGGCAACGGTCCGCTGCTCAGCGACTACCGCCTGCTCGACCTGCAGCTGGTCGGGCGCAGCGCGGTCGGCGACTGGCCGCTGGAGGCGCGCCTGGATCTCGTGCGCAATCTCGGCGCCGACGACCAGCGCGACGGCGCGCGCTTCAGCCTCGTGCTCGGCTCGCGGCTGCGTCCGGGCGGCTGGGAGTTCGGCTATTCCAACCAGCGCATACAGCGCGACGCCGTGCTCGCCGCGTTCAACGAGGATGATTGGTGGTTCCACAGCTTCACGCATGGCTTCATGCCGTGGATAGGCTACGGACTGGACGAACGCTGGAACCTGCGCCTGGCCGCGTTCCGCGAACAGCGCAACGGCCTGCCGCGGCATACGGACCGCGTCCTGTTCGACCTGGCCGCGCGCTGGTAATCCCCGGGGGCGCTCATGCTAAATTGCCACCGCGTCATTCAACGGAGTGGGCCGGTCAGCTGATGGAAATTCGCGCGCGCTTGAGCTTTCCGAACGGCGAGCACCCTGATTTCGTGCTGACGCCCGGCGTTTGTGGAATTGGCTCCGACCGGGACAACCAGATCGTGCTGAGCGGCGGCGGCATCGCCGCCCACCATGCCCGCCTCGAAGTCGACGGCCGCGGCCTGACCCTCAGCGTGCTCGATCCGCGCGGCCATACCCATCTGAATGCGCGTCCCGTGCGCGAGAAGGGCATCGTCCGCCTCGGCGACGTGCTCAGCGTCGATACCGTGCAGATCGTGGTCAAGCCCGAACGCGACGAAGTCATCCGCACGGCCGTGCCGAGCGAAGCGGCAGCGCCGTCCGATGCGGAGACGCGGGCTCGCGCAATTCCCCCCAAGGTCGTTCTGCGCGGCGTGTCCGGCGCCCAGTTCGGTCGCATCGTGCCGGTGCGCGGACGCCTGACCATAGGCCGCGGCAGCGACTGCGACCTGACTCTCGACGAACCCGAGATGTCGCGCCGCCACGCGATGATCGAGAACAACGGCGACGGCATCTACCTGCGCGATCTCGGCTCGTCCAACGGCACCTTCGTCAACGGCGTGCAGGTGCGCGATGCCGTGCTGCACCCCGGCGACCAGATCGCCTTCGACCGCAACCGCTTCCTGCTCGAGGCGCCGGGCCTGCCGCTGCGCAGCGATCTCGCCGAAGAGCGCAGTCCCGTGCATGCGCCGGCCATCACCCAGACCATGCAGGCGGTGACCTTGCCGGATCCGCCGGCCGGCAAGCCGCGGCCGGCGCCGATGCCGGTCGCCGAATCCGCCGCGAGCCGCAACGAGATCTGGTGGCTCATCGCCGCGGCCGCGCTGATCGGCGGCGCGATCGCGCTGCTGTTGCTGTTCGGGTTCTGATAGCGGCAAAGGCCGGGACATGGGTTGCCGCTGAGCCGTCGGCGAGCCGCAGCATCGAGACCGCCACGCGTCGAAGAACCTCGAACGGTGCATCGTCGGTCCGGCGGTGATGGACTGGCCGTCGTCGAACCGGTTTCGACACGGGGCTTTGCGCCGCGATGAAACCTCGATGTCGCGGTTCGCCGCGCTCATCGCGACTTACATGTCGGCCCGGTGCGAGACGTCGCCGGGCTGCGGCGGCGCACCGCGCCGCAGCCGCGCGAGCCAGGCGGCCCAGGGCAGGCGTGTGGCCATCAGCGCGAGATAGATCGCGAGATAGACCAGCGGTTCGCGCACGGCGATCTTCTGGCCGGACTTGACCTGCCAGATGTAGTGCAGCACGGCGAGCACGCCGATCAGGTAGACGAGCTTGTGCAGGCGGCCCCATTGGCGGCCGAGCCGGCGCATCATGCCCTTGGTCGAGGTCAGCGCGAGCGGCACCAGCAGCAGCCAGGCCAGGAAGCCGACCGTGATGTAGGGACGCTCGACGATCTCGGCGAACAGCTGGCGCCAGAAGCCGCCGAGGTCGATAACAAGATAGATGGCCAGGTGCACGGTTGCGTAGAAGAATGCGAACAGGCCGAGCATGCGGCGCAGGCGGATCAGCGCGGTCATGCCGCTGAGCCGGCGCAGCGGCGTGATCGCAAGCGTGATCAGCAGCAGGCGCAGGGCCCAGTCGCCGCTGCGATGTTCCAGCGCGGCGACCGGATCGGGCCCGAGCGTCTGCTGCCAGACGTCCCAGGCCAGATGACCCGCCGGCAGCAGGCACAGCGCGAAGACGAGGATCTTGACGACGACGATCGGCGTCCCGGTCGGCTTCTTCATCAGAAGTTCGCGCGCAGATCCATGCCGGCGTACAGCGACGCCACGTCCTCGGCATAGCCGTTGAACGGCTGTGTCGCGATCCGCCGCGCGAACAGGCCGCCGCCGTTGCCGGCGATGCGCCGCTCGCTGGACTGGGTCCACCGCGGATGGTCCACGGCCGGGTTCACGTTGGAATAGAAGCCGTATTCGGTCGGCGCGGCGAGGTTCCACGACGTCACCGGCTGGCGCTCCCAGAACTCGATGCGCACGATGGACTTGGCACCCTTGAAGCCGTACTTCCACGGCACGATCAGCCGCAGCGGCGCGCCGTTCTGGTTCGGCAGCTCGCGGCCGTAGAGACCGACCGCGAGCAGGCTCAGCGGATGCATCGCCTCGTCCATGCGCAACGCTTCGCGATACGGCCAGTCGAGCACCGGATAGGCCAGACCGGGCATTTCGGCCGGCCGCTGCACCGTCGTGAATGCGACGTACTTGGCGCGCGAGGTCGGCTTGAAACGGGCGAGGCAGGCGCCGAGCGGAATGCCGACCCAGGGTATGACCATGGACCAGGCCTCTACGCAGCGGTGGCGGTAGACGCGCTCTTCCAGCGCATGCGGCTTGAGCAGGTCTTCCAATGTGAAGCGGCCTATGACTTCGGCGTGGCCGGCGACTTCGACGGTCCAGGGCTGCGGCTTGAAGCGGCCGGCGTTGCGCGCCGGATCGCCCTTGCCGGTGCCGAACTCGTAGTAGTTGTTGTACTGGGTCGCGTCGTTCCAGCTCGTCAGCTCCTCGCCGGTCGTCCAGCGCTCGCTGCGCGGCGCCGCGAGCGGCTTGCCGGAAGGCTCGGCCGCGGCAGCCGGCGGCGCGCCGTCTTCGCCGCGGCTGCAGCCGCTCGCGAGCAGTGGCGCGGCCAGGCCGAGGCTGCGCAGGAAATGGCGGCGTTGCAGGTAGACGGACTCGGGCGTGATTTCTGAGCCGGCGACGGGTGGTGCGCGGTAGCGTTTCATCAGTCAACCTCGGTTTGCCGAGCAGACCGGCAGGTCCGCGCGGATCTTTCACCTGGCCGAAGCCATGATGCCGCGGCAGCCATTACGCCACGTGAAAGGCGGGCGCGGCAGGCGCCGGCGGGAGGTCCGCGCGAATGTCGCAGGCGGCTTCGCCGGGCGTGCTAGCGTGCGGGAAGCGTCACGATGTCGACGGGCAGCTTTCGTGCCGACGCGTGCGAAAACACCTCGAGCAGCAGATCGACGAGGTCGCGCCCGGTATTCGTGACGAAACCGCGATCCAGGGGCGCGGCCGTCGACGGTGCGTCGGGCGCCGGGCGGTTGCGCGGAACGATCGTCGAGGTCCCAGATCAGCACCGAGGCCGGACGGCGCGCGAACTCGTCGCGGATCGCGTGCAGTTCGGCGAGTGCGGAACCGGTCCGTTTCGCGGTGACCTGCCCGTCGCAGAAATCCCCGGACACGATCGGAAAACGGGAACCGGAACGCCCGTGCTCGAGCACGCCGGCGACGGTCGAGAAGAACGCGTTGAGCAGGTCGGCCGTGCCGACCTCGCCGATGTTGGGACCGACCTTGATACCGACGCTCATGCGGCCGCTTCGATCGGCGAGAGGAAGATTTGCGCCGCGAACCCGCGGACCGGGTTCCGGCGCCGATTCGTCGGCCGATGATCGGGTGCCGGCGGCCCGCTGTCCACCCGCCGGCGCAAGGACGTGTCGCGTCATCCGTGGACCACGGCCGGCCGTCCTGCCGCACCGGCAGGCAGCGGCCCGGCACGATCCGGGCAGCGCATACGTCGGCGTTTCGTGGCATCGGACGCCGCTTCGCCGCGGAACGTGCAGATCCGGGCGGTCGGCGGCCCGGCGCTGGCCATGCCTATGGCCGCGGCTATACTGCGAAAAAATCAGGCCATGTCGAGTGACGGTGCACGGGGAACCTCACATTGCAGCGGCGTTTCGCCATTCGGCCAGCCTGATCGTCGTGCTGGACGCGAGCGACGGCCGCATCGTCGACGTCAGCCCTGCCGTGTCGGGAGCGCTCGGCTACGACGCGGCCGAGCTCGTCGGCCAGCGCCCGATCGACGTCGGCCTCTGGCGCAATCTCGACGAGCGCGCGCTCCTCTGGGCCAACCTGCGCAGCCAGGGCCGCCTCTGCGATCAGCCGTTCGAGTTCATCGCGCGCGACGGCCGCATCCTGCACGTGATGTCCAATTGTGAAATGTTCGATTTCGGCGGGCGCACGCTGGTCATCTGCATCGGCCGCGAGATCGACGAGATCGCGCGGAGCACGAATGCCGACCCGGACGTCGCGAGCTACCGCTCGCTGTTTCTCGCCGCGGCCGAGGGCATCTACCGCAGCCTGCCGCGCGGCGGCCTGATCGACGTGAATCCGGCCATGGCGCAGATCTTCGGCTACGACTCGCCCGAGCAGATGCTGCGCGAGTTCGAACGTTCCGGGCGCCATGTCTACGTCGATCAGGACGACTACGAACGCATGGCCGCCGAGATCCACGCGACCGGCGTGCTGAGCAACCGCCGCTCGCACGTGCGCCGCCGCGACGGCAGCCTGATCTGGATCAGCGAGAACCTGCGTTCGGTCTGCGACGCCGGCGGACGCCTGCTGTTCTACGAAGGTTCCGTCGTCGACATCACGCGCGAGGTCGCCGCCGCGGCCGCGCTGCGCCAGTCCGAGGAGCTCTACCGCACGCTCGTCGACAACTGCCGCGACGGCGTGTTCCTGATCCAGCGCGGCAAGGTCGTCTTCATCAACGAGGCGATGGCACAGATGCTCGGCTACGCGGTCGACGAGCTGATCGGCCGCGAGTACATGGACCTCGTCGCGCCCGAGTCGCGCGCGGCGCAGAGCGAGCGCCGCAGCTCGCGCGAAGGCGGCTCGCGCGAAGTACAGGACTACGAGATCCGCATGCTTTGCCGCGACGGTTCGCGCCGGCTCGTGCAGGTGCGTGCCGACCCCGTGGTCTACGACGGCGACATCGCCAGCACCGGCACGGCGCGCGACGTGACCGAGGAACGCGCGCGGCAGCAGGCGCTCGCCGAGGCCGAGCGCAAATACCGCAAGCTGTTCCGCCATTCCGTCGTCGGCCTGTTCCAGACCGGTCCCGACGGCCGCGTCGTCGAGGCGAACGCGGCGCTCGCGCGGCTGCTCGGTTTCGGCTCGCGGCTGGAACTGCTGCAATCGCTGCGCCACATCGACGACCTGCAGGTCGACACCGATACCTACCAGCGCATCTTCGCGCTGCTGCAGGCCAACGGCCAGGTCGGCGACGAGGAAGTGCGCCTGCGCCGGCGCGACGGGCGGCCGATCTGGATCTCGCTGAACCTGCATCTCGTGCGCGATGCGGACGGCCGGCCGCAGAGCATCGAAGGCTCGATCCAGGACATCACCGCGCGGCGCGACGCCGAACGCGCGCTGCTGAGCTCCGAGGAGCGCTACCGCACGCTGGTCGAGCACGCGCAGATCGGCGTCTATGTCATGCGCGACGGCCGCTATATCTACGTCAACCAGCGCTTCGCCGCGCTGACCGGCTACGACGAGCGCGAGCTCATCGGCATGCACTGGACCGAGCTGACGACCGACAGCGGCCGGCAGATCATCGAGCGCCGCCTCGAGGCGCGGCGCCGCGGCGAGAGCGTGCCGGCCGAATACGAGACCCTGCTCAAGCGCAAGGACGGCCGCGAGCTGCGCATCAGCGTCAGCGCCGGCCCGATCCGCCTGGACGACGGCGACTATTTCAGCGGCACCGTGCGCGACGTGACCGAGCGTCATCGCTTCGAAACCGAGCTCGAACACAACGCGACGCACGACGCGCTGACCGGCCTGCCGAACCGCGTGCTGTTCGAGCGGTTCCTGACCGGGCGCCTGCGCGACGCGCACGCGGCCGGCGATTTCGACTACGCGGTGCTGTTCCTCGACCTGGACGGCTTCAAGCTCGTCAACGACAGCCTCGGCCATGCGGTCGGCGACCGCCTGCTCGTGGAGATCACCGCGCGGCTGCGCGCGGCGGTACCGCCGGGGTCGGTGCTCGCGCGCTACGGCGGCGACGAGTTCACCGTGCTGCCGCCGGGCGCCTGCTGCGCGGCGGACGCGGAACGGCTCGCGCAGCGGCTGCTGCAGGCGCTCGCCGAGCCGTTCGCGCTCGGCGGGCACCGGCTCTATTCGGGCGCGAGCCTCGGCATCGTGACCGGCCGCGCCGCGTACGCGACGCCGGAGCAGGTGCTGCGCGACGCCGACACGGCCATGTATCGCGCGAAGGCGCGCGGCAAGGCCGCCTACGTGGTGTTCGACGAGGCCATGCATCGCGCCGCGCGCGAGCGCCTGAGCCTGGAAACCGACCTGCGCGAAGCCGTCGAGCGCGCCGAGTTCCGCGTGCACTACCAGCCGCTCGTCGACCTGCGCAGCGGCGCCGTGGTCGGCTGCGAGGCGCTGCTGCGCTGGCGCCACCCGCAGCGCGGATTGCTGCAGCCGCCGCAGTTCCTCGGCGTCGCCGAGGAGACCGGCCTCATCGTCGCGATCGACTGGTGGGTGCTCGAACAGACCTGCGCCCAGCTGCGCGACTGGCAGCAGCGCTATCCGGCGTTCGCCCAGCTGCGTGCGAACGTCAACGTCGACGACCGCCAGTTCGCCGAGCGCGACGTCGCTGCCGGCATAGGCCGTGTGCTCGAACGCACCGGCCTGGCGGCGTCCTCGCTCGCGATCGAGGTCACCGAGACCGTGTTCCGGGCCGGCCGCGGCCAGGCCGAGGCCATACTGGCCGAGGTCAAGCGCCTCGGCGTCAGTCTCGTCGTCGACGACTTCGGCACCGGCTATTCCTCGCTCGATTCGTTCGCGTCCTCGCCGTTCGATGCGCTGAAGATCGACCGCAGCTTCGTGCGCGACATGGAATCCAACCGCCGCCACCGCGCGATCGTGCGCACGATTTCGGGCTTCGCCGAGGACCTCGGTCTCGCACTGACCGCCGAAGGCGTGGAAACCCAGGCCCAGGCCGAGCTGCTGATGGCCATGGGCTGCACTACCGCGCAGGGTTTCCTCTATGCGCCGGCGCTCGCCGCCGAGGAGATGGAACGCGTGCTGGCTTCCGGCTCGGTGCTGCAGCGGCGCGCGTAGGTTCGCCGCGCTTACCGCAACCTGCGCGCCGTCTCGCCGGAGCGGTTCGCCGAGCGCTCCGGCGGTACCGGAAATGCCGGGAAAAGCGCCGCATTCATGCCGAATTGGCCCTGTGCCGGCGAATTCGCTGCGGCATAATCGGTCTTCGCCTTCGACGGAGACAATCCTTTGAGCCGTGGTCACAACTTCAGCGCCGGCCCTGCGGCGCTGCCGGAAGCCGTGCTGCGCCGGGCCCAGGCGGAACTGCTGGAATGGGGCGCCAGCGGCGCCTCGGTGATGGAAGTCAGCCATCGCGGCAAGGAGTTCATGGCCATGGCCGAGCAGGCCGAGGCGGACCTGCGCGAACTGCTCGCCGTGCCGGCGAACTACAAGGTGCTGTTCCTGCAGGGCGGCGCAACCCAGCAGTTCGCACAGATTCCGATGAACCTCGCGCGCCGCGACCAGCGCGTCGACTACGTCGTGACTGGCGACTGGGGCGAGAAGGCCGTGCGCGAAGCGCGCTCTCTGGCCCAGGTGCACGTCGCGGCGAGCTCCGCGGCGGTCAACCACACGGCGATTCCGCCGCGCGCGGACTGGGACCTCGACCCGAACGCGGCCTACGTGCATTACACGCCGAACGAGACCATACGCGGCGTGGAGTTCTTCGACATTCCCGACGTCGGCGACGTGCCGCTGATCGCCGACATGTCCTCGACCATCCTGTCGCGGCCCATCGACGTCTCGCGCTTCGGCCTGATCTACGCCGGCGCGCAGAAGAACATCGGCCCCTCGGGCATCGTCGTCGTCATCGTGCGCGAGGACCTGCTCGCGCGCTGCCCGGCCGACATGCCGAAGATCTTCAACTTCGCCGAGCACGCGGCGCAGAACTCGCTGCTGAACACGCCGAACACGTTCGGCTGGTATCTGGCCGGCCTGATCTTCCAGTGGCTCAAGGCCGAAGGCGGCCTGGCCGTGATGGAGCAGCGCAACCGGCGCAAGGCCGAAACCCTGTACCGCTACATCGACGAGTCGGGCTTCTACGCCAATCCGGTGGACCCGGCCGCGCGCTCGTGGATGAACGTGCCCTTCACCCTGGCGCGCGCCGAACTCGACGCGGCCTTCCTGCAGGAATCCAAGGAAGCCGGCCTGCTCGCGCTCAAGGGCCACAAACTCGTCGGCGGCATGCGCGCGTCGCTGTACAACGCAGTCACGCAGGACAGCGTCGACGCGCTCGTCGCGTTCATGCGCGATTTCGCGCGGCGCAACGGATGAGACGCGGCAGGCTGCGGTAAGCCCAGGCCAGCCGCAGCGTCGCGGCCCCCGGGCAGCGATCGACCCGGGCGAAGGCATTCTGCCGCCGCCCTTTCTGCAGGGGCCGGTCGTCGCGAGTCCTTCGTCAGGCGCCATCGCGGCCGCCAGAGCTTGGTAATGTTGCTGTTCGCCGCGCTCGCCGGCAGCCTACGCCGCCTTGGCAGCCGGCCTGCTGCCGCGCGAACGCAGCCAGGCGGCGTATTCGTCGAGGTCGCCGTCGAATGCGTCGACCTTGCCGTCGGCGACACGCCAGTAGCTGTCGCAGACCAGACCGGTCAGGTGGCGGTCGTGGGAGACCAGTACGATCGCGCCGTCGAAGTCGCTGAGTGCTTCGGCCAGGGCTTCGCGCATTTCCAGGTCGAGATGGTTGGTCGGCTCGTCGAGCAGCAGCACATTGGGCCGGCGCCAGGCGATCAGCGCCAGGGCGAGCCGCGCGCGTTCGCCGCCGGAGAAGTTGTCGATGGCCTCGAACGCGCGATTGCCCGGGAAATTCCAGCGCGCGAGGAAGTCGCGGAATTCCTGCGTCGCGACGCCCGGCGCGATGTCCTTGAGATGGTCGATCGGGCTCAGGCCTTCGTGCAGCGATTCCACCGTGTGCTGGGCGAAATAGCCGAGCTGCATGTCCTTGTGCGCCATGCGGTCGCCGGCGATCAGCGGCAGTTCGCCGACCAGGGTTTTCACGAGCGTCGACTTGCCGGCGCCGTTGGGGCCGAGCAGGCCGATGCGGTCGCCGGCTTCCAGGCCGAAGCCGACGTCGCCGAGGATCACCGTGTCGCCGTAGCCGGCGTCGGTGTCGTTCAGGCGCAGCAGCGAATGCGGCAGCCTGGCCGGCGCGTCGAACTGGATGCGGATCTGCCGCTCCGCGCGCACGGCCTCGGTGCCGCTGAGCTTGGCCAGGCGCTTGACGCGCGACTGCGCCTGGCGCGCCTTGCTCGCCTTCGCCTTGAAGCGATCGATGAAGGCCTGGAGATGGGCGCGTTCGGCCTGTTCCTTCTCGAACGCGATCTGCTGCTGGCGCAGGTGCTCGGCGCGCTGGCGTTCGAAACTCGTGTAGTCGCCGGTGTAGAGCTTGGCGCGGCCGTCGTGCAGGTGCAACGTGTGCGTGCTGAGGCCGTCCAGGAACTCGCGGTCGTGCGAGATCATCAGCAGGGTGCCCGGGTATTTCAGCAGCCACTGCTCGAGCCAGAGCACCGCGTCGAGATCGAGATGGTTGGTCGGCTCGTCGAGCAGCAGCACGTCGCTCGGCGTCATCAGCGCGCGCGCGAGGTTCAGGCGCACGCGCCAGCCGCCGGAGAAGTCCGACACCGGCGTCCGGTGCGTGTCGGCGGAGAATCCGAGGCCGTGCAGCAGGCGGCCGGCGCGCGCGCCGGCGTCGTAGCCATTGATCGCGGCGAGCTGCTGGTGCGCCTCGGCGACCGCGTCCCAGTCCTCGCGTTCGGTGGCCGCGGCCTCGACGCGCAGGATCGCGTGGACTTCGGCGTCGCCCGACAGCACGAAGTCGATCGCCGCATCCGGCAGCGACGGCGTTTCCTGGGCCACGCTCGCGATGCGCAGCCGCGTCGGCAGGTCCAGGTCGCCGCGGTCGGGCTCGACCTCGCGCTGGATCGCCGCGAACAGGCTGGACTTGCCGCAACCGTTGCGCCCGACCACGCCGAGGCGCATGCCGGCATGCAGGGACAGGTCGACGTCGGACAGCAGCAGGCGTTCGCCGCGGCGCAGGGCGAAGTTGCGGAAGGTGATCATGGGTGTAGCCGAGGGGCAAAGCCGGCGATTCTAGCAAGCGGCGCCGCCGGCCGTCCGGCGCCTGCCGGGCCGGGCCGTCCCGGCCAGTGCCCGGGCGTGCCGGAGCGACTTCCTGTTGCCGCGTTCTCGAGTCGAGAAAGCGGCCCGACACCTGCAGCGCGGGCGTCAGGCCGTGGGGCGGAGAACGCGGCGGACGTCGCGAGTCCGCCCTCAGTACAGCACGCGCGCGCGCAGGGTGCCCGGTATCGTCGCGAGCGCGTCCTTGAGCGCGGCCGCGCGTTCCTCGGGCATGGACACGTCGATGACGACGTAGCCGACCTGCGGATCGGTCTGCAGGTACTGGCCGTCGATGTTGACGTTCTCGCGCGAGAACAGGTCGTTGATCCGCGACAGCATGCCGGGCACGTTGCGGTGGATGTGCAGCAGGCGGCGGCTGTGCGGATGTTCCGGCAGCGAGGCCTCGGGGAAGTTGACTGCCGACAGGGTCGAACCGTTGTCGCTGTAGCGCACGAGCTTGGAGGCGACCTCGATGCCGATGTTGTCCTGGGCCTCGAGCGTGCTGCCGCCGATGTGCGGCGTCAGGATCACGTTGTCCATGCCGACCAGCGGCGAGACGAATACGTCGTCGTTGCCCTTGGGCTCGACCGGGAACACGTCGACCGCCGCGCCCGACAGGTGCTCGCTGCGCAGCGCCGCTGCCAGTGCGTCGATGTCGACGACGGTGCCGCGCGAGGCGTTGATCAGCGCGCTGCCTTCGCGCATGCGCGAGAGCTGTTCGGCGCTGATCATGAGCTGCGTCGCCGGCGTCTCGGGCACGTGCAGGGTGACGATGTCGGCACGGCCGAGCAGGTCGTTGAGGCTCAGCGCCGGACGCGCATTGCCGAGCGCGAGCTTGGTTTCGATGTCGTGATAGATCACGCGCATGCCGAGCGACTCGGCGAGCAGGCCGACCTGGGTGCCGATGTGGCCGTAGCCGACGATGCCGAGCACCTTGTCGCGGACCTCGTAGCTGCCGGCCGCAGACTTGGACCAGCCGCCGCGATGGCATTGCGCGTTCTTCTGCGGAATCCGGCGCATCAGCAGGATGGCTTCGGCGATGACCAGTTCGGCGACGCTGCGCGTGTTGGAGTAGGGCGCGTTGAACACCGGGATGCCGGCGGCCTTGGCCGCGCCGAGGTCGACCTGGTTCGTGCCTATGCAGAAGCAGCCGATCGCGATCAGGCGCTTGGCGTGTTCGAGCACGTCGGCGGTGAGCTGGCTGCGCGAGCGGATACCGATCAGATGCGCCTCGGCGATGCGCTGCTTGAGCTCGGCCTCGGGCAGGGATTTTTCGTGGAACTCGATCTGCGAATAGCCGGCGTTCTGGAAGGTCTCGACGGCGCTGCGGCTGACACCCTCGAGCAACAGCACGCGGATGTCCTGTTTGGGGTAAGACGTCTTCTTCATCGTTTGATCGCGTCAGGGATTTGAGGTAGGGACACGTGCCGCGCCGGCGGCCGCGAAGCCGGGACTATGCGCCCGGGAGCCAGTCTGCCGCAATGCAACACTGGACGGCTAATGACATCGCTGGCAGGCTCGCCGGACCCTGCGAGACGAGCCTGCATGAACACTTCCACCCTTGATGCGCTGCGCCAGGCGCTGCCGGGACTCAAGCTGCTGACCGAGGCTTCCGACCTCGAGCATTACGGCCGCGACTGGACCCGACGCTGGACGCCGGTGCCGCTGGCCATCGCATTGCCGGCCGACGCGGACGAAGTCCAGGCCGTCGTTCGCTGGGCCAATGCCAGCCAGGTCGCGATCGTCCCTTCGGGCGGCCGCACGGGCCTGTCGGGCGGCGCGGTCGCCGCCGGCGGGGAACTCGTCGTGAGCCTGGAGCGCATGAACCGCGTCATCGGCTTCGATCCGGTCGATCGCACCTTGACCGTGCAGCCGGGCATCGCGCTCGAAGCCGTCCACAATGCGGCGCGCGAGCGCGGCCTGATCTATCCGGTAGATTTCGGCGCGCGCGGGTCGGCCCAGATCGGCGGTTCGATCGCGACGAACGCCGGCGGCATCCGCGTGATCCGCTACGGCAACACGCGCAACTGGATCGCCGGGCTCGAGGTGATCACCGGCAGCGGCGAACGCCTGAGCCTGAACCGCGGCCTGATCAAGAACGCGACCGGCTACGACCTGCGGCACCTGTTCATCGGTTCGGAAGGCACGCTCGGCATCGTCGTGGAGGCCACTCTCGCACTGACCGGCGCGCCGCCGCCGTCGCAGGTGCTGCTGTTCGCCGTGCCGCACATGGACGCGCTGATGCAAGTGTTCGGCGCCTGCCGTTCGCGCCTGACCCTGAGCGCGTTCGAGTTCTTCACCGACCGCGCGCTGCACCACGTCGTCGCGCACGGCGCGCCGCGGCCCTTCGCCGAAGATTCGCCGTACTACGTCGTGACCGAGTTCGACGCGGCCGAGGAAGCGCAGCAGACCGAGGCGCTGTCCGTGTTCGAGCACTGTCTCGAGCTGGGCTGGGTGACCGACGGCGTGGTCGCCCAGAGCGAAGCGCAGGCGAAGAGCCTCTGGCGTCTGCGCGAAGGCATCACCGAGAGCCTCGCGCCGCACAAGCCGTACAAGAACGACATCTCGGTGCGCATCGCCGCAGTGCCGGCCTTCCTGCACGACATGCAGGCCCTGCTGAGCCGCGAATATCCGGATTTCGACGTGGTCTGGTTCGGCCACATCGGCGACGGCAACCTGCACATCAACATCGTCAGGCCCGCGGGCTACGACTACGACGCGTTCATCGCCGAGTGCGAACGCGTGACCGAGCGGCTCTGCGAGGTGCTCGCGCGGCACGGCGGCAGCATCTCGGCCGAGCACGGCATAGGCCTGGTCAAGAAGCCGTATCTGTCCAGCGCGCGCAGCGCGGAGGAAATCGCCGTGATGCGCGGCATACGCGGCGTGCTCGATCCGAACGGCATCATGAATCCGGGCAAGCTGTTCTGACCGGCGACGGCGTCGCGGCCGCACATATCGCGCATCCGCATATGAGCCCGCGCGGCCCGCTCGCGTATAAGCTGGACCGTCGAATCCGAGACACGCAATGAATGTCGAACAGGAAACTCCGCTGAACCTGGCCCAGACGCGCGCGCGCATCGACGCGATCGACCGCGAGATCCAGCAGCTCATCGCCGAACGCGCGCGCTGGGCGCAGCAGGTCGGCAAGGCCAAGGGCGAGCTCAAGGCCGCCGTCGACTACTACCGTCCCGAGCGCGAGGCGCAGGTGCTGCGCATGGTCGTGGACCGCAACGCCGGCCCGTTGAGCAACGAGGAAATGGTGCGGCTGTTCCGCGAGATCATGTCGGCCTGCCTGGCCCAGCAGGAGCCGCTGAAGATCGGCTTCCTCGGTCCCGAAGGCACCTTCAGCCAGCAGGCCGTGCTCAAGCACTTCGGCCATTCGATCCAGGGGCTGCCGCTCGCGACGATCGACGAGGTGTTCCAGGAAGTCGCCGCCGGCAACGCCGACTTCGGCGTGGTGCCGATCGAGAATTCCAGCGAAGGTACCGTCAACTCCTCGCTGGATCTGTTCGTGACGTCGCCGCTGAAGATCTGCGGCGAGATCGAGCTGCGCGTGCACCAGCACCTGCTCGCGCGCACCGCCCGGCTGGAGGACATCGAGCGCGTTTATTCGCACCCGCAGTCGCTCGGCCAGTGCAAGGCCTGGCTGCGCGCCAACCTGCCGAAGGCCGAGCGCATCCCGGTGTCGAGCAACGCCGAGGCCGCGCGGCGCGCGCGCAACGCCGACGACGCCGCGGCGATCGCCGGCGAGAGCGCGGCGCACGTCTACGGCCTCAAGGTGCTCGCGCGCGAGATCGAGGACCGGCCCGACAACACCACGCGCTTCTTCGTGATCGGCCGCGAGCTGTTCCCGGCCTCGGGTCACGACAAGACCTCGCTGCTGATGTCGGTCAAGGACAAGCCCGGCGCGCTGTACGAGCTGCTGACGCCGTTCGCCGACCAGGGCCTGTCGATGACCAAGATCGAATCGCGCCCGGCGCGCACGGGCAAATGGGAATACGTGTTCTTCGTCGAGATCGAAGGCCATGTCGAGGACGCGCGCGTCAGCGCCGCGATCGAGCTGGCCGGCGCGCGCGCGGCCGAGGTCAAGGTGCTCGGCTCCTACCCGGTGGCACTGCTGTGAGCCGCGACGTGCTCGCTCTCGCGAATGCGGCGACAGCCAGGCTGCGCGCCTACGATCCCGGCCACGACCTGCCGGCCTTGCGCGAGGAATACGGCCCGCGGCTCGTCGAGCTCGGTTCCAACGAGACCTCGCTCGGCGCGAGCCCGGCCGTCGCGGCAGCGATCGCCGCGGCGCTGCCCGAGATCTACCGCTATCCGGATCCCAAGGGCGGCGCGCTCAAGCGCGCGCTGGCCGCGCAGCTCGGCGTCGACACCGCGCAGATCGCGCTCGGCAACGGCTCGCACGAACTGCTGATGCTGATCGCGCAGTGCTTCGCCGACGCGCAGACCTCGGTGGTCTATTCGCAGTACGGCTTCGCCGTGTTCGCGATCGCGACCGCCGCCGCCGGCGCGATTCCGGTCTGCGTGCCGGCGCTGCCGGCCGACCATGCGAGCGCGCCGCTCGGTCATGACCTCGACGCGATCGCCGCGGCCGTGCGTCCCGACACGCGCCTGGTCTACGTCGCCAATCCGAACAATCCGACCGGCACCTGGTTCGACGAGGCGGCGCTCGCGCGTTTTCTCGCGCAGCTGCCCGACCACGTCGTCGCCGTCGTCGACGAGGCCTATGCGGAGTACATGACCGCGCCGGGCACGGGCTCGGCCGTGCGTCTGCTGCGAAACGGGCAGGGCGGCCGCGACAACCTGATCGTCACGCGCACCTTCTCCAAGGCCTATGCGCTGGCCGGCCTGCGCGTCGGCTATGCGGTCGGCTCGGCTCCGGCGATCGCCGTGCTCGAACGTCTGCGCGAATCCTTCAACGTGAACAGCCTGGCGCTGGTCGCGGCCGAGGCCGCGCTCGCCGATGCGGCGCATGCGCGGCACATCCGCGAATTCACCGCGGTCGAGCGCGAATGGCTCGCGGCGCAGCTGCGCGCGCGCGGTCTGCGCGTGTTCCCGTCGCAGACCAATTTCGTGCTCGTCGATTTCGGTCGCGACGCGCGCGAGATCGAGGCGCAGCTGTTCCGCCACGCGGTCGTCGTGCGGCCGATGGCCGGCTACGGCCTGCCGACTTGCCTGCGCATCAGCGTCGGCACGCGGATCGAGAACGAACGACTGCTGGAGGCGCTGGCATGAGCGGCGGCGGCGAAATCTGGACCAGCCGGCGCGCGGCCGCGGCGCTGGCCGGCGAGATCCGCGTGCCCGGCGACAAGTCGATCTCGCACCGCGCGGTGATGTTCGCGGCCCTGGCCGACGGCGTCTCGCGGATCAGCGGCTTTCTCGAAGGCGAGGACACGCGGGCGACCGCGCGCGCGTTCGCCGCGATGGGCGTGCGCATCGAGCAGCCCTCGGCCAGCCTGCGCATCGTCCACGGCGTCGGTCTGCACGGTTTGAGCGCGCCGGCTGCGGCGATCGACTGCGGCAATGCCGGCACCGGCATGCGTCTGCTGACCGGCATCCTCGCGGGACAGGCGTTCGACAGCACCCTGATCGGCGACGAATCCCTGTCGCGGCGGCCGATGCGCCGCGTCATCGAGCCACTGACGCGCATGGGCGCGCGGATCGATTCGCAGGACGGCGGCCTGCCGCCGCTGCGCGTGCACGGCGGCCGCCGGCTGAACGGCATCGATTACGCACTGCCCGTGGCCAGCGCCCAGGTCAAGTCGGCATTGCTGCTGGCCGGGCTGTATGCCGACGGCGAAACCGCGATCAGCGAGCCGCATCCGACGCGCGATTACACCGAACGAATGCTCGCCGCGTTCGGCTGGCCGATCGCGTTCGCGGCCGGCACGGCGCGCCTGAGCGGCGGTCATGCATTGCGCGCGACCGACGTCGTCGTGCCGGCGGATTTCTCCTCGGCTGCATTCTTCCTCGTCGCCGCGTGCCTCGTGCCGGGTTCCGACCTGCTGCTGCGCGAGGTCGGCATCAATCCGCGCCGCACGGGCCTGCTCGACGCGCTCGTGCTCATGGGCGCCGACATCACGCGGGAAAATCCGCGCGAGCTCGGCGGCGAAGCGGTCGCCGACCTGCGCGTGCGCCATGCTCCGCTGCACGGCATCGACGTGCCTGAAGCGCTCGTGCCCGACATGATCGACGAGTTTCCGATCCTGTTCGTGGCTGCCGCGGCGGCGAGCGGCCGCACGCGCATCAGCGGCGCGGCCGAGCTGCGCGTCAAGGAATCCGACCGCATCGCCGTCATGGCGCGCGGCCTGCGCGCGCTCAGCGTTCGCATCGACGAAACGCCCGACGGCGCCGTCATCGAAGGCGGCCGCCTGGGCGGCGGCGAGGTCGACAGCGCCGGCGACCACCGCTGCGCAATGAGCTTCGCCGTAGCCGGCCTGATCGCCGGCGGCGAGATCCGCATCGCCGACTGCGCCAACGTGGCGACCTCGTTCCCGGGCTTCCTCGCGCTGGCCAACGACTGCGGCTTCGACGTGGGCTAGACGCGGCGCGGTGCGTCAGGCGCTCGCTCGCGCGAGCCGAACTGATCGGGACGGCCTTGCGGCCGGGACGGCCAACCGCCGCCGGGCCGGTGCGCAGCGATTGCGCCCGATGCTATTGTTGCGCCGCGTCAATACGCCGTATGGCCGGGTTCCGCCATGAAGTGGCTGCTGGTCCTGTTGTTCCTCGCCTGCGCCGTCTACGTGCACCGGCGCGGTCGCGTGCGTCATCGGTTCGGCCGGCAGCTGCTCGACCATTCGACGTTCATGGCGCCGGTCAACGTGCTGATGTATGCCTGCTCGCGCGTGCCGACGACGCCGTTCATCGCCGAGCCGGCGCGGCATTTCCCCGAGCTCGACACCTTGCGCGCGCACTGGCACGAGTTGCGCGAGGAGGCGCTGGAGCTGCGCCGGCTGCAGCAGATCAAGGCGGCCGACACCTACAACGACGTCGGCTTCAACTCGTTCTTCCGCCGCGGCTGGAAGCGCTTCTACCTCAAGTGGTACGACGAGGCGCATCCGTCGGCGGCCGAGCTCTGCCCGCGCGCGACGGCGCTGCTGCGCGGCATTCCGAGCATCAAGGCGGCGATGTTCGCCGAGCTGCCGCCCTGCGGCGAACTGCGTCCGCATCGCGATCCCTACGCGGGATCGCTGCGCCTGCACCTGGGCCTGGACACGCCGAACGATGACGCCTGCTTCATCGAGGTCGACAGCCAGCGCTACAGCTGGCGCGACGGCGAGTGGACCCTGTTCGACGAGACCTACATCCACTGGGCGCGCAACGGCACGGAGGTCAACCGCATCATTCTGTTCTGCGACGTGGAACGGCCGCTGCGCTACGCCTGGGCGCGCGCGGTCAACCGCTTCGTGGCGCGGCATTTCATCGCCGCCGGCGCGTCGCCGAACCGCGACGGAGACCGCACCGGCGCGATCAACCGCGCGTTCCGGCATTTCTACGCGCTGCGCCTGAAAGCCAAGGCCCTGCGCGCGCGCAACCAGCGGCTGTACTACGCGCTGAAGTACGCGTTCGTGCTGGCCGTCGTCGCGCTGATCGTCTGGTGGTGAAGGCGGCCGGACAGGGGGAAGGTCCGAAGGCATCCCGATCGGCCGGGGCTTCGGTGCCTCGCACCGTCCGCATCGCTCATGCAGGCGAGCCCAGCGTTGCGCCGAACTGCTAGACTCGCAAAGTTTGTTCCGCGAGCCAGAGCCTCATGAGCCGATCCGACAAGCCGGTACCCGTTTTGACCATCGACGGGCCGTCCGGCTCGGGCAAGGGCACGGTCGCCCGCATCGTCTCCGAACGGCTGGGCTGGCATCTGTTGGACTCCGGCGCGCTGTACCGGGCGGTCGGCTATGCGGCCTCGATGGCCGGCCTCGACCTGTCCGACGGCGAGGCAATGACGCGCTGCGCGGAGACCACGAAGATCACCTTTCGCGATCCCAAGGACGGCCGCGAAACAAGGGTTTACGTGAACTCTCACGATGCGACCGACGAACTGCGCACGGAAACCGTCGGTGCGGTCGCTTCCGCTATCGCGGCGATCCCGGCCGTGCGCACGGCCCTGGTCGACAAGCAGCTGAGCTTCCGCCGCCAGCCCGGCCTGGTCGCCGACGGCCGCGACATGGGCACGGTCATCTTCCCGGACGCGGCGTTCAAGGTGTTTCTGACGGCCAGTGCCGAGGAGCGCGCGAAGCGGCGCTATAAGCAGTTGAAGGACAAGGGCCTTGCCGTTACACTTGCGTCCCTTTTGCGCGAGATCGAAGCGCGCGACGCCCGCGATGCGGCGCGTCCCGTCGCCCCCTTGAAGCCGGCAGTGGACGCCGTCTTGATCGACTCGACCGGAATGCCCGTCGACGCCGTCGTGGACAAGGTGCTGAGCCTGATCCAGACCGCCTGAGCGTTGCCTTCTTCGTTTTTTCGCAAAAGGTAAAGGTCCCGCAATCGTGCGGGGAACTCCATGGTGCCCGGATCGGGCGCCCCAACAGGCAAGCCGGCTGCGACGGCGCCGTCACGGCGTACGTACTGCGGCTTTTTTCCATTCTGGAATCAACATGACTGAAAGTTTTGCCGAACTGTTTGAACAAAGCGAAGCCGGGATCAAGTTCAAGCCTGGCACCATCGTTACCGGCATCGTCGTCGACATCAAGTCGGACGTCGTCGTCGTAAACGCCGGTCTCAAGTCCGAAGGCATCGTGCCGATCGAGCAGTTCCGCAACGATCGCGGCGAGCTCGAAGTGGCCATCGGCGACGAGGTCAAGGTCGCTCTCGATTCGCTCGAGAACGGATTCGGCGAGACCGTGCTCTCGCGCGAGAAGGCCAAGCGCTCGCTCGTGTGGGACGAGCTCGAAGAGGCCCAGAAGGCCAACGCCACCGTCACCGGCCGCATCAGCGGCAAGGTCAAGGGCGGTTTCACGGTCGACATCAAGGACGTCCGCGCGTTCCTGCCGGGTTCCCTCGTCGACGTGCGTCCGGTGCGCGATCCGGTCTATCTCGAGGGCAAGGAACTCGAGTTCAAGATCATCAAGCTCGACCGCAAGCGCAACAACGTCGTGGTCTCGCGCCGCGCCGTCGTCGAGAGCGAATTCAGCGCCGAGCGCGAATCGCTGCTCGAGAAGCTGCAGGAAGGCGCCGTCATCAAGGGCGTGGTCAAGAACCTCACCGACTACGGTGCGTTCGTGGACCTCGGCGGCATCGACGGCCTGCTGCACATCACCGACATGGCGTGGAAGCGCGTGCGCCATCCGTCCGAAGTCGTCAACGTCGGCGACGAGCTCGACGTCCGCGTGCTGAAGTTCGACCGCGAGCGCAACCGCGTATCGCTCGGCCTCAAGCAGATGGGCGAGGATCCGTGGGTCAACATCGCCCGCCGCTATCCGCCGAGCACGCGCCTGTTCGGCAAGGTCTCCAACGTCACCGACTACGGCTGCTTCGTCGAGCTGGAGCCGGGCGTGGAAGGCCTGGTCCACGTCTCCGAAATGGACTGGACCAACAAGAACGTCAACCCGAGCAAGCTCGTGCAGGTCGGCGACGAAGTGCAGGTCATGGTGCTCGACGTGGATGAAGAGCGCCGCCGCATCTCGCTCGGCATCAAGCAGACCCAGTCGAATCCGTGGGAGACCTTCGCGGCCGTCCACAAGAAGAACGACAAGGTCCGCGGCCAGATCAAGTCGATCACCGACTTCGGCATCTTCGTCGGCCTGGAAGGCGGCATCGACGGTCTCGTGCACCTGTCCGACATCTCCTGGCAGGCCACTGGCGAAGACCTGGTCCGCCAGTTCAAGAAGGGCGACGAGGTCGAAGCGGTCGTTCTGGCCGTCGATCCGGAACGCGAGCGCATCTCGCTGGGCATCAAGCAGCTCGAGCAGGATCCGTTCGGCCAGTTCATGGCCGGCTCGCCGAAGGGCAGCATCGTGACCGGCACCGTCAAGGAAGTGGACGCGCGCGGCGCGACCATCGACCTGGGCGACGGCGTCGAGGGCTACCTGCGTGCGAACGACATTGCCAAGGAACGCATCGACGACGCGACCCAGCACCTGAAGGTCGGCGACAAGGTCGAAGCCAAGTTCATCGGCATGGACCGCAAGGGCCGCACCCTGCAGCTGTCGATCCGCGCCAAGGACGAGGAAGAGCTCGCTTCGGTGCTCGAGGAATACCAGTCGAGCACCCTGGGCACGGCCAAGCTCGGCGCGCTGCTCAAGGAACAGCTGAAGAAGTAAGCCGCTTCCGCTGTACCGAAGCCTAGAGAATGGCGGCCCTGGTGCCGCCATTCTTTTTTGCGATGCAGCAATGCGTGAATGGATTCGCGGAATGCGCTAAGCTCGCGTTCCGTAACGGAACTCTACCCGGCGGAGCCGAACCCACCATGACCAAGTCCGAGCTGATCGAGGCCCTGGCCGACCGGCAGAAGCATCTTGCGTTCAACGACGTCGAACTCGCGGTAAAGAACCTGCTGGAGCAGATGAGCCAGGCGCTTTCGGGCGGCGAGCGCATCGAGATCCGCGGTTTCGGCAGTTTCTCCCTGCATTTCCGTCCGCCGCGCATGGGGCGCAACCCCAAGACCGGCGCCGCCGTGGCCCTGCCCGGCAAGCACGTTCCGCACTTCAAGCCCGGCAAGGAACTGCGCGAGCGCGTGAACCAGTCCGAGGAACCCATACGCTGAGTTCCCGTCCGTGCCCGGCGTTCGCGCGCCGGCACCCTGCAGCGGATTTCCCATGCGTGTCGTCTGGATAGTTGTCGCGCTGTTGTTCGCCGCCGCCGGCGCCGTGTTCGGCGCCCTCAACGGCGGCGACGTGGCGCTGGATTTCTACGTCGTCGCCGTGACCCTGCCCAAGGCCGCGGCGCTGCTGGCCGCGCTGCTCGCGGGCTGGCTGATCGGCGGCCTTGTTCTCTGGCTGGCGGTGGTCATGCCGCTGCGCCGGCGTCTGGCGCGCCAGCGCCGCGAACTCGCCCAGCGCGCCGCCGCGCCGGCCCGGACCGCGGAATGACCGTCACGGCATGAATCCGCTCTACCTGCTGTTCCTGCTGCTGCCGGTCGCGGCGTTCTCGGGCTGGTGGATCGCGCGGCGATCGAGCGCGCGCACCTCCGGCGAACGCGTCAGCGCGCTGTCGAGCACCTATTTCCGCGGCCTGAACTACCTGCTCAACGAGCAGCAGGACAAGGCTATCGAAGTCTTCGTCAAGCTGGCCGAGATCAACCGCGACACGGTCGAGACCCATCTCGCGCTCGGCAATCTGTTCCGCCGCCGCGGCGAAGTCGACCGCGCGATCCGCGTGCACCAGAACCTCATCGCGCGCGAGGACCTCAACGATGCGATGAAGACGGTCGCGCTGCTCGAGCTCGGCGAGGACTACATGCGCGCCGGCCTGCTCGACCGCGCCGAGACCCTGTTTTCCGACCTCGTCGCGATGCGCGCGCACGCGCCGTCGGCGCTCAAGCACCTGATCGGCATCTACCAGCACGAGCGCGACTGGGACAAGGCCATCGCGCATGCGCGCATGCTCGAGCAGATGACCGGCGAGTCGCAGTGCGCGCTGATCGCCCAGTTCCACTGCGAGCTCGCGGCCGAGGCGCGCGCGCAGAAGCGCTTCGTGGACGCGGCCGAGCAGATCCAGTCCGCGTTCGACTGCGCGCCGCGCAACGTGCGCGCGAGCATGCTGCAGGGCCAGGTGCTCGCCGACCAGGAACGCTACGCCGAAGCCGTGACCGCGTTCGAACGCGTCGCCGAGCATGACGTGGACTTTGTGCCCGAGATCCTGCCGCTGCTGCTCGACGCCTACGCGAAGAGCCAGCAGATGCAGCGCGCCGAGGAATTCCTACGCCAGATCATCGAGCGCTACCACGGCATCTCGCCGGTGCTCGCGCTGACCAAGCTCTATGCGCGCAGCCGCGGCGAGACCGTCGCCGTCGACTTCCTGACGCGCCAGCTGCGCCAGCGCCCGTCGGTGCGCGGCCTCATGGCGCTGATCAACGCGACCCTGCACAGCGCCACCGGCGAGGCGCGCGAAAACCTGCTGATCCTGCAGGATCTCGCGCGCAAGCTCGTCGAAGGGCAGGCCATGTACCGCTGCAACCGCTGCGGCTTCGGTGCCAAGGCGCATCACTGGCAATGCCCGAGCTGCAAAAGCTGGGGCTCGGTGCGGCCGATCCACGGCGTCGCCAACGAATAGGGCGGCTGCGGCCATGGACGCCTGGCTCATCCTGCTCGCGGCACTGGTCTGCGCTCTCGTCGCCGAGGCGGCGATCCGCTATGCCCACCGCCGCCGGCTGCTCGACCAGCCGGGGCGGCGCCGCTCGCACGCGCTGCCGACGCCGCGCGGCGGCGGCATC
>NZ_JANFVR010000439.1 GCF_024609805.1 Tahibacter caeni | reverse complement strand
ACCGGTCCGCGCGCTTCGCGACCCCGGTCACACGTCGCCGCGGCCGCCGGCGGCGCCCTCGGCCGGCCGCGCAAGACCTGCCGGTTTCGCTGCTATGATCGGTCCGTTCGGCGCGCCTGGGTTCGCGCCGCGTTCCCTGTAGCTCGGAGTGATCGCACGTGCTTGAGATGCTGATGGCCGGTGGCTGGGCGATGGTGCCCATCCTGATCTGTTCCGCGGTGGCGCTGGCCATCATCCTCGAACGGTTCTGGTCCCTGCGCCGGAAGACGGTCGCGCCGCCGGAGCTCGGCGAGCAGGTGCGCACCTGGGCGCGCACGCGCAAGCTCGATCCCTCGCACATCGACACCCTGAGCAAGAACTCGCCGCTCGGCGAGCTGCTGGCCGCGGCGTTGTCGGTGCGCAACCGCCCGCGCGAAATCATCAAGGAACGCATCGAGGACGCCGGCCGCCACGTGGTTCATCGCCTCGAACGCTATCTGAACACGCTCGGCACGATCGCGCTGATCTCGCCGCTGCTCGGCCTGCTCGGCACCGTCATCGGCCTGATCCGCATGTTCCTCGCGGTCATGGTCCACGGCATCGGCAACGCGCAGCAGATGGCAGGCGGCATCGGCGAGGCGCTGGTCTGCACGGCGACCGGCCTCGTCGTCGCGGTGCCGGCCTACATCTTCCACCGCTATTTCCGCTCGCGCGTGGCCGGCCTCGTCGTCGTCATGGAGAAAGAGGCCATCGCGCTGCTCGACGAGCTCGCCGCGCAGCAGCAGCCGGACCCCAGCGCGACGGCTTCCAATTCGGCGGTGCGCGCCGTGCGTCCGGGCGTGACCGCATGAAGCTCGGCGCCGCGCGTCGCGACGACGACTTCGAGATCAACGTGATCCCGCTGATCGACGTCATGCTGACGTTGTTGATGTTCTTCGTGCTGACCGCGACGTTCGACCAGACCGCGCGCCTGCGCGTGTCGCTGCCGCAGGCCAGCGAATCGGCCGACGCCGAGCCCGAAGCCGGCCTGACGATCCAGGTCGACAGCGACGGCCGCTACTACATCGACAACAACGAAGTGCTCAATCCGAGCGTCGACACGCTCAAGGACGCGCTCGTGCAGGTCGCCGGCGACGACCGTGCGCGGCCGGTCATGATCCGCGCCGATGCGCAGACCCCGCATCAGGCCGTCGTCACGGTCATGGATGCGCTGGGCCAGGTCGGCTTCACGCGTCTGTCCATCGCCACGACGCCGTCCAAGGAAGCGCCGAAAAAGTGAGCGCGGCCGCGCCGGCCAGCGCCGCAGCCACGTATCGGCGCCTGCTCGACTACTCGGCGCGGCACTGGCCGATCGCGACCCTGGCCGTGCTCGGCATGGCCGTCGACGCGGGTGCGACGGCCGGCTTCACCTGGCTGATCAAGCCGATGCTCGACGACCTGTTCGTGCATCAGGACCAGGGCACGATCTTCTGGATGCCGATCGCGATCGTCATCGTGTTCGTACTGCGCGGCATCGCGACCTGGCTGACCGACTACGGCGTCGCGCGCGTCGGCCGCGGCGTCGTGCACCGCCTGCGCGAGCAGGTGTTCGCGCGCTACCTGATGATGCCGGCCGGGTATTTCGACCGCGAGGCCTCGGGCCAGCTGATCGCGCGCGTGACCTACACCGTCGAACAGGTCGCCCAGGCCAGCACCGACGCGGTCAAGGTCATGATCGTCGACAGCCTGACCGTGCTCGGCATGCTGTTCGTGATGCTCTGGTACGGCGCGAAGCTGACCCTCGCGCTGTTCGTCATGGCGCCGCTGATCGCGGCCCTGGTCTGGTTCGTCGGCCAGCGCTACCGGCGCATCAGCCGGCGCATCCAGCACTCGGTCGGCTCCGTCACCGGCATCGTCGAGGAAGTCGTCGGCGGCCAGCGCGAGGTCAAGGTCTACGGCGGCCGCGACTACGAGACGCGCCGCTTCGCCGAGGTCAACGAGCACAACCGCCGGCTCAACCTCAAGGTCGCCTCGACGAACGCGCTGTCCACGGCGCTCGTGCAGATCATCGCGGCCTGCGCGCTGGCCGGCGTCGTGTTCTTCGCGACGCGGCCGGGCATGCTCGCGACGATGACCGCCGGCAGCTTCATGGCCACGATCACCGCGATGATCGCGATGCTGCCGTCGCTCAAGCGCCTGACCACCGTACAGGCCATGATGCAGCGCGGCGTCGCCGCGGCGCAGGACCTGTTCGCAATCGTCGACACCGCCGGCGAACCCGACACGGGCACGGCGCGGATGCAACGCAGCCGCGGCGAGATCGAGCTGCGCGGCGTCACGCTGCGCTATCCGGGCGCGGTCAGCGACGCGCTGCACGCGGTCGATCTGGTCTGTCCGCCGGGCAAGGTCACCGCGCTGGTCGGCCGTTCGGGCAGCGGCAAGACCACCCTGGCCAGCCTGATTCCGCGCTTCTACGAACCCGATGCCGGCGCCGTGCTGCTGGACGGCCGCCCGCTGCCGGAATGGACGCTCGACAGCCTGCGCAGCCAGATCGCGCTGGTCGGCCAGCATGTCGTGCTGTTCAACGATTCGATCGCGCACAACATCGCCTACGGCGCGCTCGGCGGCGCGAGCCGCGAGCAGATCCTCGCCGCGGCCAAGGCGGCCAACGCGCTGGAATTCATCGAGCGCCTGCCCGAGGGCCTCGACAGCAAGGTCGGCGAGGGCGGGGCGTTGCTGTCGGGCGGCCAGCGCCAGCGCATCGCGATCGCGCGCGCGATCCTCAAGAATGCGCCCATCCTGATCCTCGACGAGGCGACGAGCGCGCTCGACACCGAGTCCGAGCGCCTGATCCAGGACGCGCTCGGCCGGCTCATGCGCGAGCGTACGACCCTGGTCATCGCGCACCGGCTCAGCACGATCGAGCATGCGGACCAGATCGTCGTGCTCGACCAGGGGCGCATCGTCGAGACCGGCCGCCACGAAGCGCTGCTCGCGCGCGACGGCCACTACGCGGCGCTGCACCGTATGCAGTTCCACGACGCGGGGGCCTGATGGCCGCGTCGCGGCGCGAGCGGGTCTGGTATCACGGCGCGCCGCCGCCGCTGGGCTGGCGTCTGCTCGCGCGCGTCTACGGCGGCATCGGCGCGCTGCGCCGGCAGGCCTATGCGCGCGGCTGGCTGCGTTCGTACCGGCTCGCGCGGCCCGTCGTCGTGGTCGGCAACATCAGCGTCGGCGGTACCGGCAAGACGCCGCTGACCATCGCGCTCGTGCGCGCGCTGGCCGCGCGCGGCCTGCGCGCCGGCGTCATCAGCCGCGGCTACGGCG
>NZ_JANFVR010000438.1 GCF_024609805.1 Tahibacter caeni | reverse complement strand
GGCGGCCTGCTGCGCGGCTTCCTGCGCGCGAGCGACGCGGCCGCGATCACCGTGCCGGTCAACGGCACGAACACGACGCTTGCCGCACTGCTGCCCGGCGGCGCCGGCAGCTGCCGCGCGAACCTGCCCGGCGGCGTCGACAGCTGGAACGGCGAGAGCGGCTGGTGGTTCTACTTCGAATACCGCCAGGACGCCGCGCTGCTCTGAGCCAGCGGGCGGTGGACGGATTTTTTCCGGCTTCGCTGAGAGGTCGGGCGCACAGGCGCCAGTCATCCGGATGCCGTCGCGAATCGGCGATGCGGGGTGTCGGCCTCCGAGTCCCGCCAGCGTCGAGCGGAGGTTGCGCCGGCCAGGCCGGCAGGTTAGTTTTTGAAGCGATGCGTGGGGCCGTCCGCGTCCTCGCTGCTGCCCTTCGCCACTACGCCTGAGCCGCCATTTTGCATGCCCGACGCGCTCGCGGCCGGGCCGGAGCCACGCAATGAATTGCCGATCGCCTTCCCTGTTGTTCGCCCTCTTGCTCGTGCTCGCCGTCACATCGGCCGGCGCCGCACCGGTCTGGCAGCCGGCCGTCGCACCTCCCGCCGCCGCTGCCTACGCCGGAATGACGACGGCCAGCGGCCGCCAGCTGCTGGGCGGTAGCTGGTCCGGCCTGTATGTCCGCGATTCCGCAGCAGCGCCATGGCAAAAGGTCGGCGGCGTGAACAGCACCTGGTCGCTCGCGCGCGACGCGGGCGGACGCCTGTATGCGGCCGGCGAGGGGGCCATGGTCGCGCACAGCGACGACGACGGGCAGAACTGGACCTACAGCTTCCTGCCGTGCTGCACGCTCGCGGTCTACGTCGGCGTGACGCCGGGGGGCGCGGTCGTGGCCGCCGACTATGACGGAACGACGTATCGCAGCACCGATCGCGGCGTCACCTGGACCCCGACCAGCGGCGGCCTGCCGACGTTCGGCGGGACGGACGTCGCGGCCGCGACGAGCGGCACGCTGTTCGCGGTCGGCGACAGCAACCTGGTCACGAGCACCAACGACGGCGCGACCTGGCAGTCCGTCGCCGGCATGGGCAACTGGCTGCAGGTCGAACCGCTGCCGTCCGGCGAGCTGCTGCTCGGACGCAGCGACGGTCTCTGGCGCCGCAGCGCCGGCGGCAGCTATACCCAGGTAGGCGCGGCGCAGGTGACTTCGCGCGTCGACGCGCTGTACCACGCCGCCGACGGCCGCTGGCTCGCGGCGACCGAGGCCGGCATCTATCGCGGCGAGGCGAACCTGGCGACCTGGACCCTCGTCGCCGCCGGCGTGGTCGGCGTGCAGGAATTCCTGCCCCAGCCCGGCGGCGGCGCGCTGGCCGTCGGCGTCCGCGGCGTCGCGCGCAGCGATGCGCAGTTGCAGAACTGGCAGGACGACATGAATGGCTTCGCCGACCCGCTGTTGTCGGGTGTCGCCGTGAGCGCAACCAGCGTGTTCGTCGCGACGCCGTACGGCGAGGTGTTCCGCTCCGACGACGGCGCGACGACCTGGGCCCGCCGCCATGCGGGCCTGCCGCTCTGCCAGCTGAACCATCTCGCGCGGCTGGACAACGGCCGGCTGTTCGCGATCTGCAACCGCGCGTCGTCGGCGGCCTATACCAGCGTCGACGACGGCGCGAGCTGGAGCCTGCAGAGCGCGACGCCGCGTTTCGACGGCATCGTGTCGGCGAGCGCGTCGGTCGCGCTGGCGCTGCAGTCCAATGTCGGACTCTGGCGCAGCACCGACGGCGGCGCGAGCTGGACGCGCAGCGCGCAGGCCTTCGACGCGGAGTCGCCGCGCCAGCTCATGCGCGCCGGCGACGGCGCCCTGTGGGTGCGCACGAATGCGGGGCTGTATCGCAGCACGAACGCCGGCACGAGCTGGCCGGCCGCCGCCGGCGGTCTCGTTGCGCCCGGCAACCGCACGCTCTGGTCCGTCGCCGGCGGCGTGCTGAGCCTCGGCGGCGCGCAGGTCCATCGCTACGACGCGGCGGGCGGCAGCTGGTCCGCATTCGGCGACGTGTACACGGGTACGCCGCACCACGCCCTCGGGCTCGGAACGGACATTCTCCTCGGCACCGCGAATACGCAGCTCGTCGGCGATGCGGCCACGGGCCGCTGGCGCCGCGTCGAGAACCAGGGCCGTCCGTTCGACGCGATCGCCCAGGCCGCCGACGGCCGCGCATACGGCATCGCTCTGTTCGCGGCGGTGCCGTTGCGCGTGCTGACGAACGACCGGATTTTCGCGCATACCGGCGAGCAGCCCTGAATCCGGCGGCGTCGCAGCCGACGCGGCAAAAAAGCGGCGGGCGGCTCCCTGTCGAACGTCGCCGGAGCCCGGCACGCGCGGCGTGCGCCGGAATGGCCGGCGCTTGACGGCCGTGGCGTATTCGACGAGCTTAGGCCCGACCTCTGGGGGAGGTTCCTGTCTGCAGTATCGAACGGTCGCCGTCATCCGACGGCGACGCCGGCGATTGCGCGCATGCCGCTGGTCGGTTCGTTCTGCCAACCCTTTCAGCCGGAGATCCGTCATGGCCGTGAAATCGCTTGCCCTGGTCGCCGTCGCCTTGCTGCTGCCGTGCGTCGTGTCCGCCCAGAACGCCAGTACCTCGAACTACAAGCTGCGCTATCCCGTCGCGTCGGCGAGCGAGCGCGCGGCACTGGATCAGGCGCTGGCGGCCGAATACGCGCAAGTCAGCGCCACGTGGCCCAGGCCGAACGGACCCGTGCAGGGCGACACCTGTACGCCGGCCAGCCCGACGCCGGTCAATCCGTTCACGGTGTCCTCCACGACGGTCGGCGCGACCAACGACTACGACATCGCGACCGTCTGCGGCACGGGCCAGACCCTGTTCGGCGGCACCGGCGCGTCGCTCGACGTGGCCTTCGGCGTGGTGACCGACCAGAACTGCTCGGTCACCGTGACGGCCGATCCGACCGGCGCGAACTGGGATCTCGCGCTGTACGTGCTGCAGGCGCCCGGCGCGGCCTGCACGGCACTGCCGTCGCTGGCCGATCCGCAGTGCACCACGATGGACGACAACGGCGGCGCCAACGTCACCGAGACCGTGACCTTCAACGCGACGGCCGGCACGCAGTATTTCGTCATCGTCGACGGGTTCAACACCGCGACCGGCACATTCGACCTGAACATCACCGGCACCGGCTGCAGCCTCGTGCCGGTCGGCCTGCAGCGCTTCTCGGTCGATTGAGGCGTCGCCGCCCGCCGGCCGGCGGCGGGCAGGACGAACGTCGCCGACGCCCTCAGGCGGCGGCGCGCGCGGGCCGCAACAGCGCCGCGAGTTCCGCC
>NZ_JANFVR010000437.1 GCF_024609805.1 Tahibacter caeni | reverse complement strand
CCGGGAACTCGTACTTCGTCAGCAGCTCCCGGATTTCCATCTCGACGAGCTCCAGCAGCTCCGCGTCGTCGACCATGTCCGCCTTGTTCAGGAACACCACGATGTACGGCACGCCCACCTGGCGCGACAGCAGAATGTGTTCGCGCGTCTGCGGCATCGGACCGTCGGCCGCCGAGCACACCAGGATCGCGCCGTCCATCTGCGCCGCACCCGTGATCATGTTCTTCACGTAGTCCGCGTGTCCCGGGCAGTCCACGTGCGCGTAGTGACGGTTCGGCGATTCGTATTCCACGTGCGCCGTCGAGATCGTGATACCGCGCGCCTTCTCTTCCGGCGCCGCGTCGATCTGATCGTACGCCTTGAACTCGCCACCGAATCGCTCGGCGCCGATCTTCGTCAGCGCTGCCGTCAGCGTCGTCTTCCCGTGGTCCACGTGACCGATCGTGCCGACGTTGACGTGCGGCTTGGTGCGCTCGAATTTACCCTTGGCCATGCCTGCAAAACCCCGAGAGATCTAAGGAGGTGGATGAGTTCAAAACGGTGTTGCGAAGAAGATGGTGCTCACGAAAGGAATCGAACCTTCGACCTCTTCCTTACCAAGGAAGTGCTCTACCGACTGAGCTACGTGAGCGCAAACGTGTCAACCGCGACAGTATTTCAATGGAGCGGGAGACGGGAATCGAACCCGCACAATCAGCTTGGAAGGCTGAGGTTCTACCATTGAACTACTCCCGCTCAAGCTAGAACCGGCTGGTGGAGGGAGGTGGATTCGAACCACCGAAGGCGTGAGCCAGCAGATTTACAGTCTGCCCCCGTTGGCCGCTTGGGTATCCCTCCAGCGCGGAGCCCGGCATTCTCGTTATCCGCGGACCGAATGTCAATGCCGTTGCGGCAGGAATTTCTTCGGCCCGGCGGCACAGGCCGGCGCGGGGCGCGGACGATACCCGGAACGCCGGCGCAAAGCCAGTCCTTATGATTCCGCCGAAGGACTGAGCCGCTTCCACCGCTCATTCCGAGTACGGCACTTCCAATTGTTACCAACCGTCACGAATCGTGATGGACATCACATTTCGGCACGGCCCGTGCTTTGGGTCGGCTGCCTGCCAAAAGGCAGTAGCACAACTCAAACCAGGGGTTATCCGTCGTGACATCCAAACTGCGTTTCCTCCCGCGCCTTGCCGCTCTCGCGCTGGCTTCGGCCGCCTGCTTTCCCTCGGGCGCCTTCGCCCAGGCCAACGTCGACGTAAACATCACGATCAGCAACGGCATCACGATCCTGTACTACTACTCGGCCCTCGACATCACGCTGAACTCGGCCTCGCTGGCCGGCCTGCTGACCACCGGCTGCACCGCCGGCGCGCTGGCCGACACGTACTACTGCAACCGCGGCAATCCGGGCGGCGTCACCGCCACGGCCGCCGCCGGCACCCTGACGGCGAGCTTCACCGGCCCGACCGGCCCGGCCGGCCTCAACACCGCGGCGGTGCCGCTGGTGCTGTCCAACGTCTGGTCGGTGCGCGCGGTCGGCGGCAGCTCGGCCAACACCACCGTGCAGATCTCGCGCGGCGCCAACAACACGCTGAACAACGGCACGGCGTCGATCGCCATCAACGACAACTACGGCATCGCGACCGGCGCGACCGCGGCGCTGACCGGCGCCTCGCCGCAGAGCTCGACCTTCGTCGATCCGGGCCTGGGCGGCCTGACGACCGGCAGCGTCGTGCTGGAGCTGGACCTGACCAACGCGACCGCGACCGGCGCGTACAGCTCCACCGCCGGCAACGTGAACTACGTCCTGACCGTCACTGCGACCTGACATGCGTCGCAGACCGGCCATTCCGGCAGCCTGCCTCGCGGTCGCGGCGTTTTTCGCCGCGGCCGCGAACGCGGCCAACCTGCCCGGCTCCGTGCCGGGCGTGCGCGGCATCGCGATCGGCAGCAGCGGACGCTTCGAAACCCAGGTCTCGCGCCTGGAGCTCGACAGCATCCGCAGCACCGACGTCGCGCCGGACGGTCCGCTCTCGGCCAGTTCGGCCCGCGCCGTGAGCCGACTCGTCGGCAATGCGCTGATCGTCGACCTGCCCGGTCCCGAGCATCCCAGCGTACCGGCCATCGTGCGGCCGCTGGGCGTGCTCTGGCGCTGGTCGCCGCCGGCCGGCAGCGAACAGCGACCGCCGAACGTACGCGTACGTCTGCTCGATCCGCAGGGCCAGCCCGACGAAATCGCCAATCTCGCGCGTCCCGATGCGCGCATCAGGACACGTTTGGTCACCTACCGACCTTCCTTGGTCAACGACGTCGACGGTCCCGTCTGGACCGGCGAAGCCGAGCTGCACATCCAGGCCGGCGATCTGGCCGAACCCGGCACCTACCAGGGCCGGATCGAAATCACCTTCGAGAACTACTGACCATGCAACGACTCTGGCTGCTCGTCGCGCTGCTGCTCCTGTCGGTCGGCGCGCAGGCACAGGTGGGCTTGAGCCCGCAAATCCTCGACATCGCGCTCGACGGCGCGGCGGGGTCGCAGGCGTTCCGCCTGTTCAACTACACGGCCGAGGACAAGATCGTCAGCGTCCGCGTCGCCAACTGGACCATGGACGGCGACGGCAAGGTCTCGGAAATCCCGACCACCGAGCAGTCGCTCGACGGCTGGCTCGTCATCAATCCGCTGCAGTTCACGGTCAAGGCCGGACAGAACCAGGTCGTGCGCGTCGCCGCGCGGCCGGCCGTCGCGCTGACACCGGGCGAACACCGCGCCATGGTCTATTTCGAGGAACAGCCGCAGGACAAGGCGCCCGGCGCGGCGACCACCCTGCGCACCGTGTTCCGCTTCGGCGCTGCGGTCTACGGCCACGTCGGCCCGACGGAGCGCAGAGGCGCGCTGACCGGCCTCGACGCCGCGGCCAGCTCCGCGGTGCTGCAGCTGCGCAACGACGGCAATGCGACCAGCCGCTGCAGCGGTTCGTTCGCGATCTGGCGCAAGGCCGATTTTCCGGGCGATGCCAAAACCGCGCAGATCGCCAAGGCCGGCACGGCCGAGGCCGAACTGCCGGCCGGCGTGGTCCAGGCCGGCCGCCTGCCCACCGACGCCGTGCTGCCCGGCGCGACGCGCCGCGTGAGCTTCGAGACGGCCAAGGCGCTGCCGCCCGGCGACTACGTGCTCGACATCAACGGCAGCTTCGGCGATTCGCCGCTGGATCGCAGCCAGGCCTTCCACGTCGGCGCGGCCGCGCACTGACCATGGCTTCGCCGCGTCCCCCACGCCTGCAGCGCCGCCGCTGGCTCTGCGCCGGATTCGGCGCGGCGCTGGCCGGCGCGGCCGTCG
>NZ_JANFVR010000436.1 GCF_024609805.1 Tahibacter caeni | reverse complement strand
GTGCGCGCTGGTCGCCGCGCTCGGCCTGGGCTTCCTGCTCGGCCGCCAGCCGCCGGCGACGCCGGCCGCGGGCGGCAACCTCGCCGCGACGGAATTGTCCTCGCGCGTGCTCGACGCCTACGTCGCCGCGCATCTGCGCGAAACCGAAAGCGTGGTGCTGACCGCGGTCAACAGCGACAGCGCTGCGCTGCAGGCCGGCAACCGCGAGCTCGCTGCGGGCCTGCTCGAGTCGAACCGGCTCTACGCCCAGGCGGCCGCGCGCGCCGGCAATGCGCGTCTCGCGAATTTTCTGCGTCAGCTCGAACCCGTGCTGATCGAACTGGCTAACCCGGCGCCCGCCGGCGACATCCAAGCTTCCGACGGCTTGCGCGACTACGTCGACAAGTCCGATCTGCTGTTTCAACTGCGGGCGACGCAGGCGCGTATGGAGCCGCAACGCTCGACCTCGATCTGACGGAGTCACTCATGAGCAAAACCCTGCTTTCCCGCGCACTCGGCCTGCTGCTGGCCGCCGCTGCACCGCTGGCCCTGGCCGCGCCGACCGCCGCCGACGTCAACAGCGCCGACAAGGAACTCAACCAGCTCTACCGCGAAGGCCAGGAGCTCATGGCCAAGTCCGACTGGCAACAGGCGCTCGACCGCTTCCGCCGGCTCGAAAAGCGCATGGTCGAACGCGGCGAGGCGAACGTGGACACCGCGCTGTTCTGGCAGGCCTATGTGCTCATGCAGGCCAAGCGCACGGCCGATGCGCGGCGCACCGTGGACCAGCTGCGCGAGAAGTTTCCGCAGAGCCGCTGGCTCGGCGAAGCCGACGCGCTGCTGCGCCAGGACCAGGCCGCCGAACACAGCGCGCGCGGCGAAGGCGGGGGCGGTGGTGGCGGAGGTGGTGGCCGTGGCGACGACCGGGAACTCGCCGAGATCGCCGTCGAAGGCCTGATCAACGCGCCGCCGGAACGCGCCGTGCCGTTGCTCAAGAAAGTGCTGCGCGGCACGCAGCCGGACAAGGTCAAGCGGCGTGCGCTGTTCGTGCTGAGCCAGCTCGATTCGCAGGAAGCGCTGACCGAGCTCGTCGAGATCGCGCGCAGCGGCGATCCGGGACTGCGCAGCGAGGCCATCCGCATGCTCGGCGTCAGCGGCGACGACAAGGCGCTCGGCGAGCTGTCCGCGCTGTACCGCGGCGCCGCGGCCGCGCAGAAGCGCGACATCCTCCAGGCCTGGATGATCGCCGGCCGCAAGGAGCTCGTGTACGGCGCCGCGCGCGACGAGACCGACGCCGCGCTGCGCCACGACGCGATCCAGCTGCTCGGCGCGATGGACGCCGTCGCCGAGCTCAAGCAGCTGATGCCGGTGGTCAAGGACGCGGAGCTGCAGCGGCAGATCGTGCAGTCGCTCGGCGTGGCCGGCGACGTCGACGGTCTCGTGCAGATAGCCGGCACGAACACGGAAGAAGGCACGCGCCTGGAGGCCTATCGCGCGATCGGCGTCAGCGGGGGCGACAAGGCCAGCGCAGCGCTGGTCGGCCTGTACTCGAAGGCGGCCAGCGCCGCCCAGCGCGACGCGATCCTGCAGGGACTGCTGATCGCCGACGACGCCAAGGCCATGAGCGGTCTGTACAAGAGTGCAAAAAGCAAGGAAGAGAAACAGCGGATCCTGCGCCTGCTGACCGCGATGGACGACGACGCGGCGCTCGAGGTGATCGAGCAGGAACTGAAATAGCCCGCGCGGCGGCCGTCGCGCCGCCGCAGACCGGAAACACTCCCTGCCGCCGCGGCTCGGCCTCGGCGCGGCCGGGCCCTGCCTGAATTCCTGCGGAGCATTGCCATGCGACTTCTTTCGCGTTTCGTTTGCTGTGTATCCCTGCTGCTGCCGGCCGCCGCCGCGACGGCCGACGACGACCTGGCCCGGCGCATCGCCGCGAACGACGGCTGGGTGCAATGGCAGGTGCCGCTGGCGCCCGACGCCGGCGAGCCCTGTTGCTACGAAGTCCGCCGCGGGGCCGCCGGGCGCCGCGGCTGCGATCTCGACGGCCGCCAGTGGAGCGTCGACGACGCCGTGCCCGCCGTCACGGCCGGCGCGCGCGAGCTCGCCGTCTACGCCCACGTGAAAGCCGGTCAGGTCGACGCGATACGTGCGCTGAGCGCGAGTTGTCCGGTCAGCAGTGCAGGCGCAGTGACGCGGCTGGACGGCGTGGATCCGGCCGCGAGCGTCGCCTGGCTCGCCGCCGAGACGCGCCGCGACCGCGGCCGCAAGGACGACGACGACGGCATCGCGGCCATTGCATTCCACGCGGCGCCGGCCGCGATGGCCGCGCTGCGCGAGTTCGCCGCAGCCGGCGGACCGCGCGGACGGCGCGAAGCCGCGTTGTTCTGGATGGGCCAGGCGCGCGGCATCGAAGGCGTCGAGGCGGTCGAGCGCGTCGCGCACGAAGACGCCGACGCGAAGATCCGCAACCATGCGGTGTTCGTGCTGTCCCAGGCGGAGAAGCTCGACACCTATCCGCGCGTGCTCGCGATCGCCGCGGGCGACCGTTCCGGCGAGGTGCGCGGCCAGGCCCTGTTCTGGCTCGCACAGATGGAGGACGCCCGTGCCGCCGCCGACATCGTCGCGGCGCTGCGTCGCGAGACCGAGGCGTCGGTGCGCGAACAGGCCGTGTTCGCGCTGACCCAGCTGCCGGACGAGCAGGGCGACAAGGCCCTGATCGGCCTGATGCGCGGCGACTATCCGCGCGAGGTCAAGCAGAAAGCGCTGTTCTGGCTCGGCCAGTCCGGTTCCGACACGGCGCTCGCGTTTCTCGACGAGACCCTGCGCTAGCCGGTTTCGGGCGCGGACCTGGGCCCTCCAGCCGGGTCCGGCATCCGGGCCGCAATTGGCGTCTGGTTTCGCTGAATTACGCGGCCGGCGCGTGTCGACGTCGGGCGGCCGCCGCTGCGTCCGGTCCGCTCCGGCGCCTCGTTCCGGCCGCCGGTCCGATTCCGTCCGGTTCGTGCGCCAGCGCGCATTCGGCAGGGCTGCGCCGGCGGTATCGTCCGTCTGCCTTCGTCATGGCTACGGTGCTAAGCTCGCGCCGCAGTCCCCGGGGGAGGTCGGTGGGGGCTGACCGCAAGCGTTTTGGTGACCGGTCTGCAGCAGCCACAGCCGCCGACCGGTGTCTGCAGCCCTGTCTGGAGGCGATATGTCGACCCAGCGATCGACGTGGATACCGACCTGGCCTTCCAATCTGCCGGAGTCCGGTACGGCGCCGGCGCCCAGCTCCACCGCGCAGCGTCCGCCGGGCAGTCCGCCGCCGCCGCAGCGTCCTGCGCCGCCGCCGGCGGCCCAGACGCGTCCGACCCCGCC
>NZ_JANFVR010000435.1 GCF_024609805.1 Tahibacter caeni | reverse complement strand
CGCGAGATCGCGCGCCAGTCCGGCGCGATCGGCCGCGCCGACATCGTGCGCTGGGCGCGCGCGCAGCGCGGTTGAGCCGCGGGCCCGCAGGCGGGATGACGCGCGCCGGCCCGGCGCGCCGGATCCGTGAGAGATTCGCAGCGCCGGAAACACCGGTTGATCGGTAGCTGCTCGAAGCCCATGGGGAGGCAACGATGAATCGCTGGAATCTTTCGCGCGCGGCCGCGGCCGCACGGCTGCTCGGTGCAGTGCTGGGCCTGTTCGGCCTCGCTGTCCCGCAACGGTCGGACGCCTACCAGATCCTGCCCAAGATCAGCGACGTCGACCGCAAGCTCGGCAACGTCAGCACGTCGCGCTTCTGGAGCTGGACCGGGATCTGGGTCGTCGACCATGTCCTGCCGCATCTCAAGTCGCCGGTGCACGAAGCCATCACCCTGGCGGCACTGGATTGCACGGCGGGACCTGGCGACGAGATGGGCTGCGTGACCCTGGACCGGGTCAAGCAGCACCGCATGCTGCTCTACGGGGTGCGCTGGCCCGACGACCCGCCGTTCCGGCTCGACCCGGGCAAGCCGCCGGCCGTCAAGGCGTGCAACGCCAGCGTCACCCTGCGTTCGACGGCGCAGCCGGAATGCTGGCGGAAACTGTTCGACGACGCCGGCCGCGCGGCCAAGGCCCACAAGGGTACGGGCCCCGCATTCGGACCCGGAACCATGCTGCTCTATCGCAGCCACTACGGCGATCTGCAGTTCATGCATGCGATGGCGGCCTATGAAGGCGAGCCTGCCCGGGACACGCAGCGCAACATGCGGATCTGGGCCGAATTCCTCTGGGGCGTGGCCCGCGGAGCGATCCGCACGGACATCTATTTGCGCGACGTCGCCGTACCCGGGTTCGCCGCGTACTTTCCCGGCGAGATGACCGCGACCAACCTGTTCGCGACCGGCATCGTGGAGGCTCGCAGCCATCTGCGCGAGGTCGCGCTCGGCGTGCTGCTGCACATGATCCAGGACAGCTACTCGGTCGCGCATGCGTCGCGCCTGGATGCGGGCGGCGGCGAATGCGCGGGACTGCCCGGCGTCGAGGCACCGGGCCGGATCGCCGAGTTCCACAGCTACGCGCGACAGGACGGTTCGCTGCACGATGCCGCCGACACCCGCGAAGCGCTGGCTCGCCACATGCTGGAGTACGACCCGTCGGTCGTGGCCGTGTCGCGGCAGCTCGTCGTTTCGTGGCAGCAGGGACGCGACTGGGCGGCCGTGTCGCCGTACATCGATTGCGCGTTGGCTCTGACCGACCCGAACGCGCCCGCGACGGCCGGCGGGTTTTCGCGGCGCTGACAGTCGCGCAGGCCGGCCCGGGGAACCGATCGCGAACCGCCGGCCGCGCGATCGCGTACGCCCGGCGCGTTTCCGGGAATCCGCGAGCGTTCGGCTGCCGCGGTAAAACGCGGCAGTCCGGTTACGCGGGGGCGGCGACGCCTTCCGTGTCCCGGCCGGTAGACGATAAAGTCGCGCCTGCCGCACGGAAGCACAGGGGAAAACACGCCGCATGTCGCCGCATTTCGAAGCCTTCAAATCCGCCTGGCGGGCCGCCGCTTACGCGCAGGCCCTGACCGCGATCGAGGCGGTCGTCGCCGAACAGCCGCAGGTCGCGGCGCTGCACTGGTATCGCGCGAACTGCCTGCTCAAGCTCGATCGTCCGGCCGACGCGCGCGCGGCCGTCGACCGGGTGCTCGCGCTGAATCCCGATCACGCGCCGGCGCTGGTCAAGCAGGTCGAGCTCAGCGGGGTGGACGAGGCCGTCGGCGGCGACGAGCAGCCGACGAAGGCGCAGATCGCCGCCTGGCTGCAGCAGGCCGGACAGCGCCGGCAAGGTCACATCGCGCAACTGCGCCGTGCGATCGCGATCGATCCGAATCTGGCCGATGCGTATTTCGGACTGTCGCAGCTGTTGCGCGGCGGAATGATGGACGTGATCGCGAACGACGGCGCCGTGGAATCGCTGCTGCACAACGACGAAGCCGATGCGCTGCTCGCGCGCGCGATCGCGCTGGACCCCGCGCGCATCGAGTTCCTCGGTGTGCGCGCCGAGCAGCGTCGCCTGCGCGCGATGCAGGTTCCGGACGGAACACCGGAGGCCGACTGCGTCGAGACACTCGCCGGCCTGCGCTACCTGCGTGTCGGGCTCGAAGCGGCCCTGGCCGATTTCACCGAATGCGCGCGGCTCGACGGCGGTCCGCGTTTTCGCCTGCAGATGGGCCGGCTGCTGCACGACCTCGGCCGCCACGACGAGGCCGTGGCACAGTACGACGGCGTGCTTGCCGCGCTGCCGGCCGATGCGCCGCAGCGCGAGCACGTGCTGGACCTGCGCCGCCGTTCCGGGAACGGCGGCCGCGGCGAGCTCGAGGACATGGCGCAGCTGCTCGAAAGCGTGATCCCGCCCGGCGACCGCAACCAGCAGGACGACATGGTTGCGACGGCCATGCTCGGCGCCGCGCGCGCCGTGCGGCGCGGACAGCGACTGGACGCGGCAATCGCCGCGCACCTGCCCGAATCGCCCGACGATCTGCTCGCGGCCAACCTCGCCGAGCAGATCCTCAACGTCGCCTACGAGGCGCCGCCGAACCTCGTCGCCGCCGACGCGGCGGCGTTCCCGGCCTACCAGCGCCGTTATGCGGCGAAGCAGCGGCGCGCGTTCGCCGCGGCCGGCCTGCATCACGTCGCCGATGCCGAGGCGACCGGCATGACGCCGACCCTGGGCCAGCGCGTGCTCCTCGGCTTCCATGCCGACGCCGACGGCACGCTGTGCGCCGCCACCTTCGTGCTGCGGCCGAAATGGCCGGGCATGGCCGGGTTCCTGGCCTTGCTGCTGTCGGGCAAATGGAAGAAGCATCCGTTGACCGAGTGCGTCAGTCACTTCGACGACGGCGGCTACCTGATCACCCAGTACGAAAACATCTCGCCGTTCGAATACGGCAGCGTCGTGGACATCGAACGGCTGCCGCGCTCGACCGCGGTCGCCGCGCTGGTCGAACGCCATCGGCAGCGCGTCGCCGCGTACCGGCAGGCGCATCCGCAGGCGCGCGCGTTTCCGGCCGGCGATCTCGCCGCGATCGACGCGAACTGGCGCCGCGGCCAGATCATCAAGCGCGACTACCGCCGCTCGATCGGCTACGCCAGCGATGCCGAGCTGCGCCGCCTGCTCGGCGCCCAGTACGAACGTTTCGCGGCGCGCATCCGCCGGAAGATCGACGAGTTCGCGCCCGATCGCGAAGCGGCCGCCGGCTGAGCCGCGGGCGCGCGTCGGCCCGCGCGCCGGATCGCGGACGCGCGGCCGC
>NZ_JANFVR010000434.1 GCF_024609805.1 Tahibacter caeni | reverse complement strand
GGCGACCGGCGGCGCAACGGGCGCGGGTTTCACCGCGGCGACGGCGGGCGCGTCGCTGCGCGCTGCCGCGGAAGCCGCACCGCCGCGTTCGATCTCTTCCTGTTGCAACAATTCGTGACGGCGCTGGCGGTCGAGCTCGGCGCGCACGGCCTGGGTCTCGCGCCGGCTCGCGGCCAGCAGCAGACCGGCATGTTCGCGCTGCAGCTGCGCGAGGCGCGCGTTCTCGCGCTCGGTCTGCGCCGCGATGTAGGCGATGTCGACACGCCGCTCGGCCAGGTACGCCAGTTGCACATGCTCCTTCGCGTTGATGCTGCTCGCGTCGAGCCGGCGCACGGCGGCCTCGGCCAATGCTCGCTCGGCCAATGCGAGCTTGGCCAGTTCCGGATCGGCCGCGAGGGCCTGCAGGCTCGCGTGCAGGCGGTCGTAGTCGAGATCGCGCCGCGGCGCCGAGCCGCAGGCGGCGAGCAGCGCGGCGAACAGCAGCAGGCCGGCGCGCTTCACGGCGTCTCCGCTTCGGCGGCCGGGCTCGCCTCGCCGCGCAGCCGGGCGTTCGCCGCGGCCTGCACCTGTACGGCTTCGCGCGTGCGGCCCAGGCGCGACTTGGCGACGGCGAGATCGCTGTTGACCTGCGACTGTTCCAGCAGCCGGCGCGCCTGGTTCAGGTCGCCGCCCTGCTGCGCCTGCCGTGCCTGCTCGAGCTGCTCGCCGGCATAGCGCAGCTCCAGCGGCGCGTAGGTCGCAGCGCCCGCTTCCTCGGCGAGCGCGAGCGCCGCGGCAGCGCTCTGCAGCTCCGCGAGCGGGGCCTGCGGACGCGCTGCGGAAGCGCTCGCCGCACACAGCGAAAGCAGTGCGAGCACATGGATTTTTCGGGCCGTTGGTGTCATAACTCCCGCCGAAATCAGGGTGGGGAATCCGGCTATTCTCGTTACACGGGCACGAACGTTGCAACGCAACACCGTCCCGTTTCCGCAACCGGGTTCCTGAGCATAACGACGGCCGCGGCCGTCACGCATCTCGCAACGAGGCGAGCATGGATATCGGCTATTTCCTCAAGCTCATGACCGAGAAGGGCGCGTCGGACATGTTTCTGACGACGGGCGCCCCCGTGAACATCAAGGTCGAGGGCAAACTCTATCCGCTGGGCAACACCGGCCTGCCGGGCGGCATGGTCAAGAAGATCGCGTACTCGCTGATGGACGAGGGCCAGGTGCCGCAGTTCGAACGCGACCTCGAGCTCAACATGGCGATCGCGGTCAAGGACGCCGGCCGTTTCCGCATCAACGTGTTCAAGCAGCGCGGCGAAGTCGGCATGGTGATCCGCGCGATCAAGAGCGAGATCCCGACGGTCGACACGCTGAAGCTGCCGCAGATCTTCAAGGACATCATCATGGAGCCGCGCGGCCTGATCCTCGTGGTCGGCGCGACGGGCTCGGGCAAGTCCACCACGCTCGCGGCGATGATCGATCACCGCAACTCGAGCCAGTCGGGCCACATCCTGACGATCGAGGACCCGATCGAATACCTGCACCGGCACAAGAAGTCCATCGTCAACCAGCGCGAAGTCGGCCTCGACACGCACAGCTACCACGAGGCGCTGAAGAACGCGATGCGCGAAGCGCCCGACGTGATCATGATCGGCGAGATCCGCGACGTCGAGACCATGGAAGCGGCGATCGCGTTCTCCGAGACCGGACACATCTGTCTCGCGACCCTGCACTCCAACAACGCCGACCAGACCATCGAGCGCATCCTCAATTTCTTCCCCGAGGCGTCGCACAAGAACATCCTGATGAATCTGGCCCTGAACCTGAAGGCCGTCATCTCGCAGCGCCTCGTGATCGGCAAGGACGGCCGCCGTCTGCCGGCCGTCGAGATCCTGATCAACACGCCGCACATCCGCGACCTCATGCGCCGCGGCCAGGTGCACGAAATCAAGGAAGCGATGGACCGCAGCCTGCAGGAAGGCATGCAGACCTTCGACCGCGCGCTCTACACGCTGTACAAGGAAGGCCGCATCGAGCTCGAGGAGGCGCTGGCCAAGGCCGACTCGCGCGACGGCCTCGCGCTGAAGATCCGCCTCGCCGAAGGCGGCGGCGACAACAGCACCGCCGAGCACGATCCGTTCAACATGTCGGCGTTCTGAAACGCGCACGCCGCCGGTGACCGGCGGCGTGCTCAGCGGCGTACGCGTTCGGCGTACGCCGCGTGATACCGCTGCCGCGCGGCGCGATGCGCCGGCGGCAGCTTTCCTCAAGGCGACTCGAAACCGTCGGCGAAGATCGGATCGGGCGCCTGCACCGTGAAGGTCACCGGGATCGCGGCCGGCTTCGCGCGGTAGGCCGGGTCGTTGCTGAACACGCAGATCGTCGCCTGGTACACGCCGGCCGCGAGGTTCGTCGCGTCGAATGTGACCGGATAGACGCCGACCGGCGCACCCGGCGCGAAGCTGCCGCCCGTGGTCTGCAGCGACAGCCACGGCACGTCCTGTGGCGTGCTGCAGTCGGTGCCGGCGGTCGCGATCGCGAGCACGGACATTTCCTGGCTGTCGGCCGTCGGACCGACGATGGTCGGCTGCGCCGTCACCGGATCGACGGTCGCGACGAAGCCGATGCCCTGCGCATAGCCGAGCCAGTACAAGGTGCCGCTCGCGCGGTCGAACTTGAGGCTCTGCGCGAAGTTCGCGTCGACGCCGAGACCGCCGACGCGCATGGCCTGGGCCGTGGCCTTGTCGACCGTGAACAGTGCGTCGGTGCGGATGTCGAGCGCGTACAGCGCGCCGTTCTGGTCGAACGCGATGTCGATCAGGCATTCGTTGCCGCCGGTGTCGACCGGGCCGACGAAATGCGCCTGGGCCGTGTCGAGATCGATCGTGTACAGCCCGCTCCAGTAGCAGCCCTGGTTGCCGAGGTTGGCCGTGGTCACCGCATAGAACGTGTCGGTGGACGGATCCCAGGCCGCGCCGGACCAGCGCTCGTTGGCGACCGTGTTCGCGGCCGTCGGCCAGCCGATCAGGGTGCGCGCGCCGGTCAGGGTGTCGACGCGGTAGAGCCGGTCCATGAGCGTGTCGAGCTGGTACTGCGTCGCGAAGTCGTCGCCGACGAAGTCGCCGCCGCTGATGTTGTCCAGGCCCGGCCCCGTGCCGGTGTCGGTCATGATCGTGCGCCGGTTCGCGGGATTGCGCAGGTCGAAGTCGACGAACGAGACGCCGGTGCCCGGAATCATGTGCATCGCGTAGGCCGGCAGCTGCCATTCGCCGAGGGGCTGCGCCGGACGCAGCGGCAGCGGCAGGGTGCGCTGCACGGTCGCGCGGCCCGCGTCGGCCGGGCCGTCGGCCGCGGCC
>NZ_JANFVR010000433.1 GCF_024609805.1 Tahibacter caeni | reverse complement strand
TGCCGGCCTGGGCCGTCGCGATCGTGCAGGTCTCGTTGTTGCCCGACAGGTACGGACGGCAGTCGTAGCTGCTCGTGGTCGGCGCCGAACCGAACTTGACGTACATGTCCGCGTCGCCGGTACCGCCGGACATCACGAACTTCAGGTTCGTCGCGCCGGCCGGAACGACGAGCGTGTACGTGGTCTCGGAGCTCGCCGCGCCCGACAGGCCGGTCTTCGCGACGCCGTTCTGCAGCTCGTTGCCGCCCGACGGGGCCGTGACGGTGACCGAGGACGACTTGGTGTTCGTCGCGCCGCCGTTGTCGGTCACGGTCAGGGTGACCGTGTAGGTGCCGGCCGCCGAGTAGGTCTTGCTCGGGTTGGTCGCCGTCGACGTGGTGCTGTCCCCGAAGTTCCAGCTGCGCGAGGCGATCGTGCCGTCGCTGTCGGTCGAGGTGTCGGTGAACGTCGCCGTCAGGCCGTTCGTCGCGACGCTGAAGTTCGCCGTCGGCGGCACGTTGGCCGGGCCGCTCGAGACCGTCACCGAGCTGGTCTTCGTATTCGTCGCGCCGCCGTTGTCGGTCACGGTCAGGGTGACCGTATAGGTGCCCGCGGCCGAATACGTCTTGCTCGGGTTGGTCGCGGTCGACGTGGTGCCGTCGCCGAAGTTCCAGCTGCGCGAGGCGATCGTGCCGTCGCTGTCGCTCGAGCTGTCCGTGAACGTCGCCGTCAGGCCGCTCGTGGCGACGCTGAAGTTCGCCGTCGGCGGCACGTTGGCCGGCGGATTGCCCGAGCAGGCCGGACGCGTGCCGCAGGCGATGCCGTGCGCATTGAACGCATCCCAGATGCGGCAGGCGTTCGGCGTGCCGTTGCTCAGGTTGCCGTCGTCGTCGTCGGCCGCGAGATAGACCGTGTACCAGTTGTTCGCGCCGCAGCCGTTGACCGTCGCGTTCGCATTGCACTTGCCGCCCGAGGCGACCTGGTAGGCGCTCTTGCTCGGCGTCAGGCTCGCGTACCAGATCTTGTCCATCGCGGTCCAGCCGGCCGTCGTGCCGTGCGCGCTGACGAGGCTCTTGGCCAGATCCCAGTTCGCCGAGCTCGCGATGTAGGACTCGCAATGGCCTTCGTAGCCCATCGGACCCTGGTACGGCGTGATGCCGTTGGCCAGATACGGACAGGCCAGGCGATCGCAGTTGATGCCGTTGTCGGCCGTGACGTTGGCCGGGCTCGCGACCGTGCGCGCGCCCGTCGTGCTGAACGCGTTGAGATCGCGCACGCCCGAGCAGGCGCTGTCGCAGTTGTAGCAGCCGTTGCTGCCGGCGCTCGTGAAGAAGCCGTTGCCGACGCAGCTGAGCTTGGTCTCGAGGAATGCGAACGTGTCGCCGACCGCTTCGCCGCTGCCGTATTCGCCGGCCGCACCGCCGCTGTTCTGGTCCATGCCGTGCCCCCACTCGTGCAGGAACACGCCGGGAATTTCCCCGGTGTTCGCGCAGACGTAGGAACCCGACGAGCCCGACTTGAAGAAGTTCATCGAACTGCCGTTCCAGTTCGCATTGCAGACGTCGTTGACGTTCATGTTCGCCGTGACCTTGCCGGCGATCCAGGAATTGCTCGGGAAGAACGTCGCCGCCTTGCGATTGATGCGGGTCAGGTAATAGAAGCCGTTGCGCGCCGCGCGCGTGTTGCCGTTGCCGCCGGTGCCACCCGAGGTGCCGCAGTCGGTGCCGGTGTCGGTGCCCAGGTGCAGGTCGCCGCCGCTGGACGTGCTCAGCGAGATCGAGCCGCAGGTGTCGGCGATCTTGATGTACTTGCCGTCCAGGGTGACCGTGGCCGTGCCGCTGGAGTAGTCGTAGATGCCGAGCGCATCGGTGACCTTGGCCGTGCCGTTGGTGACCGCCGCGAACGGCATGGGCTTGATGACTTCGGGCAGGGTGTTGACGGTTTCGAACACGCCGCCGTCGACGACCGCGCTGACGTTGAGATTGAGGTCGTTGACCTCGATGACGCGGTTGGTCTTCGCGTCGACGAGCACGTCGTACGTGGCCTTGTCGCCGTTGACGCGGAACGTGTAGTGCCAGGCCAGCCGGTGCACGTAGCCGGCGCCGGCGATGCCGGAATACGCGGCCTCGCGTTCGAGGGAGCGCTCCGGCGCCGCGGGCAGCAGTTCCAGCGCGCCGGGCTGCAGCCATTCGACGATCGTCGTGCCGGCCGGGAACGCGAGTTCGCCGAGCGCCATGTCGAACGCCTTCTCGCGCGACGACACCGGAATCGTGTCCACCGCGACCGGCGCGACACGGTTGCTGCCGAACTGGATGATGTTGCCGTGAGCGATGCGGAAGAACAGGTTCGCGCCCTTCACGGGCACGCCGTTCTTGATCTGGGCGAACTCCACGAACCAGTGAGAGTCGTCCTTGCCGTAGGCGATGCTGCTGCCGGCGTCGAGCATGAACTCGAGGCCGCCGGTCTTGAACAGGTCGGCATTGGCCGCGACGAAATCGAGCAGGCGCGTCTCGACGACGGCCATGTCGATGGTCTCGCTCGCGCGCAGGCCGAGCGACTGCAGGGTCAGCGAATTGCCGCGGCCCGGAATCAACGGCACGCCGGAACCCTGGATCAGGTTGGGCCGGTCGGCGCGGCGGTCCCAACGCATTTCCCAGCTGCCGCCGTAGCGCTGCTGGAAGGCCGTGGCCGCGCCGTAGGAGCGCGACGTTTCCGAGCCCAGCGTGACGCTGGCCTCCTGGGTCGGCGTGACGTGCAGCTCGGGCGCGACGAACGGGCGCGAGAGCTTGGGCTTCGCGCCGGTGTCGACGTGGGGCTGGATGGCATAGGCCGAAGACGCGGCGAGCAGGCCGACCAGCAAGGACGGCAGCAGGTCTCGGGCCGCACGCAACCGCGGGTAGCGGCCGTTAGGCAGAACAGTACGAATCATGAACCCTCTCCCTCCACAGGATGTTCGTGACGATGAAGCGGCAGCGACGCATCCGGAGCTCAGGGTCGGCGCCGACCGCGGGCGACGGGTCGGTGCAGGGTGTCCGGACAGAGGCTGGCGCTCCGCGAACCTGGAACGCGGCCGGCTGCCCGCACAACGCCGAAAAGATCTTTATTTTATCTTTGCGCCCAATCGATTGATTCGTGACGCTTATTTTGCGGACGCCGCGGTGCGGCCAGGCCGGCGGACCTCACGGTCGGGCAGATGCAGGACGGCGCCGCGCCGGCCCTGGCGGCCTGCGAACGCCGCGGCGCGAGGCCAGGCGATCGCCGCGCGGTCGTGGCGCGGTTTCGCTTCGCCCGGCAATCATGCGTCGGCGCCCTCCCGCGAGGGCCGGCGTTCGCCCGCGGCGGGCACCGCCGGCCAGGTTCG
>NZ_JANFVR010000432.1 GCF_024609805.1 Tahibacter caeni | reverse complement strand
CCGGCCCGGTCCGGCGGTTCAGCCGTGCAGATCCGCGATCTCGGCCGTGCGCCGTTCGCCGGCGCGCTGCTGCTCGCGCGCGGCGTCGCCGGCGAGCTCGCGGAACAGCTGCACCGCGATCGCGCGCGCCTGCTGGCGGATCTCGGGGATGGCAGTGGATTCCCAGTCGCGGCCGCGGCACAGCGCGCCGATCGTCCAGAGACGCTGGTCCGGCGCGAGCCGGCCGCTCGCGTCGACCTGCAGGCCGAGGCCCTGCGCGTCGGCGCGCGCGAGACCGCCGTCGACGAGCGAGCGCACGAGCGCATGCGACGTCGCGCGCGCGTCGGTGTCCAGGCCGATGGCCTGCAGCACGAGGTCGTAGCTCGCGACCTGGGCCAGTTCGTGCTGCGGTCCCTGGGTCCAGCTCAGCACTGGCCGGTTGTGACGGCCCGCGCGGACCGACTGCACGCGGCCGGCGCGCGTCTCGAGCCGGCGGTCGGCCTGCAGCTCGAGCACGCGGCGCGCGACCTGCGGCGGCATGCGATGGCGGCCGATCTCCCAGATGCTGCGCAGATGACGCAGGAAGCGGCGCCGGTCGGTTTCGGACAGGGCCTGCCAGAGCTTCGGTGTCGCATGACGCAGGCTGTCGATGACGCTGCGCCAGTCGTCCGCCTCCTCGCAGGCGGCGCGGACCAGCTGCGTCCAGCGGCGCAGCTCGGGCCGTTCGTGCAGATCCTCGATGAGCTCGGCCAGCCCTTCGGCCGGCAGCTGCGCATCGCGCGAATGCGCCGCCGGCAGGCGGCCGCGGCGCGACAGCGCCGTCACGTGGACCTGCGGCCAGCGTTCGGTGACGCTGAGCGCGAGATCGACGGCCGACAGGCCCGAGCCGATGACGAGCACCTTGCGCAGCTTCTCGAACGGCAGGGTGTTGGCCGACAGCCACTGCCACGGATCGAGCACGTAGCGGCCCGCGGCGACCAGGGTCTCGTCGACCTGCGGCAGCGCGCGCGCAGGCAGGGCGCCGGTCGCGACGACGACGATGTCCGCGTGGCTCGGATAGCCGCCGGCGTCGGTCAGCACGTAGCCGCCGTCGGGCGCGGCTTCGATGCGCTCAATCTCGCTGCGCAGGCGCGAGGCGCGTATGCCGCGGAAACTCGCACCTTCGAACGCACGCGACACGCGCGCCTCGAGGTAGTCGCCGTACAGGCGCCGCGGCAGGAAGTCGCCGCCGCGCGCATCGGGCAGCTGCTGGCGCGCGAAGTCGAGGAATTCGGTGGGCTCGGGCGAGTTCAGGCCCATGGCGGTCGCGCGCACGTTGAGCAGGTGCTCGTCCACCGGCGTCGCATAGGCCACGCCGCGGCTGCCGCCGCGCCGGCCCGAATACCAGTGCAGCTCGGCCGGCATGCCGACGCCGTGTTCCAGCAGCTCGGTGATGACGAACGCAGCGGCGGCGCCGCCGCCGATGATGGCGACTTTCATACCCATGGCTCTCCTCGATGGCGATGCGCGACGCGGCCAGGCTGGGCGCGGCGTCGCGGGGCCGTTGGCGGGGCTTATGACACAACCGCGCCGGTTAAACGGTTGCTAAATGAAACGGCATTTCGGGTTGCACGCTCATCGCGGCTGGCTGTGTCGATATGAGCTTTTGGTGCGATGCCTTGGGCTTGACTTTCGCGCCGTGTGACGCCGCTGCGCGGGTCCGCGCCGGCGACTCCTCTCCCCGACCTGCAGGTGCCCGGCCGCGCGACGGACGCGCGGCCGGGGCCTGTGGTGCTCAGACGTCCGGCTGCACGCGGGCCGGATAGATCAGGCGTTCGATCGCCATCGGCAGATAGCGCCGCGCGAACACCGGGCGCTGCGGCTCCAGCGCGGCCATCGCGCGGCGGCAGTCGTCGTCGGTCGGCGCGTAGATGAACAGGAACGCGCCGCCGTTGCGCGCGAGCTCGAGGTCGTCGTCGATGTAGCCGGCCTCGGTGCCGACGAACTTGGCCACCCAGGCCTTGGCCCGGTCGATGATGTTCGCGCCGTCGACCGATTCCAGCTCGTTGACGACGAATTCGCCGGTCGCCGAGCGCACCTCGCCGTCGGTGAAGCCCTGGTTGCGCAGTTCCTGCTCGGCGGTCTGCGCCTGCGCATAGCTGTCGAAGCCGGCGAGGATGTAGTGCCGCGGATAGAACATGCCGAAGGATTGATCACCTTCCTTGAAGAATTCCCAATGGGTTTTCATACGGGCCTCCAGGGGACGCACGAGGGTGCGGAGCGAGCCAGGTATCAGCGCTTTTCTTCCTGATAGGCGGCGAACTCGCTCGCATCGAGCTTGCCGTCGCTATTGCGGTCCAGACGCGCGAACTTGCCGGCGAGTTCGTGGCCCGACGGCACTTCGTTCTTGTCGATGAAGCCGTCCTTGTTCGCGTCGAGCTGGGCCATCGAGGTCAGGGCCGTCGCCGGTTCCAGGGTCGACGGCGGCGGAACTGCGTTCTGCGGCGGTTGCCGCTGCTGCGACTGCACCTGCAGCGGCTGCTGCTGCTGTGACGGCGGTGATGTCGACTGGGGCTGCGACTGGCCCAGGGCAGTGCCGCCGAGCAGCAGAGCCAGCGACGCGAACACGGTGCGGGTGGTGGCGGGAATCGGCATGAGGCGGTCTCCACGTCGGACAAGGGATGATCCGGTGACGCAGAGAGCGTGCCAGCTGGGCCTGTGCGACGAGATCGCCGGCAACCGCGGCAGCGGTTGGGTTTGCTCGCCGAAAAAGCGGCTCCGGCGCTACGCGCGCCCGGCAGATTGCACGAAGCGCGGACGGCGCCGGGCGAGTTGCCTGTCGGGACAGCGGGCGCGGCCACCGCGCCCGTCCGAACCGGACCAAGGAATCGCGCCGGCTGCTGTCATCCGCGCGGACGATTGCGTCCGCGCGTGGACGGATCCGGCCGGCCGATCCGGCGCTTCGCCGCCGCCGCCGGCAGTGCGGGACTTACTTGCCGCGGCCCTTGCGCGGACCCGCGCCGGGACGCGGCCGCGACGAGGAGCGGCTCGTGTCGGCCGCTTCGTCGGCGCGCGTGATGCGCAGCTGCTGGCCCGAGACCCAGACCTTCTTCAGGTGCTTGAACACGTCCGACGGCATGCCTTCGGGCAGGTCGACGAGACTGTGGTCGCCGCGGATGTCGATACGGCCGATGTTCGCGCTGTCGAGACCCGCCTCGTTCGCAATCGCGCCGACGATGTTCGACGGCTTCACGCCGTGGTCGTGGCCGACCTCGATGCGGAACGTCTCCATGCCGGCCTCGACCGCGCCGGCGCGTTCACGCCGCGCCGGCTTGCGCGCGGCCGCATCGGCGTCGCTGCGTGCGGCGGCCGGGCGCTCGCTGC
>NZ_JANFVR010000431.1 GCF_024609805.1 Tahibacter caeni | reverse complement strand
AGGCGGGCCAGGTCGCGGCGATCGGCGCGCGCACCCTGGCACAGGCCTTCGACGCCGAAGCCGCCGTGCTGACGCCGGAACCGGCCGAAGCGACGCTCGCGATCGCCGCGGCGACGCCGCGCTCGTTCGCGCTGAGCGCGACCGACCGGGCCGCGGCCGACTGGGCGCTGCAGCACGACCAGCCGGCCGGACGCTATACCGACACGCTGAACGCGGCGCCGTGCTGGCTGCTGCCGCTGCGCGAGGGCGAGCAGCGGCTCGGCGTGGTCGCGCTGCAGTTCGGCGCCGAGGAAACCACCCTGTCGCCGCAGCGCCGCGATCTCGTCCAGGCCATCGTGCAGGACATCGCCCAGGCGCTCGCGCGCACGCGCCTGGCCGACGCGCTGGAGAATGCGCGCATCCAGGGCGAGACCGAACGCCTGCGCGCGGCGCTGCTGTCCTCGGTCTCGCACGACCTGCGCTCGCCGCTCGCCGCCATGCTCGGCTCGGCCGAAAGCCTGCAGCGCTACGGCGCACAGATGCCCGACGACGACCGCGCCGCGCTGCTCGACGGCATCGTCGCCGAAGGCCAGCGCCTGGACCGCTACATCCAGAACCTGCTCGACATGACGCGGCTCGGCTATGGCACCTTGACCTTGGCGCGCGACTGGGTCGCCGTCGACGAGATCGTCGGCGCGGCCGTGCAGCGCGTGCGCAAGCTGTTTCCGGACGTGCCGGTCGAGCGCGACCTCGCCGCGGGACTGCCGCTGCTGCACGTGCACCCGGCGCTGATCGAGCAGGCGCTGTTCAACATTCTCGAGAACGCGGCCAAGTTCTCGCCCGCGTCCGTGCCCGTGCGCGTGCGCGTCGAACGCGACGGCGACCGGCTGCACATCGACGTCGTCGACGCCGGCCCCGGCATTCCGGCCGAGGACCGCGCGCGCATCTTCGACATGTTCTATTCGATGGAACGCGGCGACCGCGGCAAGCACGGCACCGGCCTGGGCCTCGCGATCTGCCAGGGCATGGTCGGCGCCCACGGCGGCTCGGTGCAGGCGCTGCCCGGCGACGACGGCCGCGGCACGACGATACGCGTGAGCCTGCCGCTGGCGGCCGGCGCGCCCGAGGACGCGCCGGCCTGAGCGGTGTTTGAAAATCGCCGCGCCGTTTCAATCCTGCGCGGCGCCCGCGGCGACGGCCGCTTCGACGAACCGGTTCGCCCTAGTGCGTGATCTGCGCGATGCGCCGCAGCCGGCGCGGATGCACGAGCTGCTCGAACAGCGCGAACGGAATGCGCATGACCTCGGTGTGCGAGCCGGCGTTGAACGCGATCTCGTGGTCCCGGCTCAGCGCCTCGTCGACGTTGACGTCCAGGCCGTAGAGATTGCCGAACGGCGGCATCGCGCCGAGCTCGCAGTCGGGGAACAGCCCGGCGAACTCGCGCTCCTCGGCCAATAGCGCCGGCGCCTGGCCGGTCGCGCGGCTCAGCGCGGCGAGATCCAGGCGCCGGTCGGCGCCGAGCACGACCATGGCCATGCGGCCGCCGAGCTTGACCATCACGGTCTTGGCCAGTTCGGCATCGTCGACATGCACGCTGTGCGCCGTGTCCTGCGCGGTGATCGTGCGCAGGTGGTGGATGGTCTCGAAACCGATGCCGCGCGCGTGCAGATACTGCTGCAGTCGGGGTTCGGACATGAGCCTGGCCTCCGCGACCGGTGACGCCCTCCGGCGCCGCGGCCTGTGGTGCGAGCGGGCGCCGGCGTCCGGTCCGGCGCGGCGATCACGGCGACCGCCGCGAGGCGGCCGCCGCGCTCTGTGCAGCAGCCGTCGCGACGTCGGTTCGATGCTCGCGGGCCGCTGCGGGCCCAGGTTACTCCCGCCGGCGGCGGCGCCGCCAGCAGGCTCTGCCGCACCCGCTCAGTGCGAGGCGAACTTGAGGCCGAGCACGCCGAGCACGATCAGCGCGATCGAGGCCAGGCGCAGCGGATTCGCCGACTCGCCGAGCAGCACGATGCCGACGACGGCCGTGCCGACCGCGCCGATGCCGGTCCAGACCGCATAGGCCGTGCCGAGCGGCAAGGCGCGCAGCGCGAGCGAAAGGAAGCCGAAACTGACGATCATCGCGGCCAGGGTGGCCAGCGAAGGCCACGGCCGCGTCCAGCCGTCGCTGTAGCGCAGGCCGACGGCCCAGCCGATCTCGAACAGGCCGGCGAGGAACAACAGGAACCAGGACATGACGAACCCCGTGTGCAACGGGGTCGTCCCCAGGACAGGCAACGCGGCGGCGGGTCGTCCCGGCGCGCCGCGCATTCTGCCGAAAGCGGCTGAATTCCGCGTAACCCCGGCGGCTCAGCGCGCGCCGAGGAAGTCGCGCTTGCCGAGATCTACGCCGTTGTGACGCAGGATCAGGTAGACCGCCGTGACATGGAAATAGAAATTCGGCAACGCAAAGCCGACCAGGTAGTCCTGGCCGGCGAACACGAGTTCCTGCGCACGCGTGGGCACGCGGACCTCGCGCTGCTCGGCGCCGTCGAACGCCGCGTCGTCGACCGACTCGACGTAGGCCAGGGTGCGCGCGAGACGCTCCTTGAGCTCGGCCAGGGTGGTCTCGACGTCCTCGAAGGACGGCGGGACCTGGCCGGCCAGGCGCGCGGTCATGCCCTTGGCCATGTCGCTGGCCAGCTGGATCTGCCGCGTCAGCGGGAACATGTCCGGCGCGAGACGCGACCCGAGCAGCACGCCCACGTCGAAGTTTTTGGCCGTGGCGAAGGCCGCGCCCTTGTCGAGCAGCTGGTCCAGCATCTGCAGGTTGCGGCGCACGGTGGTCTTGACGAGGGCGGCGACGGTCAGGCTCATGGCTCGTGTTTCCTGGGCGGTTCGAACGGGAGTGCGGACTCTTCCAGAACGCGGCGCGGCTGGGAAGCGGCGGATCCGCCGCGCAGCCGGCGGGGACGGCACTGATGGACGTGCGCAGCGGCTATCCGTTCTGGTCGGTCAAGAACGGCCTGCTCGCGAGCTTTCCGGCCCTGCAGCAGCACCGGCGCTGCGAGATCGCGGTGATCGGCGCCGGCATCACCGGCGCGCTCGTCGCCGACGAACTCGCGGCGCACGGCCACGAGGTCCTGCTGCTCGACGAAGGCGCCGCGGGCTGGGGCAGCACGGCCGCGAGCACGGCGCTGATCCAATACGAGATCGACACGCACCTGACGGATCTCGCGCGCCTGCACGGCGAGGCCGCCGCCGTGACGGCCTACCGCGCCTGCGCCGACGCCGTCGCGCGGCTCGGCGAGATCGCCGGCGCGTTCCGCGACGTGGGCTGGCAGCGCTGCGACAGCGTCTACTACGCCGGCCGGCC
>NZ_JANFVR010000430.1 GCF_024609805.1 Tahibacter caeni | reverse complement strand
GCCGTCGCGCCGGCCGGTGTCGATGCCGACGCGGCCGACGCCGCTGGCGGTGAGCTGCAGCGGCACGGTCACGCGTTCGGCCAGCGCGGCCGCGAAGCCGTCGCCGTGCGCGCGGCCGAGCAGCCAGGCCAGCAGCACGTTGCCGAGCGGCGATTCGCGCGCGACGACCTTGTCGGGTAACCGGTAATTCGCGAGAAAGTCGAGCAGGTCGGTTTCGCGATAGTCGCGCCACGGATCGTCCGCATCGGCCGGAAACAGATTGGCCGGCAACGGCGGCAGACCGCTGTCCTGCGCGGCGAGCTGCTGCAACGTCAGCGCGCAGACGCGCGCGTCGGCGCAGACGAAGCCGTCCGGCAGATAGCGGCTGATAGGGTCGATCAGCCGCACGCGGCCCGCGCTGGCCAGGTCCGCGAGCAGCAGTCCGGTCAGCGCCGCGCCGGCGTCGCCGAGCAGCAGGCGCCGGTCCGCAGCGTCGGCGGCCGTGGCCGGATACGTCGTCGTGCTGCCGCCGGACTGGACCAGATGGACGGCGGCGACCTGCGGCCAGCCGCCTTGCGCCGTCGCGTGTTCGAGATAGGCCGCTGCCGCGGTCGGCAACGCACCGTCGGCGTCGGCAGCGGCCGCCGTCGTAGCCATCGGAGCGAGCAGGGCGGCCGCCAGTAGTCGTAGAGCAATGCGCATGGCACGCAAGCATAGCCGCTGCGGCGCCGGCGTCGCGCTGGCCCGCGTCACGACCGCGCCGAAGAAAAAGCCGCAGCTTGCGCGGCGGCTTCGTGAAAAAGTGAGCCACATCCCTGTGGTCTCGGTTGCACCTGTGGGAGGGAGTGCGCGAGTTTCGACCGGCGCTCCGCGGCGAAGTTCCTCAGCCGCACTTGTCCGGCGTTTCGCGCCAGACCACCGGATCCCAGTATTCGCCGCCGACGCGGCTGTTGCGCTTGCCCTCGTTGAACTTGGCCGCAAGGTAGTAGGTCGTGTCGGCCTTGACCGTGACCGTCAGGGTCTTGACCTCGGGGCCGTCGCCGAGCCGCGTCGGATTCAGGCGCCGGTAGACCTTGGCCGGAATCAGCTCGACGAGCTTGAGCTCGTGCGTGCCGACGTTGACGCGGAACTGATGCACGCCGGCCGGGCCGGTCGAGTTGCCGTCGATCGACAACAGCTTCACACCGTAGAGATCCTGCTGCCGCGGCGCCACGTCGAAATCGTTGAAGCGGCCGCAGCCGCCGCTGCCGCCGTCGTTCTGCGGCTCGCGGCGCGTCGCGCCGGCGGCGCCGGTGCTCGCGACGAGTTCGTCGCGGCCGACCTTCAGCTGGATGGGCGGCAGCACGATGCTGCTGAGCTCGCCGCGCAGGGTCAGCGGCTTGTCCTCGCGCTGCAGCGCGAATTCGAGCGGCGCGCCGTCGGCCAGGGAATCCACGAGCGTGCGCATCGTCGCGGCCGCCTGGGCGTGGCCGGCCGTATCGGGGCCGAGCCCGACCAGGCTGGTGCCGTTCACGGCGACGATGCGGTCGCCCGCCTTGATGCCCATGCGCTGGGCCGCGCTGCGCGGCGTCACGCCGAGCACGCGCAGACCGTCGCGGGCGCGTTCCGCATTCGCACTGTCCACGAGCAGGCCGAGGTTGTTGACCCGCCGTGCCGGCTCGTCCAGCGTGAACGCGATGTCCTCGCCGGCCTTGTCGGCGAACGCGCCGGACTCGATCAGTCGCGCGAGCGCGAGCTGCACTTCCTCGCCGAGACGCTGCTCGACCGGAGCCGACTGGGCTGAAACCGCCGTCGCAAGGGCCAGGCCCAGCAGCGCCAGCATCGGATGTTTGACCATCGACATCGCCGTTCTCCACTCAAATCCGCGTCAGCTGCGCGCCATCGGCAGCCACCGCTATCAGACCCGACAACACTTCATTGCGCTGCTGCCACAGCGGCAACAGCTCCTCGGCGCTCGCGCCACGGTCGTAAGCCCGCTGCAGGGCCAGTTCGGCCGCGCTCAGCTCGGTTTCGCCGTCCAGGGCCGCCGCCGCCGCCTCGAGGCCTGCATAACGCTGCTCGAGCTCGTGCGACTGCCGCTGCAGCTGGGCCAGCGGATTGGCGGCGGCCGGCGCCGTCGGCGTTGACGGCAGCCAGGTCACGATCGCCGCGAGCGCGAGCACCGCGGCCATTCCCGCGCCCCACTGCACGAGGCGGCGGCGCTGACGCCGGCGCCGATGCGCCGCTTCGATGCGGGCCCAGAGCTGCGGCGGCGGATCGAATTCCGGCAGTGCGGCCAGGCGCAGCGATTTCAAACTCAACTCCGGCTCGGCCACGGCGATATCTCCACGTCGGCGCTGTTGGGTCGCAACCATTCCTGCAGCCGCCGCAGCGAACGTGACAGGATGGACTTCGAATAGCTCTCGGTCTGGCCGAACAGCTCGGCCAGCTCCTTGTGCGTATAGCCCTCGAGCTCGTGCAGCACGAGGATCAGACGTGCCCGCGGCGGCAGGCGTTGCAGCAGGCCCATCACGTCGTAGGCGTCGGCGGCGAGCGCGCCGCCGGTCTCCGCCGCATTGGCGAACAGCGGTTCCGGATCGTCCGGATCGATGTGCCGCTGGCTGCGCAGCTGGTCGATCGCGGCGTTCACGGTCATGCGCTTGAGCCAGGCACCGAACGGCGCATCGCCGCGATACTGGCGGATCGCGTCCATGAGCTTGAGGAACACGTCCTGGACGATGTCCTCGGCGGCCGCGGAACTGCCGAGCACGCGCATCGCGAGCGTATAGCAAGGCCGCGCGTAAGTGCGATACAGCGTCGCGTGCGCCGCCACGTCGCCGCGCCGCGCGCGCGCCAGAGTGACCTCGTCGACGGGCTGCGCAAAACCGGTGCGGATTTCGGGCGGGTTCATGTCCATGCACAGCGCACGACGGGCTGGAGGGGCGGCACGTCGCAGCCGCCGCAAAAAAAACGTGACGCCGGATGCATGAGTTTCAACCGCGCCGGGCGACGCGGATCTCCAGGATGCGGCCGCGCTCCACGAACAGCCGGGCCTGGCCGGTGTCGCGCTTCACGTTGACCGTGATGCCGGCCGCGCTGACCTCGGCGACCTTGCCTTCGATCTCGCGGCCGCCGCTCGTGATCAGCACCACACGCGCGCCGGACTGGCCGTTCAGCGCCTCGTACGGAATGACCACGAACGGCCGTTCGCGCTGCGGCTTCTCCGGCAGCCGGTCGATGCCCGGTCCTTTCCAGACCAGCGCCGCGGTCGAGCCCGGCGGCGGCGGCGGCGCCGACGGCAGGCCGGCCAGGCGCGGATCGAAGCGCGGATCGTTGCGTCCCGACGGGCGGGCCGGCCGGGCCGCGATCGTCTCGGCCGACTCCGGTTCGGGCGGCGCGACGACGGA
>NZ_JANFVR010000043.1 GCF_024609805.1 Tahibacter caeni | reverse complement strand
GTCGTCCTCGGCCACGAGCAGCACGCGCTCGCCGCGCGCGACCGCGCCGGCGACGCCCTGCCAGAACGCGAGCGCGCGCTCGCGCGGCAGCGGCGCGAGGAAGCCGACCGATGCGCCGCCGTCGACGCAGTCGATCAGCAGCGCGGCCAGGGCGTCGACCCGGGCGGCGGCTTCGGCGCCGTCGAGACGGCGCAGGCGGATGTCGGACATGGCGGACGATTCCGGTGGAGGACGGCAGTGTCGCGGGCCGCTCCGCGGCGGGCAATACCGTCCCACGCCGCATTGCCCGGGCAGCGGGCCCTCAGACCAGATGCGGTTTGAGCACGGATTCCAGCCAGCGCAGGAACGCCTGCAGGCGTTTCGGCAGTTGGCGGCGATTCGCATAGAGCAGCGATACGGGCATCGGATCGGCGCGGAATCCGGGCAGCACTTCGACGAGATCGCCGCGCGTTAGCGCGGCGGCCAAGCCGGTCTCGGGCGCCTGGATCAGGCCGAGACCGGCCAGGCAGGCGGCCATGTAGGCCTCGGAGTTGTCGACGACGAGCGACAACGGCATCGCGCGCGTCCGCAGGCTGCCGTCGGCGGCGCGGTACTCGAAGTCCTCGGGTTTCGCACCGAGCAGCGGCGTGTAGCCGACCAGCCGGTGCCGGTCGAGTTCGTCCGGCGACTCCGGCACGCCGTGCGCGGCGAGATAGGCCGGGCTCGCGACGGTCAGCACGCGCAGCCGGCCGAGGGTGCGCGCGACGAGGCTGGAGTCGGCCAGGGTACCGACGCGTACGACGCAGTCGAAGCCTTCGCGCACGAGATCGACGCGGCGGTCGGTGCTGCTGAGCTGCAGTTCGAGGTGCGGATGCGCAGCGAGGAATTCGGGCAGCCGCGGCACGACGATGTGCCGCGCGATGCCGACCGACATGTCTACGCGCAGGCGTCCCGTGTAGGCTGCTTCGCCGGCCTGGAACAGGGTCTGCAGTTCGTCGGCGTCGGCGAGAAGGTCCTGCGCGCGTTCGCGATAGCTCAGGCCGTCCTGGGTCAGCTGCACGCGCCGTGTGGTCCGGTGCAGCAGGCGCGTGCCGAGCTGCGCCTCGAGCTGCTGCACGGCAGCCGAGACGCTGGCCTTGGGCAGTGCGAGCTGGTCGGCGGCCTGGGTGAAGCTGCCGAGTTCGGCGACGCGCAGGAAGACGCGGTTGGCCTGGAGAAAGTCCACGGTACGATCCATCGTTCGGAAATGGCGAACAGTCTAACCAGTAGGAGCTGATTTATCCGGCAAGTCGTCTCAATGAGACTGCCGCCACCGCGCCGACCGGCGCCTGATCACCGCACTGGAGATTCCCATGACCCGCAAGATCGCTCTCGTCACCGGCGGCAGCCGCGGCCTCGGCCGCAGCAGCGTCGTGCAGCTCGCCGCCGCCGGCATCGACGTGGTGCTGACCTATCGCAGCCGCGCCGACGAAGCCGCCGCCGCCGTGGCCGAGGTCGAGGCGCTCGGCGGCCGCGCCGTCGCGCTGCCGCTGGACGTCGGCGACAGCCGCAGCTTCGCCGCGTTCGCCGCGACCCTGGCCGCGCAGCTGCGCGACGTCTGGCAGCGCGACCGTTTCGACTTCCTCGTCAACAACGCCGGCGTCGGCGTGCACGCGTCGTTCGCCGCGACCGACGAAGCGCAGTTCGACGCGCTCGTGAACGTGCACTTCAAGGGCGTGTTCTTTCTGACCCAGGCGCTGCTGCCGCTGCTCGCCGACGGCGGCCGCATCGTCAACGTGTCCAGCGGCCTCACGCGTTTCGCGCTGCCGGGCTTCGCCGCCTATGCGGCGATGAAGGGCGCGGTCGAAGTGCTGACGCGCTATCTGGCCAAGGAACTCGGCCCGCGCGGCATCGCCGTGAACACGCTCGCGCCCGGCGCGATCGAGACCGATTTCGGCGGCGGCAGCGTGCGCGACGATGCGCAGCTCAACCAGTTCATCGCCGCGCAGACCGCGCTCGGCCGCGTCGGCCGTCCCGACGACATCGGCGGCGTGGTCGCCTCGCTGCTCGCTCCCGGCAACGGCTGGATCAACGCGCAGCGCATCGAGGCGTCGGGCGGCATGTTCCTCTGAGGCCCGGGCGCGGCCGCGCGGATGCCGGCCGCGCCGCCGCTTCGTCGCCGCGCGAGCGATCGCGCTGAGAGATCGGCGGCGCTCGCGCCAGTAACGACGGTATCCGCGGCGGCCGCCGGGCCGCGCGGATGCTGTCGCGAACCGGCCGGCGCAGGAGAATCGCATGCCCAACGTACCCAAGCGCGTGGCCGACCGGCTCGTCGCCAACATCAAGCGCTTTCAGCCGGTGCTCGCCGAAGCGCGCAAGCGCGACGTCGGCGAAGCCGACACGGTGACCATCGTCAAGGACATGCTGGCCGACGTGTTCGGCTACGACAAATACACCGAGGTCACGTCCGAATACGCGATACGCGGCACCTACTGCGATCTCGCTACGCGCATCGACAACGCGCTGCAGGCGCTGATCGAGGTCAAGGCGATCGGCCTGGAGCTCAAGGACGCGCACGTGAAGCAGGCCGTCGACTACGCCGCGAATCAGGGCGCCGACTGGGTGCTGCTGACCAATGGCCAGCACTGGCGCGTCTACCGCGTCGTGTTCGCCAAGCCCATCGATCACGAGCTCGTCGTCGAGATCGACTTCTGCGTGCTGAATCCGCGCGCCGACAGCGACATCGAACTGCTCTACCTCTGGTGCAAGGAAGGCTGGGTGCGCTCGGTGCTCGGCGAATACCACAACCAGCGCCAGGCGCTGAGCCGCTTCTTCGTCGGCGCGATGCTGCAGACCGACGCGGTGCTCGACGTGATCCGGCGCGAGCTGCGCCGCGTTTCGCCGGACGTGAAGATCGACAGCGAGCAGATACGCCGCGTGCTCGTCGACGAGGTCATCAAGCGCGAAGTACTCGACGGCGACAAGGCCGAGGACGCGCGCCGCAAGATCGCGCGGAGCGCCTCTCGCGCGCTGCGCGAGGACGCGCGCCGTCGGACCGAATCGCGCGACGCGGGTGCGGCGGCCGCGGCGCCGGAGAGCGCGGCCGACTGAGGCGGCGCGTTTGGCGCAGCGCCGTCTCAGCGCAGGCGCTTGCGTCGTCTTGTCGGTGCGGTGTTCTTCAACGCCTGCCAGCGATCGGCCTTGGCCTTGTGCGCGGCGTTGCGGCGTTCGCCCTCGACCTGGGCCCGGCGCGCCGCGGCGATGCGTTCGCGTTCGAGGCGGCGGCAGCGGGCGCAGCGTCGCGCGGTCGTCCAGGGGTCGCCATGCATGACCTCGTACCACCAGCGCTGCCGCGCCGCGGTCCAGACGCCCGTGACGCCGCAGTCCTTGCAGGTGAAGTCCTGGTCGACGTAGTAGCCGCGTTCGACGAAGCCCGGCATGGCGCAGCTGTGGTTGCGCGCGAGCCGGCTCGTGTCGACCGCCACGCGCCGGCCGAAGATCTCGGCACACCGGCGCGCGCGCCGGCCCAGCGCGGAATCGGCTTCGGTCTTGTGTCGTCGTCCTGCCGGTGCGGCGGTCGGCGAAGTGTCGTCGGGTTTGTGCATCGCGGACGCTCGTCGCGGCGGGGATCGAAAGCTACTTTACCCACGCGCCGCCGGGATGTCGGTCGGCGCGCGCAGCGATGCACTGCAAGAACCGGTGTTGCCGAAATTGCTCGACCGACGTCACCGACGATGCGCACGGCGGCGAACGGAAAAAATCTGCGCCGCGAATGAGGGGACTCTGCGCCGTTCGCCGTCAAGGAGATCTGTGCAGGTCGTCGCCAGGACGCCGATGTCCGCGCCGTCGGGAGAGAGAGCTGGACCGGTAGGGAAGGCCGATGGTCCCGCGCCGCACCGCGTGCCGGGAGTCGCGCTGTGCAGCGCGCGGGACCGCAGGAGCCGCCGTATCGGTCCAGCTCTCTCTCCCGACGGCGTGGCCGGAGTATCGCCGCGGGTCGCGATCGTTGAGTTGAAATTTCTGAGAATTTTTCAGCGACTGCCGCCGGTCGCGATGACCTCGGCCGGATCGAGATAGAACATGCGCTTCCAGCCCTGCGACTGCGCGGTCGCTTTCCAGGGCAGCGGCAGCAGCGACACCACGGCGTAGTGCAGATGCGGCGGTTTGCCGGCGGCGTTGCCGCTGTCGCCGACCGTGCCGAGCGGCGTGCCCGGCAGCAGCGGCGTCAGCGCGCCGGCCTGCACGGTGTCCAGGTGCGCGTAGTAGTGCAGCCGCCATTTCGGACCGAGCGCGACGACGATCTTGCCGCCGCGCGCGATCTCGCCGCGGAACAGCACGAGACCATAGGTCGTCGCGATGACGCGGCGCCCCTTCGGCGCGAAGATGTCGATGCCCTTGTGCACGCCCGACGCGCCCCAGGGCTCGAACCAGAACGAGCGCGGATTCCAGTCGCGCGGGCCGGCGCCTTCGACCGGAACCACGGCGAACTCCGGCGCGAGGAATCCGGCGGCGAGCAGCAGCGCCAGGACGACGAGCACGCGGCGCCGGCGCCTGCCGGTTGGCGCGGCCGGTGTGGTCGGATCCGCCGAAGTGGCGGCCGCTGCGGAAACCGCAGCCACCTGGGTGTCGTCGCGATCGGAGCGTTCGTCGTCGTGCACGGAGGATGGCCCAGGCTGGTCGAGGTCGGAAAACGCTGCCGGCCCGCGACGATCATAGTCGTATCGGTGCGGACCCTGGTCACGGACTGAAGGATTCCGCGCAAGGCGCCGGCGGCCGATCCCGAGCGCGTGCGCTGGCGTGCCGGCGCCGTTCGCCAAGCGGCGCCAGCCGGTTTCTCGTCGTCCGCTCAGCGCCGCTGCCTGTCGCGCGCCTCCGCCGCATGGCGCAGCGCGCGCAGCACCGCAATGCGATTCTGCAGCGGCTCCACGCGCAGCACGGTACACGGCGCCGTGTCGGCAGCCGCATGGGCAGAGGCTTCGCCGTCGGCATCGGCTTGGTCGGAATCCGTCGCCGCGGGTGCCGGCGCATGACCCGGCGGCACGCTGGCCGAGGCCGCATCGGCCGGCGCCGCGATCAGCAGGATCACGCGATCGCCGTGGCGCAGGTGGAATTCCTCGCCGGAGCCGCTGACCAGCGGCGACAGCACGGCGGAACCGCGTTTCTGCACGCGGTTCTCGCGGTATTCGCAGGTCAGAGCGGCGTCGTCGTTCGTCGGTTCGCCGGCCAGCAGCTGCTCGGGTACGGCCTCGATCGCGATGCCGAGCGAGGCGTCGTCGTCCTGCACGTCGACCGAAAGGACTTCGGCGACGACGATGCGCGACGCGCGCGCGGCGACGCTGTCCAGCGATTCGCGGACCACGCGTGTGCCGATCGCACCATGACTCATAAGAGCCAATGTAGCGGCGATCGATGCTGAAACAATCTTCCTTTTCATCGTCTGGTCGCGTCGTCGTTGCCGGATGCGCTGGCAGTCATCGTCCTCGTCAGTGCGACGATCCTGTTGCGAAGTGCTCCCGCGGGGCCTCGGACCGACAGTAGGTCAAGCGGTTTCGATCGCAAAAAAAAAGGCGGTCATTCGTCGAATGCCGCCTCTGCAGGATATGCGCTGTAATCGTGTTTTTGGGGCTATTCATTGCTCATTGAATCCATCTCCAGGACACGTAATAAATATTGACAGGGGAAACCTCCGTTGGCTGCCAAGTGTATTCCCCTTTTTCATCGGGCAGCAACCTTCCTGTCTGCCTGTTGGTCAGCGAGCCCGTCCGCCAATCGGTGATCTCGAATGTGACATCGGCCGCGTGGTCCTTCGGAAAGCGGACGACGTTGCGAAGTTCCGTGACTTTCCGGAAGCCGACGCCGACGAAGGAATGAAAAGGCGACATTGTCGAACTGGTGTCGTCCACGTCGTATTCAAGGCAGACATCGACAACGCGACCCGGTGCCAGCGGTGCGTCGAACTCCACCCGATAGAAGATGAAATCGTGCTGTGGGCCTGGGCCGGTAAGTTTCGCGGAGCGTGGCTCCACCAGCCGTGCCTTCATCGTGACGGAGCCGGTCGGACGAAACCTATAGGTGAAATATCTTGTCGGTGCGATGGCGCGGATGCGGTCTCGCCGTACTACCTTGCGCCCCGTCTTCCACGCGTCGACTTCGAAGGTGGTCAGTAGGCTTTCGAGCTCAGGATTGAGCACGGAATTCGGAGCGGGTTCCGGAGCTTCGCGTTTGCGCAGTTTCACGAACGGCACCACCAGCAGCAGGACTGCGGCGGTGATCAGGTATGGTGTCCCCGGAAGGTAAGGAAGGACGGCAGGGAAAGCACTGGTAAGGATGTTGCGTGCCGCCGAAACAGCGGTCAGCAGCAGCGCAAGACCTGCCAATAGGTAATAGGTCGCGCCCAGCGGCTGATGCCGGAATTCGCCGGTTATCGAGCGCCAGACTCTGATTGCCCAGTTTCCTTCTTCGGAAGACATCGTGGAAGCTTTCCCCATGAAAAATCTGAACATGTGTCCGCAGCACGGCTCCTGCGTTCTGCTGCCTTTCCCTCGCAACCTCCAAAAATCAGTGCCTGACTCCGGCTCGTTCAGGAAGATTCCCTGCAGGTCATCGCGGCTGAATCGAGGTCATGAAAACGTTCGCGCGGTCCGAGTAAACGCCGGCGAATCGCGTTGTGTATTGTCGGAAGACTGGCGGCTCGGCGGGAATCCTCTCATCGTGCCGCAGTCCCTACAAGCTGCCGGCTTTGGCAGCAGACTCGCTACGTTCCTGGCGATGCGCAGATTCTTTTCATCGCGGTGCGGCCATCGCCGCATCTTGCGTGTCTATCCGCCGTGCGGCCCCCTGCTGCAGCCGCAGCGGCACCCTCATTCGCGCACGAGCTCGGCGCCGTCGACGGTCATGCGCCAGCGGCCGTCGTCGCCGCGCCGCGGCGCGGCCGAGACGACGAAGGTCGTCGCGAACGGACCGACGCCGACGGCGAAGCTGTCGCCGTCGAAACGCTTGATCGGCGCGTCGATCTTCTTGTGCATGTTGCCGTTGCCCGTGGTGTACAGCACGCGGCCGTCCGGCGAGATTGACAGCCGCGTGCGCTCGTTGCGCCAGACGCCGGCGTAGTCCGCGCGCTCCGGCGGCAGCGGCTCGGCGCAGCCGGTCAGCAGCACCGCGAGCAGCAGCGCGAGAAGGAACGGCAGCGGCTTGGTCATGAGTCGATCCTGGCTGGCACGGGGCAGAGCGGCCGATCGTGCTGCCGATCGCGCCGGTGGCTTTGCGGCGCGAGCTTAGCGCATCTGCGTTCCGGCGCCGCCGTCGCGGCGGCGCCGGAACGCGGCGCGGGCCTCAGGCGTCGGTGTCGGCCGTGGTCAGGATGTCGGACACCACGGTCCACTGATTGTCCGGCCCCAGGGTTGCGGTCAGCGCGTAGACGTTCGGCGGGAATTCGACGGGCTGGACCTGGGCCATCGTGGACAGGTCGAGCAGCTGGCCCTGCACGAGATTGCCGAAGGCCAGGTAGTAGCCCGGTCGCGGCGTGAACATGGAGATCATGTTCGGCATCGCCTGCGTGACGACGCTGGGCTTGCCGGCCATGCCGATGCCGGTGGCGACGGCGTTCATCGGAATCGAGGTGTCCTGCACGACGCTCAGGCTGCCCGGCGGACTGCCGTCCTGCGGATCGTGCAAACGGAACGTGCGGTTCTGGCCGTCGTAGGACAGCGTGATCCGGTTGTTCTGCTGCGGGTCGGCCGGCACGATCTGGGCCGCGTCGACGACGACGCCGGGCGACAGCTGGCCCGTGCCGGACCAGACGAAGCAGAAGTCGGCATCGTCCCAGGTGAAGCGCACCTGCGTGCCCGGATACGCGTACTTGGCCAGCCAGGCGACGACGAGACTGCCGTGCTCGGCCGGGTTCTGCAGCACGGCGAGCGCGGTCGGCACGGTGGAATTGTTGATCAGGGTAATCTGGCGCTGGGTCATGGTCGTAGCCTTGGAGTCGCAGTGATTTTGTGGACGATGGCGCCGCCGCGGCGCGGCTGCTCGTCCTACGCAAGCGCTGTAACGGCGCCGCGCGCATCATGCGATCCGATGGCCGGAGGAATTTTTTCGCGGCATCGATCGCCGGTCGCGCCGGATGCAGTGGATTTCTGGCGATCGCAAAAAAGAGAAGCCGAGCGACGGGCGCCCGGCTTCACGCGGCCGACGGATCGTGTCCGCGGCTTAGGGGAACGCGGACTTGAAGTAGCTGATCGCGTCGAGCACGTCGGGCGTCAGGCGGCGGATGCCGTTCGGAAAGTCGTCCTTCGCGGCGCAGGTGCGGCAGGATTCAGTGCTGACCACGCCGATGACCACGTTGTTCGAACCGGCCCAGCGGTTGGTGTAGACGGCCGAACCGGAATGACCGCCGGACATGTCGCAGTTGGTCGTGAAGCGCGCTTTCCAGCCGTCGCTGCCGGCGGCGCCGAAGCTGCCGATGTGGCAGGCCGTCGCATCCTGGTAGGCCCAGCCCTGGCGGCAGGTCTCGAAGGTGTTCGGCGCGTTCACGAGGCCGCAGGCCGGGTAGCCGCGGTTGAAGCACTGCCCCAGGCTGAATGCATTGGCGTCGCAGTAGTCGTGCAGTGCGTCCTCGGTCAGCATGACGTAGCCCATCCAGCCGGTCTCGTCGCCGGGCGCCGTGCCGAGCACCATGATCGCGTAGTCGTCGGTCCAGTTGTCGTCGCTGAGGCGGAAGGACTCCGGCGTGAAATACCAGACCGCGTCGTGCGCGCCGTAGGGTTCGCAGCTTTCGTTGCCGCAGGTTCCTTCGCGGCCCGGACGGAAGCGCGTCTGCGCAATCGTGTACCAGAAGTCGCCGTCGCGGTCGTACAGGCAGTGCGCCGCGGTCAGCACGTGGCGGCGGCCGACCAGGGTGCCCGAGCAGCCCGACGTCGGGCCGCCGGCCATCTGGCCCATCGCGCGGAACGGAAACGCGGTGTTGTCGTAGCGCCGCGTGCGCGAGTCCTGGCCGTCGCTCCAGCCCTTGAGCATTCCGGCGACGTCGCCGGCCGCGGCCGGTTCGTCGTTGCCGTCCTTGGCGTCGCCCGAGGCCAGGCCCGACTGCAGCGCGAGGCGGTGCAGTTCGTGGGCGAGTTCGCGCGGCATCTCGATGCGGTACTTCGCGCCGGTCGAGGCATTGACCGCGGTCCAGTACTGATCGCCGGTACCGACGGTCTTGTCGTCGCCGGCCTTCGCGCTGCCGGCCGGCGGTGCCGCATCGCTGCCCGCGGCACCCGGTTCGGCGCCGGTCGAGGCGAAGCGCGCCACGCCGTCGTAACGCCAGACTTCCTGCGTGAAACCCTTGGCGCCCGGCAGGCCGGCCGTCACGTCGACGAGCAGGTCGGCGCCGGTCTCGGCGTCCGCGCGGCCGCCGGCCGCGAACGCGGCGCCGGTACAACCCATGCCCAGCATCAGCAGCAGCGCTGCACGAATCGCAGTGAATTTCATGACTCTCTCCTCCGTAGTGTCGATGGACGCCGGTCTTCCGGCGCTGTCCTCAGCACGTACGCAGAAGCGGGAGGCAGGGATCACGGCAGTACGGCGAACGTGGCGGTCAGGGCGCCGGTGCGTGCGCGCCGGCGCGCGCTCAGCGTGCGAAATGTGCCTGCAGCGCCTGCAGGGCCGCCGCTGTTTCGCGGCGTATGCGCCGACGCCCGAACACCAGATCGACGACGCGCAGCCAGCGCGGATGCAGCGCATAGTCGAGCATGCGCGTGAACGTCGTGCCCTCGCCGTCGGCGGCGAAGTCGTAGCGCAGCCGCAGCCGGCTGCCGTCGTCCATCGTCGCGACGGCTTCCCAGTGCACCGGACGCTGCGCGGCGACGACCTGCCAGCGCAGGCGGCGGCGGAAACCGGCCGCACGGATGTTTTCCTCGAAGGTCGCGCCGGCGGCGAGCGAGACCGGCGCGTCCGGCACCGTGCCGAGCGAGGCCGCATGCCATTCGTGCCAGCGCGACGGCGTGGTCAGGTAGTCGTAGGCCTGCCCGGTGGTCGCGGCGAGCAGGATGCGGCTGGTCTGCGAAGGCATGGCGGCTCCGTGTCGGTGGCGCGGCCGCTCAGGGCAGCCGCGGGTCCTCGGGTTCCCAGTGCAGGGTGCCGTGCAGCCAGTCCATCAGCGGGAACACGAGATTGAAGTTGCGCGTCTGCATGAGGTCGCGGCGATGGTGCAGCTGGTGCAGGCGGCGCATCTGCCGCAGCCACGGCAGGCGCGCGAGCGGATGGCTCGCCGGCAGGTGTTCGCAGGCATGGAACACCTCGTAGCTCAGATAGCCCGCGAGCAGGGTCGCGCAGAACAGCGCGGCGACGTTGGTGTCGACGAGGGAGAGCGCCAGATACGCCGGCACGAGTCCGGCACAGAACAGCACGATCAGCCAGGCCGGAAAGAAGATCACGCGCCAGTCGCGCGCCTGTTCCCAGGGCATGCGCGCCTCGACGAAGAAACTGTGGTGGTCGCCGGTATGGCGCTTGTAGAACAGCGCGCCGAGGCGATGCTTGTGGTGGCCGTAGCGGCGATGCACGGTGTATTCGCCCCAGTTGAACACGACCAGCGCCAGCGGCACGGCCAGCCAGTGCCAGGCCTGCGGCGCATCGATCCGCGCGGCCAGCACGGCCAGCGCGGCGGCGCCGAAGATCAGCACGAAGCCGCCGTGCAGCCAGGCGCTGTACCAGCGGCTGATGCGGTTGCGATAGCGCGCGCGGAAAGCTTCGGTGTCGTGGTGCATGCGGCGCTCCCGGCGTCGGATTTGCGGCCGCCTTCGCTTGAGGCGCCGGCCGCCGGCACTATATAGACCGACCGGCGCCGTCGCCGCCGCTTTTTTCCGATTCCATGCCGCTGGCGCATTTCCATCCCGCCGTCGCCCGCTGGTTCGAGCGGACGTTCTCCGAGCCGACCCAGGCCCAGCGCCTGGCCTGGCCGGCCGTCCGCGCCGGGCGCAATACCCTCGTCGCCGCGCCGACCGGCTCGGGCAAGACCTTGACCGCGTTCCTCGCGGCGCTGGACGACCTGGTCCGGCGCGGTCTCGAAACCGGCAGCCTGCCGGACGAGACGGCCGTAGTCTACGTCTCGCCGCTCAAGGCGCTGTCCAACGACATCCGCCTGAATCTCGACGCGCCGCTGGCCGGCATCCGCGCCGAACTGGCCGGGCTCGGGCTGCCCGAACTGGAGATCCGCACGGCCGTGCGCACCGGCGACACTCCGGCGGCCGAGCGCCAGCAGGCGTTCCGCAAGCCGCCGCACATCGTCGTGACCACGCCCGAATCGCTGTACGTGCTGCTGGGCTCGGTCTCGGGCCGCGCGATGCTGTCCACGGTGCGCACGGTCATCGTCGATGAAATTCATGCGGTCGCTGCGAGCAAGCGCGGCAGCCACCTGGCGCTGTCGCTGGAGCGCCTGCAGGCGCTGTGCGCGCAGCCGCTGGTGCGCATCGGCCTGTCGGCTACGCAGAAACCGATCGAGGCCGTCGCGCGCTTCCTGGTCGGTGCGGGCGACGGTATCACGCCGCCAACCTGCGAGATCGTCGACATCGGCTACGGCAAGGAGCGCGATCTCGCGCTCGAGCTGCCGCCGACGCCGCTCGGTGCGGTGATGTCGACCGACCAGTGGGAGCAGGTCTACGAACGTCTGGCCGCGCTCGTGCGCGCGCACGCGACGACCCTGGTCTTCGTCAACACGCGGCGCATGGCCGAGCGCGCGGCGCGCCATCTCGGCGAGCGTCTCGGCAAGGACGTCGTCGCCGCGCATCACGGCAGCCTCGCGCGCGAGGCGCGCCTGGACGCGGAGCAGCGCCTCAAGCGCGGCGAGCTCAAGGTGCTCGTCGCGACGGCGTCGCTCGAACTCGGCCTGGACATCGGCGACGTGAACCTCGTCTGCCAGCTCGCGACGCCGCGCTCGATCGCGGCGTTCCTGCAGCGCGCCGGCCGTTCCGGCCACGCGGTCGGCGGCGTGCCGAAGGCGCGCCTGTTCCCGCAGTCGCGCGACGAGCTCGTCGAATGCGCGGCATTGCTCGACTGCGTGCGCCGCGGCGAGCTCGACGCGCTGCGCATACCGGTCGCGCCGCTGGACGTGCTCGCGCAGCAGCTCGTGGCCGAGACCGCGAGCCGCGACTGGGACGAGGACGAGCTCTATGCGCTCGTGCGCCGCGCCGCGCCGTACGCGCGGCTGCGCCGCGAGGACTATTCCGCGGTCGTGCGCATGCTCGCCGAAGGCTTCACGACGCGCCGCGGCGCGCGCGCCGGCTACGTGCACCGCGACGCCGTGCACCGGCGGCTGCGCGAGCGCAAGGGCGCGCGCATGACCGCGCTGATGTCCGGCGGCACGATTCCCGACACCGGCGACTATGCCGTGATCCTCGAGCCGGATTCCCACACCATCGGCACAGTCAACGAGGACTTCGCCGTCGAGAGCCTGGCCGGCGACGTGTTCCAGCTCGGCAATGCGAGCTATCGCATCCTGCGCGTGGAACCCGGCCGCGTGCGCGTGGAGGACGCCAAGGGCGCGCCGCCGAACATTCCGTTCTGGCTCGGCGAGGCGCCCGGGCGCAGCGACGAGCTGTCGTTCGGCGTGTCGCGCCTGCGCGAGAACGTCGCGGCCGCGATCGCCGCGCACGGCGCCGAGGCGGCCGTGGCGCAGCTGCGGCGCGAGCCCGGTCTCGACGAGGAAGCCGCGCGGCAGATCGTCGACTACCTCGGCAAGGCGATCGCCGCGCTCGGCGAGCTGCCGACGCAGTCGCGCATCGTGCTCGAGCGCTTCTTCGACGAATCCGGCGGCACGCAGCTCGTGATCCATTCACCGTACGGCAGCCGTCTCAACCGCGCCTGGGGCCTCGCGCTGCGCAAGCGTTTCTGCCGCCAGTTCAATTTCGAGCTGCAGGCAGCCGCGACCGAGGACGCGATCATCCTGTCGCTGTCGACGAGCCACAGCTTCCCGTTGCCCGAGGTCATGCACTACCTGCATTCGGCGACGGCGCTCGACGTGCTCGTGCAGGCGCTGCTCGACGCGCCGCTGTTCGGCGTGCGCTGGCGCTGGAATGCGACGACCGCGCTCGCGCTGCCGCGCTTCGTCGGCGGGCGCAAGGTGCCGCCGCAGCTGCAGCGCATGAAGTCCGAGGATCTGCTGGCCACGGTGTTCCCGGACCAGGTGGCGTGTCTCGAGAACATCGTCGGCGAGCGCGAGATTCCGGATCATCCGCTGGTCGCGCAGACGCTCGACGACTGCCTGCACGAAGCCATGGACGCCGACGGCTGGCTCGCCTTGCTCGGCCGCATCGAACGCGGCGAGATCGCCGTCGTCGCGCGCGATCTGCCGCTGCCGTCGCCGCTGGCCGCCGAGATCCTCAACGCGCGGCCGTACGCGTTCCTCGACGACGCGCCGCTCGAGGAGCGGCGCACGCAGGCCGTGCAGAGCCGGCTCTATCGCGAAGCCGAATCGGCCGACGAACTCGGCCGGCTCGACGCGGCCGCGATCGACGCCGTGCGCGAGGAAGCCTGGCCGCAGCCGCGCGGCGCCGACGAGATGCACGAGGCGCTGGTCGGCATGGGCCTGGTCACCCTGGCCGAGGCGGCGTCGAATGCCGGCTGGAGCGACTGGCTGCAGGCATTGGCCGCCGCCGGCCGCGCGACGCGCGTCGCGGCCGGCGCCGCAGAGTTCTGGACCGCGACCGAGCAGCTGCCGCTGCTGCAGGCGCTGTATCCGGCCGCGGTCGCATCGCCCGAGGTCGCCGTGCCGGAGGAATACGCGCAGGCCGACTGGTCGCGCGAAACCGCCCTGCGCGAACTGCTGCGCGCGCGGCTGACCTGCCTGGGACCGGCGCGCGTCGACGCGCTCGCGCGCTCGCTGGGCCTGGAGACGGCCGACGTCACGACGGCGCTGCTCGCGCTGCAGGGCGAGGGCTACGTCATGCAGGGCCGCTTCAGTCCGGGCAGCACAGCCGACGAATGGTGCGAGCGCCACTTGCTCGCGCGCATTCACCGCTACACGCTCAAGCAGCTGCGCCGCGAGATCGAACCGGTCGCGCCGCGCGACTTCCAGCGTTTCGTGTTCGACTGGCAGCGTCTCGGCGACGCCGAGCGCCTGCGCGGCGCCGAGGCGCTGGCCGGCGTGCTCGGTCAGCTCGAAGGCTTCGAGGCGCCGGCCGCGGCCTGGGAAGCGGATCTGCTGCCGGCGCGCGTGCGCGACTATTCCATCAGCTGGCTCGACGAGCTCTGCACGGCCGGCCGCACCTTGTGGACGCGGCTGCGGCCCGGCGCCGGCGACGCGTCCGGGCGCGGCAACGCCTCGCTGCGCGCGACGCCGATCCTGCTGCTGCCGCGGCGCGCGGCGCCGCTGTGGATGCGCCTGGCCGCACGTGCCGACGACGCGGCGGAACCGAGTTCGCGCGCGCAGCGCGTCGCTGCGTATCTGGCCGAACACGGCGCGTCGTTCTTCGACGAAATCGCCGACGCGACGCGCCTGCTGCGCACCGAACTCGAAGACGCGCTCGCCGAACTCGTCGTGCGCGGCCGCGCTCATTGCGACAGCTTCGCCGGCCTGCGCGCCTTGCTCGTTCCGGCCTCCAAGCGCGACGGCGCCGGCTCGCGCCATCGCCGGCGCAAGCCGGCGCTGTTCGGCATCCAGGACGCCGGCCGCTGGGCGCTGATCCGCGTGCCCGAAAAGGCCGTCCACACCGAGGACGTCGAACACGTCGCGCGCGTGCTGCTGCGCCGCTACGGCGTGGTCTGCTGGCGCCTGCTCGAACGCGAGGCGGCCTGGCTGCCGCCGTGGCGCGAGCTCGTGCGCATCTACCAGCGTCTCGAAGCCAGAGGCGAAATCCGCGGCGGCCGTTTCATCAGCGGCATCACCGGCGAGCAGTTCGCGCTGTCCGAAGCCGTCGCCGCGCTGCGCCGCGTGCGTCGCGAGGAGCATCGCAACCAGTGGATCGCCGTTGCCGCGACCGACCCGGCCAATCTGCTCGGCACCCTGCTGCCCGGCGACAAGGTCGCGCGCATTCCCGGCAACCGCGTGCTCTACCGCGACGGCCTGCCGGTCGCGACGCTCGCGGCCGGCGAGATCGTGTTCCTCGACGACCTGAGCGCCGACGAACGGCACGACGCGACGCGCAGACTCCGCGGCCTGCCCGATCCGGTTCCGGTTGCAGGAATATCGGCCCCTGCGTCGCTGCGGCCGACGCGGTGACGGCGAGCATCGCGCGCGCCGCGCCGATGCACCCTCGCGAAAAGCGCGCCTTGCCCGATGCGGTCAGGCGCCGCGTGAGCGAGCCGCGCGCCGCATCGGTGCAGGGCTGCTGATCCGATCCGCCCTCGTTGCACGCTGCGCCTGCGCTCCGGTTGGAGCGCAGGCCGGGAGGACGGCTTCGTCGGGTCGCTGTCGATCACCTCGCCGGACGGGCAGGGCGCGAGGCCGTCGTCTTCGCCGTGTTCAGCGCCACGGCCGCGCGGATCAGCGCCGCGAACGCCTTCGCATCGATCGCGTCGCCGACGCGGAAGTCGATCGCGCGCCGCGTGTTGCCGTCGAGACTCGAATTGAACAGGCCCGACGGATCCTCGAGCGCGGCGCCGTTCGCGAACGTCGTCTTGACCCCCGCCTTGTAGACCTCGCCGGTGCAGAGGATGCCGGCGTGCGACCAGACCGGAATGCCCCATTTCCATTCCTCGACGACGTCCGGATCGGCCTGGCGGATGATCTCGCGCAGACGCGCCAGCGTTTCGCCGCGCCAGTCGCGAAGCTCGGCGATTCTGGCGTCGATCATCTGCGACGCGTCCGCCGGGTTCGCCGTTTTCGCGCGATTCGTCATTCCTTTCGAGCTCGGCTGAGAACGGGCGGCCGGCGCCTTCGTTGCCGCGGCTGCTTTCTTCGCCGGCGTGGTCTCCCTTGCCGCAGCCGCTTTCTTCGCCGGAGCAGTTTTCGTTGCCGCGACCTTTACCCCGGCCGCGGCCTTCTTCGCAGGCGTCGTCGTTCTCGCGCCGCCTGCAGTGCCGGTCGAGTCCATTTTTGTCTTCTTCATGAATTTTCCTCGTTGATCGGTTGGCCGGCGGAATCGCCGATCGACGGCAGGCCGGTCCGGCGGAGATTCCGCCGCCCGCGTCATGCCCGCGGTGGTTCACATGCGTTCGCCGGGCAGCCGGCTCGCCTGGCGGATCCAGTCGGCCAGCTGCGCCTCGTCGATCTCGTCGTCCTCGCGGATGTGGAAATAACGCGCCTGCGGCGTCTTCGATGCGACCGGCGGCAGCGGCCGCAGCGCCGCGCCGCGGAAGAATGCGAACTTGACGTAGCGCGCGTAGCAATGGACGCCGAGAAACCAGCCCTGGCCCCCGATCCCGTACAGCGGCGAGTTCCACTTGACCGCCTTATGCACCCCGGGAACCGTGCGTTCGACCAACGCGTCGAGCCGCCGGCCGACCGCGCTCTTCCAGCCCGGCATGGCGGCGATGTACGCCTGCACCGGCGCGTCGCCGTAGCCCTTGGCGATCTGCGGATTGCCGCCGGATAGCAGCCGCGGCGAATCCGCAGTCTCGCCCGCTGACGATGTTGCGGTTCCGCGCTTTTTCGCGGCGGTCCGCTTGGCCGTCGCCTTGCCGGAGGATTTCATGGACTTTGCAGATTTCTTGACGGCCATCATGCAGTCTCCGAACCGTAGACTCGCCGCTGCCTATATAGTCGAACCGGCGTGGTCCGAGAAAGCAGCCTCCGCAGATCACGTGCACTGACTCCGTGCCGCGCTTCCGCTGCGCCGGCTTGAGCCAGCCCCGCCGCGATGGCAGCATCACTCGGTGAGTTCCCGATCCGCCGCCACGCCGAACCTGCGCGATCTCGCGCGCCTGCGACGCGTCAAGGACCGCATCGACCGCAGTTACGCGCAGCCGCTGGACGTGGAAGCGCTCGCGCGCGGCGTGCACATGTCGGCGGGGCATCTGAGCCGCCAGTTCCGGCTCGCTTACGGCGAGTCGGTCTACGCCTATCTGATGACGCGGCGCATCGAGCGCGCGATGGCGCTGCTGCGCCGCGGTGATCTCAGTGTCACGGAGATCTGCTTCACCGTCGGCTGTTCTTCGCTCGGCACGTTCAGCACGCGCTTCACCGAGCTCGTCGGCGTGTCGCCGAGCGTCTATCGGCGCGAGGCGGCGCAGGCGACGGCCGGAATTCCGTCCTGCATGGCCCGGCAGGTGACGCGACCGGTCAGGAATCGAGAAGCGCCGGCCGCCGGGACCGACGTAGCATGACCGCCCTGTCCACACCGGGAGCACGACCGTCATGAACGTCACGATTCACGCGAGTTTCCTGCCGCACAACGATCCGGACGCCGCGCTGGCGTTCTACCGCGACACGCTCGGCTTCGAGGTGCGCAACGACGTCGGCTACAACGGCCTGCGCTGGATCACCGTCGGTCCGGCCGGCCAGCCGGGCACGTCGATCGTGCTGCATCCGCCGGCCGCGGGCCCCGGCATCACCGACGACGAGCGCCGCACGATCGGCGAGATGATGGCCAAGGGCACTTACGCGACCCTGCTGCTCGCGACGTCCGACCTCGACGGCGTGTTCGCGCGGCTGCAGTCCCGCGACGCCGAGATCGTCGAGGAGCCGACCGACCAGCCCTACGGCGTGCGCGACTGCGCCGTGCGCGATCCGTCCGGCAACCTGCTGCGCATCCAGCAGCGCTGACGCCGCATCCGCGAGAAACCCCGCGCCGTTCACCGATGTGCGTGAACTCGCGGCGTTCGCCGGCAGTTTCCACGGGAGAGACGCATGAACTGGAATACCTGGATACGGCAGTTCCATCGCTGGGTGTCGATCGCGTTCACGCTCAGCGTCGTCGCGACGTTCATTGCGCTGGCGCAGAACAAGCCCCTGGTGTGGGTGTCGTACGTGCCATTGCTGCCGCTGACCCTGCTCGTCGTGACGGGCCTGTATCTGTTCGCTCTGCCGTACCTGGCGCGTCGGCGTACGGGATCGGCGGACCGGCAGCAATAGAGCAGGGCGCCGGCGCGGCATCGGGTTCGCTCGGCGAAGGAACCCGATGCCGCCGTTCCGCCGGCCGGATCAGCGCAGCGCGTCGCGGATCTCGCTGTCCGGAAACGCGAACGCAGCGGCCGGCCCGGCGTCGGCGAGGATCTTCCGCGCGATCAGGCGATTCATCGGCGCGAGCACGCTGAAATGGTCGGCGCCGTCGACCGCGACGAAGCTCAGCCGCGGGTTCGTCGAGGCCAGGTTCATCGCATGGAACGGGCCGGCGTTGCCGCGATCCAGACCTTCGAACACGAAGGTCGGCGAGCGTATCGAGCCGAGCCAGCGTCCCGGCGAGCGCAGCTCGAGCTCCTGCGGCCGGTGCGTGTCGAACGGAAGGAGCTCGCTGCCGTAGCCGGCGATTTCGTCGACGGGGCCGAACGAGAACACGGCGCGGAACCGGTCCGAGTATTCGGCGGCGAGCAGGACCAGGGTGCCGCCGGTACTGTGCCCGCCGAGGTAGATGCGGTCGGGATCGACGTAGTCCAGCGCCGCCAGATGATCGGCCGCGGCGATCACGTCATCGACTTCGCCGAGAAAGCCTTCGCGCTGGCCGGGATTCTCGTTGCCGCCGCGCAGCGACGGAAACAGCATGACGACGCCGGCTTCGCGATACGCGGCGGCGGTCTGGTCGTTGCTCGCCGGCGCCGCCGTCCAGACGTCGCCGATGGAATTGCAGTCGCCGCCGGTGATCCAGACGATGGCCGGATGTTTCTTGCCGTCGTTCGGGTCGGGGGTCACGAAGGCGGCGAGCTTGCCGGCAGCCGCGTCGTAGGTAGTCGTGCGGAAGACGTCCGGCGGCGCGACCGGAATCGGCTCGCGCGGCGTGGTCTGGCGGATCAAGGCGCTGCGGAAGTTCTGCCGCGCCTCTTTCAAGGTCGCGGGCCGGGACGGCGGCGCTGCCGGTGCGGCGGCGGCCGGCACCGGCTTCGGCGGCGGCGGAGCCGGCGCGTCGCGTTCGCAGCCGGCCAGCGCGAGGCAGGCCAGCAGGCCGCAGACGTGTTTGGTGTTCATGGATTCCCCCGATGGATGCTCACAGGATCGCACAGGAAGGGGGTGGGTTCATGGCGGAACGCCGACGCCCTGACCGGAAAAGCAGTGTGTGGTCGTCCGTCGGCGGCTTTGCGAACGGGATCGGCAGTGCCTTGGCCCTGCGTCGTACGGTCGCTGGCGCGGCCACAGGCGAGGGATTACGCTCGCGCCCCCGATCGTCCGCGTGACTCCCGTGTCCAACCCTCCGACTCGCCCGCACGCGCCACGCATGCCGCTGCTCGCCACGGCGCCGATCCCCGGCGGCGGCGCGCTACGCCTGTTCCGCGACGGCGAGCACTACGTCATCAAGCTCGACGACGGCACCGATCTCATGTCCACGCGCCAGCACGGCTCGGAAGAAGCACTGGCCGAGCTCGCCTGCGCGCGCATCGCGGCACGTGCGCAGGCACGCGTGCTCGTGGGTGGGCTGGGGCTCGGCTACACGCTCGGCGCGGCATTGCGCCACGTGCGCGACGATGCCGAAGTCGCCGTCGCCGAACTCGTTCCCGGCGTGATCGAATGGAACCGCGACCTGCTCGGCGACTTCGCCGGCCAACCGCTGCGCGACGCACGCACACGCGTGCACGCGGGCGACGTCGCCGCGCTCCTGCGCACGCGCCAGGCATGGGACGCGATCCTGCTCGACGTCGACAACGGTCCGGACGGGCTGACGCGTGACGGCAATTCGCGTCTCTACGACGCGGCCGGATTGCGCGACGCGCACGCGTCGCTGCGTCCGCAAGGCGTGTTGGCGGTATGGTCGGCGTATCCGGCGCCGACGTTCACGCAGCGGCTGAAGCACGCCGGATTCGCGGCCGAGGAAATGCCGGTGCGCGCGCTCGGCAAGCGCGGCATGCGCCATCGCATCTGGCTGGCCACGCGCGCCTAGCGCGGCGCGTGCGCCCACTCGATTACGGCGCGACGACAGGGTCGCAGCCGAATGGACCGGACGCAAAAAGAAATCAATTCCCGGAAGCGATTCAGCGTGGTCATCGGCTGAGCGGTTTCGCCGCGCTCTCGCGCCAGGGCCAGTTGGTGCGTCGGCACGACGCCGGATCGGCGCGGGATTCAACGGATCGGGCGCAGCAGCAACAGCAGGCAGAGCGCGAGCATGAACGCGGCCATGACGGTGTCGAGCACGCGCCAGGCGCGCGGGCTGCGGAACACCGGCAGCAGCAGGCGCGCGCCGTAGCCGAGGCTCGTGAACCAGACGAGGCTCGCGGCACAGGCGCCCGCCGCGAAGGCCCAGCGCCCGGCGCCCGCATAGCGCGTCGACAGGCTGCCGAGCAGCACCATGGTGTCGAGGTAGACGTGCGGGTTGAGGAAGGTGAAGGCGAGGCAGGTCAGCAGCGCCCGGCGCCGGCTCGTTTCGTCGGCGCCGGTCGGTGCCAGCGCCGAGGAGCCGCGCCAGGCGCGCCGTGCCGCCAGCAGGCCGTAGGCGCCGAGGAACGCCGCGCCGCCCAGGCGCAGCGCCTGCAGTAGCGCCGGCCATCGCTGCACGAGTGCGCCGATGCCGGCGACGCCGCCGAGGATCAGCGCGATGTCTCCGAACAGGCAGACCGCGACGACGGTGCCGACGTGGCGGCGTCGCAGGCCCTGGCGCAGCACGAACGCGTTCTGTGCGCCGATGGCGATGATGAGACCGGCGCTCGCGGCGAAACCGGCGGAAGCGGCAGCGAGAAACATGGCGTGGTCCGCAGAAGGGAAGGCGCAGCCTGCCGGTCGGCACCGCTTCAGGAAAGCTAATTTTCCTTTAGGCTATGAAGCTTAGCTAATGCCGGGATTTCGCCGTGGACCTGATCCATCCGCAACTCGCCGCGTTCGCGGCCGTGCTCGAGGAGGGCAGCTTCGACGCCGCGGCGCGCCGGCTCGCAGTCACGCCGTCGGCCGTGTCGCAGCGGATCAAGGCGCTCGAGGATCGTCTCGGCCAGGTGCTCGTCGTGCGCCAGGCGCCGTGCCGGCCCACGCCGGCCGGCGAACAGCTGCTGCGCCGCGTGCGGCCGATGCAGGCGCTGGAAGCCGAGGCGCTGGCCGACTTCCTGCCCGAACGCAGCACACCGGCCGTCGCGCGGACGATTCCGGTCGCGGTCAACGACGATTCGCTGGAGACCTGGTTCATCGCTGCCGTCGCGCAGTTGCATCAGCGGTACGGCTATCTGTTCGACGTGCGCGTCGACGACCAGGACCACACGCTCGACCTGCTGCGCGACGGTTCGGTGCTCGGCGCTGTAACGGCAGAGGCGGCGCCGCTGCAGGGCTGCAACGTGCATGCGCTGGGCGCGATGCGCTATCGCGCGATCGCGGCGCCAGCGTTCGCCGCGCGCTATTTCGCCGCCGGCATCGCGGCGGAGACCCTGGCCCGCGCGCCGATGATCGTGTTCAACCGCAAGGATGCGCTGCAGTGGCGCTTCGTGCGCAAGGTCACGCGGGCGAAGCTCGCTCCGCCCATGCACTACCTGCCGACGTCGACGGGGTTCATCGACGCGGCCGCGCGCGGCCTCGGCTGGTGCCTCGCTCCCGAGTCGCTGATCGCGCCGGCGCTGCGCGAGAAACGCATCGTCATCGTCGATCCGGCCCGCCGGCTCGACGTGCCGCTGTACTGGCAGCATGCCGCGATCCGTTCGAGCACCTTGCAGCAGATCGGCCAGGTGCTGCGCGAGGCGGCTGCCGGCGTCCTGACCACGGCGGGCTGAGGACAGAAGAAAGGAAACGGATCGGGCGCGGCGGCCGCCGCGCCCGGCATCGAGATGGCGGACGCCGGGCGCGCGGCGCCGCTGCAGCACGTCCGATCCTGTCGTCCGCCGATTCCTACTGGAAGTCCGCGGCGAAGATCACGTCGTCGTGAGCCTCGTAGGCGCCGATGTCGATATGGCTGCCGAAGACGCGCGCGCCGCCCGACAGGTCCTGGGCCAGCGCGCCGCCCGGCGGCGAGTCCAGGCCGCGGTTGCGCGCCGGCGACTCGGGCGCGAGCGCGTAGCTGTTGCCGCCGACGAAGCGCGGATTCAAGGCGCTGTTCGCGCCGTTCGTGCTGCCCGGGCCGGGCGTGCCGCGCTGCGTGCCCTGAAGGTTGTTGGCGCTGTAGATCCGCGCCGTGTCGATGTCGAGATCGACGCGGTTGGTCCCGGCGTCGTTGCCGTGGATGATGTTGTTGGTCAGGTAGACCTGGCTCACCGAGGCCGTGGAGCTCAGCAGCTGCAGGCCGCCGGTGCCGTCGGCGCCGAGGGTCGACAGGTTGTCCGCGAACGTGTTGTTCGACACGTAGCTGCTCTTGCTGCCGAGCAGGGTGGAGCGGGTCACGTCGAGATAGACGCCGGCGCCGTAGCGCGCGACGTTGTCGACGACGAGGTTGTTGCGCACGAACAGCTGGCGCGCGGATGCCGCGAAGCCGCCACCGGAGCCGTTGTACACGGCGCAGCCGGTGAACACGTTCCGGTCGATCGTCAGGTCGCCGCTGTTGTTCGAGAACGACGCACAGCCGCCGCTGCTGCCGAACGTCGCCAGGCCGTTGCGCAGTTCGATGTTGCGGAAACCCGAGCGCGTGTTGTCGTCGATGTTCGCGTGCTGCCATTCCACGAAGAACAGCCGGTAGAGATTGCTGCCCTCGAAGATCGTGTCCTGCGGATATGCGCTCTGGGTCTGGCAGGTCGCGTCCCAGCCGCCGCTGATGCGCAGCATTTCGCCGTCGGTCACGTGCACCTCGAAACAGGCCAGCGCGTCGCACTGGGCCGCGGTCGGTTGGTAGAAACCCGAGCGGATCTTTACTTCGTCGGAGAAACCATTCGTGCTCGCTTCGGCCAGCTTGGCCTTGAGATCCGAAATCGTGCCGACGCAATAGGAGATGGCCCAGACCGGCTGCAGCGGCAGCGCCGCGAACACGAGCGCGAGCAAGGCAGGGAGGAGAAAGCGGGTACGCATGGTCTTGCTCCGGTGATGAGGAAGGCCGGCGCCGGCGGTCCGGCGCGACGCGGCAAGACTCGTGAAGCGCGGGCAGGTGTGCCTGACGGAAAGGTTTGGAGTGACTGACGCGGAAATTATTTCGTGTGCGATCAGCCCGTTGCGTCGGCTCGCCACCCGACGGCGCCCGGATCTCCACGGCCGGCGGCGGGCGCCGCACCGGTTCCCTGTCCGGAACGGGCCGCGTTCCCGTAACCTGCGCGCACCGGCGGAACGGGATTCCCGAGGAGCGAGACATGAGGCGTTGGCGCTGCCGCCGCGAGCGGATGAAGCTGGCCTGGAGCGTGTTCGTGCTGATGGCCGTGGCCGTTCCGCCGGTGCGCGCCGACGACGGCTGCCCCGACCTGACCGGGCATTACCGCGTCGACGGCTTCGGGCCGGTGCTCGGCGATGCGCTGGAGGCGTTGAAGCTCCAATCGGCCGGCTTCACCGACAGCGAAGTGAAGATCTCCGGCGACGCCGCGCAGTCGCTGAGCTTCTGGATCAAGAGCGGCCGCAGCGGCGCGATGGCGAGCCGGCCCAGCCTGACCCTGACGCGCGGCGCCCAGTACGACTGCGCCGCCGGCGCGATCGTGCTGCGCAATTCGGTGGAGTCGGCCCGCAAAACCGACGACGGCCATCTCGAAGGCCGCTCGGTCGTCAGGCTCTCGCGTTCCGGCGAGGGACTCGGCCTCTCCGCGGAGTTCCACGGCGGCCAGCGCTACACCTTGTACAGCTACGAGTCGGCGCGCATCAGCGTGCCCAAGCCCGGCACCGGCCGCACGGTGATCGACGGCATCCGCTGGCCGGGCATCCGCGAGCCGCGGCCCGCCAAGGATTACGTGCCGGCGCCGGACTCGCCGGCCGTCGCCGACCTGCGCCGCCAGCTCCAGGGCGTGCTCGGCGACGTGCGGCTCGGCGGGCTCGAAGATCGCGGCGGACGCGTGCGCGCGAGCCTCAACGCCTCGCGTGCCGAGGACGTGGTGGCCTTCGAGGATCGCCTGCACGAAGCCGGCCTGCTGTACGTCACGACTCAGGCGCCGGTCTGGTCGAACAACCAGTACTACATGGAGTTCCTGTTCGGCATCGCGCCGGGCATCACCGCACGCGGCTGGCATCCGAGCGTGTTCCGCGTGCAGCACGAGATCGATCGCCTGCGGTCTCCGATGATCAGCGTGCGCGGCATCAAGGACGCCGACGACGGCTATATCGCCGAGCTCGACGTGATCGGTTCCGAGTCGGTCGATCCGCTGCTGCAGCGCCTGCGCACGAACACGACGATGTTCCGTGCGATCGAAGTACTCGACGACGTTCCGCAGACCGACCGGCGCAACCTGCGCGTCGTGCGGCTGCGTCTGAAGACCAGCCTCGGCTGAGCGGCGGGTCGCGCGCGGAAGAGAACGCCGCCGGGCGGCTCGTCGGCGCGGCCGCTCGCCCGGCCGGTCGCATTCATGTTTTACCCATCAATCCTCAGGGTTGTGGGGGGGGGGGGGGGGGGCCCCGGGGGGGGGGGGGGTGGGGGGGGGGGGGGG
>NZ_JANFVR010000429.1 GCF_024609805.1 Tahibacter caeni | reverse complement strand
CCGCGCCGAAACGTGCTGCAGCCCGGCGACGCGGCATCCGCCGCGCCCGTGCCGGGGCATAACCGGCACGGGCGGCATTACCGCCGCGCTGCTCGCCGCCTCGCCCGCGCCGCGCCGGGCCCGCTGCCCACCTGCTATCCTCGGACGCGCGCGCCGTCGACCCCTTCCGGATGAACGCACCCGAACAGCCCCCGATCACGAAGCTGCTGAGCGAGTGGCGCAACGGCGACGTGCGCGCGCTCGACCGGCTCGCGCCGCTGGTCTACGGCGACTTGCGCCTGCTCGCGCAGCGGCACCTGCGTCGCGAAGGGCCCGTCACGCTCGACGCCACGGAACTCGTCCACGAAGCCTGCCTGCGCCTGATCGGTCCGGCCGTCGACTGGCAGGATCGCGCGCACTTCTTCGCGATCGCCGCGCGCCAGATGCGCCACGTGCTCGTCGATCATGCCCGCCGCAAGCAGCGCGACAAGCGCGGCGGCGGCGAAGCCGCGGTCACCCTGCAGGCCGACGACGTCGAGGACGGCCAGTCGCCGCCCGACGTCCTCGCGTTCGACCAGTTGCTGACCCAGCTCTCCGCCGTCGATCCGCGCAAGCGCGACGTGCTGGAGCTGCATTACTTCGGCGGACTGTCCTATCTCGAAATGTCGCAGGTACTGGACGTGTCCGAAGCGACCATCGACCGCGACCTGCGTTTCGCCAAGGCCTGGCTGCGCCAGGCCCTGCTGGCGTGAGCCTGGACGAAGTCCGCTTCCGGCGCCTCGAAACGCTGTTCCACGCGGCGCTCGCGCTACCGCCGGAACGGCGCAGCACCTATCTGGATGCCGAATGCGCCGGCGACGCCGCGTTGCGTGCCGAACTGGCCGGCCTGCTCGACGCCGGCCCGCACGACGGTCCCGGACCGGCCACCGATCTCCTGGACAAGGCCGGCCGGCAGATGGCGAGCGACGACGCGGCGCTGCCGCCCGGCGCGACCTTCGGCGTCTGGCGCCTGATCCGCGAGCTCGGCAGCGGCGGCATGGGCACCGTCTACCTGGCCGAACGGACGGACGGTGTCTATCGTGCTCACGCGGCGCTGAAGATGCTGAGTCCGTGGCTGCGCGGCAGCGCGTTCGAGACCCGCTTCGCGCTGGAGCGGCAGATCCTCTCCGACCTCAAGCATCCGGCCATCGCCACCCTGCTCGACGGCGGCGTCGCCGCCGACGGCACGCCCTACCTCGTCATGGAATACGTGGAAGGCGAGCCGATCACGCAGTTCGCACAAACGCGCGCATTGGACATTCCCGGGCGCCTGCGCCTGCTGCTGGCGGTCTGCCAGGCCGTGCAGCACGCGCACCAGAACCTCGTCGTCCATCGCGACCTCAAGCCCGGCAACATCCTCGTCGCCGCCGACGGCCGGCCAAAATTGCTGGACTTCGGCATCGCGAAGCTGCTGCTGCCGTTCGACGGCGCGCCGCGCCGCGACGACGCGCCAGAGACGCGCCTGCTGACCCCCGAGTACGCGAGCCCGGAACAGATCCGCGGCGAACCGGTCACGACGGCCAGCGACGTGTATTCGCTCGGCGTGATCCTGTACCAGCTACTCGTCGGCGAGCGGCCCCGCAGCGGAACCGATCCCTCGCTGCCTCCGCGGCGGCCGAGCACCGCCGTCCTGCAACGCCCGCCGGATGTGCCGCCCTGGAACATGCCGGCGCAGCAGCAGTCCTGGTCGCGACGGCTGCGCGGCGACCTGGACACGCTCGTGCTCGCGGCGCTCGCCGCGGAACCGGAGCGGCGCTATGCGACGGCGCAGCAGCTCGGCGACGACATCGAGCGCTACCTGAGCAACCAGCCTCTGAAGGCCCGGCCGGACACCCTGCGCTATCGCACGCGCAAGTTCCTGCGCCGCCATCGCGCCGGCGTGGCGCTCGCGGCCGCGGCGCTCGCCCTCATCGTCGGCGCGGCGGTATCGCTGGCGGTGCTGGCCGTGCGGCTGCGCGACGAACGCGATCGCAGCGCCGCGGCGCAGGACCGCGCCGAATACCAGCGCAAGGCCGCCGAGCGCGTCGCCCAGTTTCTCGGCCGCCTGTTCGAGGGCGCCAATCCGAATCCGGCCGAAGGCGCGGCGCCGACCTTGCGCGACGTGCTCGACCGCGGCGCCCGGGACGTCGGCGACCAGTTGAAGGACGACCCGCCCGTGCAGGCGCGGCTGCTCGTGCTGATGGCCAACGCGTATCGCCAGCTCGGCGAATTCCGCAAGGGCATCGCGCTGGCCGAGCGCGCGGTCGCGCTGCGCCGCGCGCGGCAGCCGCCGGAGCCGGCCGAGCTGGCCGACAGCATCGATACGCTCGGCGAACTGCGGCGCTCGAACGCCGAGTACGAACAGGCCGAGCAGCTGCATCGGGAAGCGCTGAGCCTGCGCCGCGAAATGGCGCCGTCCGATCCGGTGCTGATCGGCCGCTCGCTCAACAACCTGGCGCTGACCTTGTACGACGCCGGCCGCAACGCCGAGGCCCTGCCGCTGTACGAGGAATCGCTGACCCTGCGCCGCCGCGCGCTCGGCGACGCGGCGCCGCCGGTGCTGTCCACCCTGGTCAACATCGGTCTGCTGCGGCGCACGCTCGGCGATTACGCCGCGGCCGAGGCGGCGTTCCGCGAAGTGTTCGCGCAACGCTTGCGCACGCTCGGCGAAACGCACCTGTCCACCGCCAACGTGATGACGCATCTGGGACGCACCCTGGTGTCGCTCGGCCGCAACGACGAAGCCGAATCCCTGCTGCGCCGCGCGCTGGCCGTGCGGCGCCGCCTGCTCGGCGAGCGCAACGCCGACGTCTCCATCACCCTCTACGAACTGGCCTATGCGCTGCAGCAGCGCGGCAAGCTCGACGAAGCCGAGGCCGCGCTGCGCGAATCGCAGGCGATCGACCGGCAGCTGTACGCCGCCGACCACGCCGAAACCGCGCAGACCCTCGCGCGGCTCGGCACCGTGCTACTGGCGCAGGGCCGCCTCGAGCCCGCCGAACAGGCGCTGCGCGACAGCCTGCGTATCGTCGAGCGGCATCTCGCGCCGGATCACGCGCGCATCGCCGCGGCCCGCAGCTATCTCGCCGACGTGCTCGTCGCGCGCGGGCAGCCCGACGCGGCGGAACCGCTCTACCGTGCCGCGCTCGCAAGCCAGCGCAGCCAGCTGCGCGCCGATCATCCGGAAGTCGGCCACAGCCTGCTCGGGCTCGCGCAGGTCGCGCTGCTGCGCGGCGACCTGCCCGCGGCGGCTGCGTCGCTCGACGAAAGCGAGCCGATCCTGCGCCGCGCGCCGGCCGATTTCGACGAGCAGCGCCGGCGCCTGCAACGGCTGCGGGCCGATCTGGCGCAGCGGGCCGCGGCACCGGCGGC
>NZ_JANFVR010000428.1 GCF_024609805.1 Tahibacter caeni | reverse complement strand
CTCCCGCGAGGGCCGGCGTTCGCCCGCGGCGGGCACCGCCGGCCAGGTTCGCCGCGCCCGGCCGCGAGACCGAGCACCGCAGCCGTCACGCGCGGCGAAACCCGGCGGACGCACGCGCGTCAGGTCGAAGAAGAAATTGGCCGAATCGTGAAGCCGGAGCGCGCTCGAGCGCGGCGACGGTCGGTCAACGGGTGATGCACGGTGGCGAGGTAACCGCTTTACCGGCGTCGACGGGCAGCGTGACGCAGGTCGCCCGCCGCTGCTCCGGCCTCTCCGCGCGAGTCAGACGCGCAGGCTGCGCACGGCCGCGCATTCGCGCCGCACGAGGCGCAGGTTCGTGCCGACCGAGGCCACGGCCTTGACGATCTGTTCGGGTGACACGCCCCACTGCGTTGCCCAGTACGTCAGTTCCCAATGCGAGGACAAGTCGATGCGGTCGGTGCTCTGCGCCGGCATGCGCAACGGCGAAACAAGGGTGCGACGCTCGTTCATGGCGTCCTCGGAAAACCACGGTGGCTGGGAATGCCGGTATACGCGCGGGCAAGTTAATGCGCCGTCATCGTTTCGTGGCGGAACGGCGACGAAAGCCGCAGCGCAGCCGGCGAATCAAGCGCTTGCGCGAGCTGACAGGATTCGACGCCGGCCGGCGTATTATCCAACGCCGGGCCGGCACAGGCCCTTGGATTCATTGCTGGAGTCGATCATGAAAGTGCGCTCTTTGAGCCTGGTCCTGTCCCTGCTGCTGACCGGCGGCGCCCAGGCGGCCGTCATCCTGGAAACCTCCAGCGAAGCACTTCGCGTCGATGCGGCCGCTGCGCCGAAATCCGAGCACTGGCGCAGCGGCGCCAAGGCCACCGCGGCCGCCCCGCTGCTGCAACTGCCGGCGCTGGCCGACGAGCGCGCCGCGGCCGTCAAGCGGCGCAACGAAAGCAACGGCAATCGCCGCCTGCAGATCGGCATCAGCCGCGGCATCGCGAGCGAAGCCGTCGATGATCTGCCGCAGCCGCAGCTGCAGTACGTCGACGGCGGCGCCGTACTGCGCCTGGACGTGGCCTCGCCGGGCGCCGTGGCGCTGCGCGTCGGCCTGCGCGGCAAGAACTGGCCCGACGGCGTGGAGCTGCGCGTGGCCGGCGCCGACGGCGTGATCCATGCGACCGACGCGGCCGCCGCGCGCAATCAGGCCGATGGCGACGGCGTGTTCTGGACCGCGGTGACCGAGGGCGAACGCCAGCAGCTCGAACTGTTCGTGCCGGCCGGCATCGACCCCGCCGGCGTCGCGCTGCGCGTGGACTCGCTGTCGCACCTGCTCGTGTCGCCGCTGACCGCCGCGCACAGCAAGGCGCTCGGCGATTCGGGCTCCTGCAACATCGACGTGGTCTGCCGCACCGGCAGCCTCGGCCAGTCCTTCGTCAACGCCAAGAACGCGGTCGCGCGCATGGTGTTCCAGTCCGGCGGCGGCAGCTATACCTGCACCGGCACCTTGCTTAACGACACCGACGACAGCAGCCAGATACCGTGGTTCTTCACCGCGCATCACTGCATCGGCGACCAGAGCGAAGCCTCGTCGCTGGCGACGTTCTGGAACTACGAGACGCCGACCTGCGGCGTCGACCAGTCCGGCCCGAACACCCAGCTGACCGGCGGCGCGCAGCTGCTGTATTCGCAGGGCAGTACCGACGGCGCCCTGCTCAAACTCAATTCGACGCCGCCGGCCGGCGCGGTCTTCGCCGGCTGGAACGCCAATCCGCTGACGCCGCCGGTCGCGGTCACCGGCATCCACCATCCTTCGGGCGACATCAAGAAGGTCAGCATCGGCAACAACAGCGGCACGCGCGAGAACGTCACGTTCGACGGCCAGACCGCCACCAGCACCTGGAAGGCGTCGTGGAGCCAGGGCACGACCGAAGGCGGCAGCAGCGGCTCGGGCCTGTTCACGATAGCGACCAACGGCGGCTACCAGCTGCGCGGCGGACTGTTCGGCGGCAGCGCGTCGTGCAGCAACTCGGGACAGGGCGAATCCTCGGGCAATGTGGACGTCTATTCGCGCCTCGACCTGATCTTCCCGTCGATCGAGCAATACCTCGTGCCGGCTTCGACCGGCCCGGGCCCGTCGCGCGACTACACGGGCCAGTGGGACGTGCGGACCGAAGGCGGCCGCGGCATCAGCATGTTCCAGTTCGGCAACACGCTGTTCGCGGTCTGGTTCGTCTACGACAGCCAGGGCCGCGCGTTCTGGTACCAGCTCGACCCGCAGTGGAGCGCGACGGACGTCGCCGGCGGCCGCGTCGTGAAGTTCACGGGCTCGCCGTGGGGTCCGACCTACAACCCCGACGCGCGCGTGCTGACCCAGGTCGGCACCTTCACCCTGACCTTCACTTCGGGCACGCAGGCGAACTTCAGCTACAACGTCGACGGCGTCAACCGCAGCGTGCTGCTGCAGAAGTACTGACGGACCGTCCGGCCGGCGCCGGGCGCGCCGAGATCCTCCCCTCTCCCTTCGCGGGAGAGGGGTTCGCCGGGCGGTTGAATATCCGATCGGATGTTCAATGGCGCCGCGATCGGTCTTTCGACGGACCTCCATCGAGTCCGTCAGTTCCGAAACTCCGCTCCCGCCGGAACAGGAGAGCTTTCCGGTGCTACTGCCCGCAGCGTGCGTCGCGCGGCTGAACCGGCAGGTATCCGAACCGGCTTCAGGCTGCCGGCGCCTGCCGCAGCTTCGCGGCGAGTCCGCCGGCACGCTGCACGGGGCGCTGCAGCGCCGCGGCGGCGGCGGCGGCCGTCGCGCAGAGATCGAGCCGCTCGCGCGCGCGCGAAATGCCCGTGTACAGCAGCTGGCGCGACAGGATGCGGTGCTCCGGGTCCGGCGGCAGCAGCACGGCGACGTGGGCGTATTCCGAACCCTGGCTCTTGTGGATCGTGATCGCGAATGCGCCCTCGTGCGCGGGCAGGCCTTCGGGCGCGAACGCGCGCGCGCCGGCGTCGGTCTCGAACCAGACGCGCAGCCGGCCTTCCGCGTCGGCCAGGCAGAGGCCGACGTCGCCGTTGAACAGGTGCTGGCCGTAGTCGTTCTGCGTGATCAGCACGGCGCGGCCGGGATACCAGGGCGATTCGGCGTCGACCTGCCAGAGCCGGCGCAGCTCGGTTTCGATCGCGGCGTTCACGGCGAGCGCGCCGAACGCATCCTCGCGCAGCGCGCAGAGCAGCTGGCGCTGGCCGAGCGCACGCAACGCCTCCGACGCGATCTGCCCGGGCTCGCGCGGCGGCGGCGAGAACAAGGAGGGCTGGTACGGCACGGCCGCCGCGTCGGCGGCGGATTCGCCGCCGCCCGGCGACGGCAGCGGCGGCCGCAGCGGCAGCGAGGCCAGCGCCGCAG
>NZ_JANFVR010000427.1 GCF_024609805.1 Tahibacter caeni | reverse complement strand
GCCGCACCTCGTCGCGCGCGAGTCCTGCCAGCCGCCGCGCGGCTAGCGCGGCGTGCCGGCGCGTCGCGGCGCCGGATCAGAGATCCTCCATGCGCAGGTCGCTCATGGTCTCGATCGGATTGGTCAGGCGCACGCGCAGCGACAGGTCGGTGCGCGAGTCGGCGTGGTCGAGCGCTTCGGCGAGGCTGATCCGGCCCATGGCATAGAGGCGGTACAGCGCCTCGTCGAAGGTCTGCATGCCGATGTTGACGCCCTGCTTCATGGCTTCCTTGAGCTGGTCGATCTCGCCCTTCTCGATGAGGTCGGAGACGTAGGCCGTGTGCAGCAGCAGTTCCACGGCCGGCACGCGCTTGCCGTCGAGGCCCCGGACCAGGCGCATCGCGACGACGGCCTGCAGGTTCAGCGACAGGTCGATCAGCAGCTGGTGCCGGGCCGAATCCGGGAAGAAGTTGATGATGCGGTCCAGGGTCTGGTTCGCGTTGTTGGCGTGCAGGGTCGACAGGCAGAGATGGCCGGTCTCCGCGTAGGCGATCGCGTGCTTCATGGTCTCGCGGTCGCGGATCTCGCCGATCAGGATCACGTCGGGCGCCTCGCGCATCGCATTCTTCAGCGCGTTCTCGTAGGACAGCGTGTCGAGGCCGATCTCGCGCTGGTCGACGACCGACTTGTCGTGGCGGTGGATGAATTCGATCGGCTCCTCGATGGTCAGGATGTGGCCGGTGCGCTGGTGGTTGCGGTAGTCGATCATCGACGCTAGGGTCGTCGACTTGCCCGAGCCGGTGCTGCCGACGACGAGCACGAGCCCGCGCGGCAGCATGATCAGGTCCTTTAGCCGGGGCGGCAGCGACAGCTGCTCCAATGTCGGGATGTCGCTGCTGATGTAGCGCACGGCGATCGCGACGGTGTCGCGCTGCCGGTAGACGTTGACGCGGAAGCGGCTGCCGTCGGCCAGCGCGACGGCCAGATTCATTTCCAGGGTCGCCTCGTATTCCTTCTGCTGCTTCTCGCTCATGATCGAGTAGGCCATGCCGCGCACGTCCTCGGCGGCCAGCGGGGTCTCGCCCAGGTGTACGGTCTCGCCCTCGATCTTGATCGACGGCGGCGCGCCGGCGCTGAGGAAGCAGTCGGACGCCTTCTTGCGCGCCATCAGCTGCATGTAGCTCGTCAGTTCGGGCATGTCGTCACTCCAGCCGTGTCAGGTAGGCCTCGTGCAGCGGGATCTCGTGGTTGCGGGCCAGGCCGACCGCGTGCGCGGTCAGCGCGACCATGCCGTCGCGCAGCGCCTGTTCCTGCAGCGCGGCTTCGTCGAGATCGGCCGTGATCAGCCGGCGCAGCGCCGGCGTCGCGACGAGGTATTCGTAGGTCATGCGGCGCCCGGCGATGCCGGTACCGGCGCAATGCCGGCAGCCGACGCCGCGCAGGAAGATGTCCTCGGGCCCGATGCCGAGCAGCTCGCGCACGTGCGGGTCGGGCGCCTCGGGCACGCGGCAGTAGACGCAGTTGCGCCGGACCAGGCGCTGCGCGAGCACGCCGAGCAGGGTCGCGCGCAGCAGGTACGCCGGTATGCCCATCTCGAGCAGCCGCGAAACGGTCGCGACGGCGGAGTTGGTGTGCAGGGTCGACAGCAGCAGATGGCCGGTCTGCGCGCTTTCCACGGCGATGCGTGCGGTTTCCTCGTCGCGGATCTCGCCGACCATGATCACGTCCGGATCGTGGCGCAGGATGTTGCGCAGCGCCTTGGCGAAGGTCATGCCGATGTCGGCGTTGATCGGGATCTGGGTGATGCCCGGCACGTGGAACTCGACCGGGTTCTCGACCGTGATGATGTTGAGATTGCGGCGCACGACGGCGTTGAGCGCCGCATACAGGGTCGTGCTCTTGCCCGAGCCGGTGGGGCCGGTCACGAGCAGCATGCCGTGGCTGTGCTCCAGCGCGTCGCCGAGATGGCGCTGGTCGGCCGTGGACAGCCCGATCTCGCCGATGTCGTTCGTGCCCACGCGCGACAGCAGCAGGCGCATCGCGACGCTCGCGCCTTCGACCGACGGCATGATGCTGATGCGGATGTCGATCATGCGGCCGCGGTCGCGCACGCGCAGCTGGCCGTCCTGCGGCAGCCGGTGCTCGGTGATGTCCATGACGCCGAGGATCTTGATGCGGCCGACGATGGCCGGCAGCAGCGCGCGCGAGAAGCGGCGCACCAGGATCAGCTCGCCGTCGATGCGGAAGATCAGCTCGACGTCCTTTTCGCCGGGGCGGATGTGCACATCGGACGCGCGCCGGCGTATCGCCTCGAGCAGGATGTTGCTGACCAGCCGCACGACCGGCCGGGCCGAGGACAGCGCTTCGAGTTCGTGGCGCTCGCCGGCACTTTCCGGCGCGGTGCTGGCCTCGAGCGCGGCGAAGTCCTCGCTGTCGTCGATGCGCTCGTAGCAGGCGTCGATCTTGGCCAGCAGCAGGTCCTCGGCCGCGACCTCGATGCACAGCGAGCGGCCGGTCAGGAACTGCAGCAGCTGTTCGGTCTCGGTGTTCGTCGGCGAGGCCATGGCCACGCGCAGCTGGTCGCCGGCATAGCCCAGCGGCAGCACGCAGCGGCTGCGCGCGAAATGCGCCGGAATCTCGTCGAGGACCTCGCGCGGGATCTCGGCGTCGAGCGCGGCCAGCGGCAGTCCGAACTGCCGCGCGAGCGCCGCGGCCGAGGGCGCGTGCCCGGCCGCCGCGCCGGTTTCGCCGGGCGCCTGGTCGCGGACGGCGTCGGGGCCGTTCATCGGATGTACTCGCCGGCGTTGCGGCGCCGCGGCCGGGACGATGGTCCTGGTCGCCGCGTATCGCCGGATTGTTCGCGCCCCTGATCCATGCCGTGCCCGCCGCGTCCGCTCCGGCCGCAGCATACGCCGTTTCGCCGCGGGCTCGCGCTTTTGCAGGATGCGGCAGTTTCCACGATTGCGATAGCCGGCCCGCGCACGGGCCGGCCGGCCAATGCGGGCGCGCTGTGTGCGGTGGTCGGTAGGCGGGCGGCCGGGGCCGATGTGGCGTACGGCGGCGGAACGGACCGCGACCAGGACAGGTGGCTGTGACTCGCCAAATTGACACCGGTTACCAAAGCCCGTCAAACCGGCTACGATGCGGACCGGATTCCCCGGAGCCTGCCATGTACCGCAAGACCTACCACGCCTGCCATCCCGACTCGATGCAGGGCGTCAGCAACGAGCAGCTGCGCGAACGTTTCCTGATCGGCGAGCTGTTCGTTCCCGGCGCGGTCACGTTGAACTACACGCATTACGAGCGTTTCGTGATCGGCGGCGCTGCGCCGGCCCGCGCGGCGGTCGCGCTGCCGGCGCAGACCGAGCCGGCCTCGGCCGCGGGCAAGCCGTTCCTCGAGCGGCG
>NZ_JANFVR010000426.1 GCF_024609805.1 Tahibacter caeni | reverse complement strand
GGCGGCTCCCGGCCGCCGCTGCGCGTGCGATCACGACTTCGCCTTGCCCTTGGCCTTGTCCAGCGCGGCCTGCACCGACGTCGTCGTGATCGGGTGGTAGCCCTGGCGCGCCTTCGTGAACACGCCTTCGGCGAAGGCCAGTCCGTCCGGCGTCGCCATCAGCGCTTCCCAGGTCGGCATGATGAGCTTGCGCCGGCCGATCGCGATCAGGAATTTCTCGATCGCCGGGCGAGCCTGGGTATAGCCGCTGCGCACGGTCAGCGGATACCAGCGCTGGGCGATCTCGCCGTTGGCCGTGCCGCCGAAGTGCAGCGCCGCGTCAAGTTCGGCGAGCTGCTTCGTGTCGAGCTTCTCGGGCAGGCCTTCGAGGAAGTGCACGGTTTCCAGGGTGCCCCACTTCGCCGCGGCCAGCGAGGCTGCGTCGCGCTTGCCGGCCTGCCAGTCGGCGCGTGCGGCGTCGATCTTGTCGAAGCGCGCCGACTTGGCCGCGACGGCCGTGGCCGGCAGTCCCGGCTGCTTGAGCCAGGCCTCGATTTCTTCCGGCTTGACCTTGCCCGGGTGCTTGTCGATGAGGTTCTTCTGCAGATAGCCGACGAACGTGTCGCTGTCGACGCTCTGGAACGCGTGCTGATCGAACCAGCCACGCAGGAAGCCGTCGAACGTCGCGCGGCCGAAGCGCTGCTCGAGGAAGCTCAGGAACCAGGCGCCCTTGATGTAGGCGACCTGGGTCAGCGCTTCGTCGGGATCGCGGCCGGTCAGCGGCGCGAGCATCAGCAGCTGGTCGGCCGGCGCGAGCTCGGCCATTTCCTGCTTGAGGCCGAACTGGCTGATCACGTCTTCCATGTCGGCCTGCTCGCGGCCGTAGACGGCCTCGACGATGCGGTTCTCGACATAGCTCGTGAAACCTTCGTTGAGCCAGATGTCCTTCCAGCTCGAGTTGGTCACGAGATTGCCCGACCAGGAATGCGCGAGCTCGTGCGCGACCAGCGAGGTCAGGCTCTTGTCGCCGACGATGACGGTCGGCGTCGCGAACGTCATGCGCGGGTTTTCCATGCCTCCGAACGGAAAGCTCGGCGGCAGCACGAGGATGTCGTAGCGGCCCCAGCGATAGTCGCCGTAGAGCTTCTCGGTCGCGACGATCATCTTCTCGGTGTCTTCGAATTCCTTGGCCGCCTTCTCGACCATGGACGGCTCGGCATAGACCGCCGTGCGCGGTCCCGTGCTCTTGACCGCGATGTCGCCGACCGCGATCGCGAGCAGGTAGGACGGAATCGGCTTGTCCATCGCGAAATGGAATTCGCCGGAGCCGACCGCAAGGCTGGGATCGTTGTTCGCACTCATGACCGCGCGCAGCGGCTTGGGCACGTGCACGTCGGCGGTGTAGGTGAAGCGCACGGTCGGCGTGTCCTGCAGCGGCACCCAGGAACGCGCGTGGATGGCCTGCGACTGGGAGAACAGGAACGGATGCAGCTTGCCGGCGGTCTGCGCCTCGCTGAGCCACTGCAGCCCCGAGGCGTTCGGATTCGTCGCGTAGGAGACGCGGATCTTCGGCGCCTGCTCGTCGAGCGTCACGATCAGCGGCGCGCCGAGGATCTTGTCGGCATTGCCGAGCGAGAACTTCGCCGGCGTGGCCTTGCCGACCGCATCGATGATTTCCACGGTCGCGATCGCGAGGTCGCGGGTGTCGAGCTTGAGCTCGCGCGCGGCCTTGTCGCGCCAGTCGAGGCTGAGCTCGGCCTTGCCCACGATCTGGCGCGACTTGAACGCGACGTGCAGATCCAGCGCGAGCTGGGTCACGCGGACCTTGTCGGTTTCGGCGTAGGAATTCGGATCGTTCGCGGCCTGGGCGGAAACCGCGAACAGGGCGAGCGCAGGCAGCAGGGCATGGATGGAGGGCATGGCGAACCCGGGCGGCGGAAAGAAGCGCCGAGTATGCCACCGCCGCGCGGGGCCGCCAGTTGCCCGGTGTTGCGCGGCGAAGGCATTGCGGTGTGCGGCTCACGCGCGGTGCCGGAGACGCGCCGCATCGACGCCCGGATCCCGGCGACGCGGCGACGCGGCGACGCGGCACAGGCCGTCACGGCGACACGGCGAGGAGCAGTGCTGCCGGCCTGGTCGAATTGCCCGGCCTCGTCGCGGACGGGCAGCGCCGCCTTCGCTCGTGCGCCGGCCCCGGCATGCCGCCGGCCCGTCGATGCTGTCGGGCTCGACGGTCGTAGTCAGGCTGCTCCGCCCGGTGCGGCGTCGACCGGGTCGCCGTGCTCGTTCAGACGCGATAGCCGCGATGGATCGCGACGATGCCGGCCGTGAGGTTGCGCACCTCGACTTTCGCGAAGCCGGCCTGTTCCAGCATGCCGGCCAGGGTGGCCTGGTTCGGGTGCTTGCGGATGGATTCGGCCAGGTAGCGGTAGCTGTCGGCGTCCTGCGCGAACAACCGGCCCAGCCGCGGCAACACCTGGAACGAATGGAAGTCGTACAGCGGCTTGAGCCAGTCCCGGCGGACTTCGGAGAATTCGAGAATCAGCGCGCGTCCGCCGATCTTGAGCACGCGATGCATTTCCCCGAGCGCGCGCTGCTTGTCGGTGACGTTGCGCAGGCCGAACGCGATCGTGACTGCGTCGAAGCTCTTGTCCGGGAACGGCAGCGCCTCGGCGTTCATCTGCGCATAGCGCAGGCCCTGCACGAGGCCGCGGTCGGTCAGCCGATCGCGGCCGACGCGCAGCATCGCGCTGTTGATGTCGCCGAGCACGACCTCGCCTTCTTTTCCGACCAGCGGCAGCAGCAGCGCCGCGATGTCGCCGGTGCCGCCGGCCAGGTCCAGCACGCGGTCTCCGCGGCGCAGGCCGCTGATCGCCGCGAAATGGCGCTTCCAGAGCCGGTGTATGCCAAACGACATCAGGTCGTTCATGAGGTCGTAGTTCGTCGCGACCGAAGTGAAGACTTCGCCGACGAGCTTCTGTTTTTCGGCGACCGGAACGTCGCGATAGCCGAAATGCGTGGTGGATGGGTCGCTCATAGGCTGCGCATGCTAGCGCAGCCGGGCCGGCCTATCACGGGCTTGCGGCAGGACGCCGCGGGACGGGCCGGCGAATGCTCATGCGCGCCGGTCCAGCCGCCGATACTGGATCGCTTCGGTCAGATGCGCCGTCGCGATGTGTTCAGCGCCGGCGAGATCGGCGATCGTGCGCGCGACGCGCAGCAGGCGGTGGTAGGCGCGCGCCGACAGGTTCAGCGCGTCGGCCGCGCGCTCCAGCAACGTGTGGTCCTGCCTGGCCAGCGCGCAGTCGCGGCCGACTTCATGCGCCTGCAGCTGCGCGTTGGTGCGGCCGGCGCGCGCGAGCTGGCGCCCGCGCGCCGCGGCGACGCGCGCCGCGACGACGGCGCTGCTTTC
>NZ_JANFVR010000425.1 GCF_024609805.1 Tahibacter caeni | reverse complement strand
TTACCAGCGCCTGGATCGCCGCGGCGACGGCGCGGACTGGACGCTCGCCGCGCTGCCCGACGACGCGCCGCTCGCGTACCGGCCGCCGCCGCCCGGCGTACCCGACGGCGAGACGCCGGCGCGCTCGACCCTGCAAGTGCGCGTCCACTCCGCGTCCGGCGGCGTCGATCCCTGGGACGAGATCGAAAGCCTAGTCCATGCCGACGACTCGGCCGAGGACGGCGACCGTTTCATGGTCGAGACCGACGAGCGCCGCCGCAGCGTGCTGCGCTTCGGCAACGGCACGAACGGCCGCGCGCTGCCGGCGCTCGCGACGGTCGAGGCACGCTACCAGGTCGGCGGCGGCGCGGCCGGCAACATCGGCGCCGACCGGCTCGTGCATCCGGCGCCGCTGACCGGTGCGCTGGCCGACCTCGTCGTCGCGACGACGAATCCGTTCGACGTCGTCGACGGACGCGATCCGGAAAGCGCCGAGCGCGTGCGGCGCCACGCGCCCGAAGCGTTCCGGGCGCGGCAGCTGCGCGCGGTGACCCTGGCCGACTACGTGCGCCGCGCCGAGGAAGTGCCCGGCGTCTCGCGCGCGGCCGCGCGCTACGTCTGGACCGGCAGCTGGCGCAGCGTGCGCGTCGCGATCGACCCGGCCGGCTTCGTCGCGCTCGGCGACGCGCATTCGGCCGCGCTCTGGAACGAGCTGCGCCGGCGCGCCGCCGATCATCTGGAGGCCGTGCGGCTGATCGGCGAAGACCTCGAGCTGCGGCCGCCGCGCTACGTGCCGCTCGACGTCCGCATCGCCGTCTGCGCCGACGCGGCGTACTGGCGCGAGGATCTGCGCTTCGTGCTCGAGCAGGAATTCTCGGATACCTGGACCTCGGACGGCCGCCGCGGCTTCTTCCATCCCGACGAGTGGACGTTCGGCAAATCGCTGCATCGCAGCGAGATCGAAGGACGCCTCCACCGGATCGCCGGCATCCGCCATGTCGTCGCGATCACGATGAAGCGGTTCGACGCGCCGCAGCCGGGCGTGCCCGGCGCCGAACAGCTCGAGATCGGCAGCGACGAGGTCGTGCTGCTCGCCAACGACGCCGACCACCTGGAACGCGGGCTGATCCGCTTCGACATCACCGGAGGACGCCGCTGATGGCCTGCACGCCGCTGATCACCGATCCGTTCGTGTTCCCGCGCCGCGCGGGCAACCGGCCGGGCCTGCCGCGCGTGGCGTATCGCATCGGCCGCTACGCCGACTTCCGCGAGGCGATGCTGCGCGCGATCGACGCGGCGCCCGAGCTCGCGGCCTGGACGCATCGCGGCGCCGACGATCCCGGCATCGCGCTCGTCGAAGGCGCCGCGATCCTCGGCGACATTCTGTCGTTCTACCAGGAGCACTACGCGAACGAAGCCTGGCTGCGCACGGCCGCCTGGCGCGAGAGCGTCGCCGACCTCGTGCGCCTGACCGGCTACCGGCTCGCGCCCGGCATCGGCGGCCGCGCGACGTTCGCGTTCGAGGTGCGCGGCACCGCGCCGGTCGCGCTGCGGCAGGGCTTCCCGCTGAAGGCCGACCTCGCCGATCTCGCGACGCCGGCCGATTTCCTGACCGACCACGCGCTCGTCGCGCTGCCGGCGCTGAGCCGCTTCCACCTGTACCGCAAGCGCCAGTACGGCGCGACGATCCCGGCGCAGTCGACGCAGTTCGAGCTCGCGAGCGTCGACGGCGCGAGCGACGAGGCCAGCCTCGCGGCGTTCGACCTCAAGCCCGGCGACCGCCTGCTGCTGCAGCCGCCGGAACCGACCTGGACCTCGTCCGGCGCGACCCTGACGGCGCAGCAGGCGCCGCAATCGGTCAAGGTCAGGAAAGTGACGCCGCTGCTCGGCCGCGTGATCGTCGAAGTCGACGCGCCGGTCGCGCAGGCCTGGAACGCGCCGGTCACAGCGCTGCGCATCAACCGCACGTTCCGCCACTACGGCCACAACGCGCCGCCGAAGACCGTGACGAACACGACCGACGGCAGCGGCAGGATCGACGGCGCGCGGCAGTCGACGACCGCGTTCCAGCGTCATGTCGAGGCCGGCCACGTCTGCTCGAACACGAGCAGCTCGAACGCGCTCGACCCGCACGTGATTCCGCTCGACGTCGAGGTGCCGGACCTGCGCGCGGGTCAGCTCGTCGTCGTGCAGACGCGCGTGACGATCGGCGCGACGACGGTCGACCTCAGCGTGACGCGACGCATCGCTGCGGCGCCCGGAGGCACGCTCGGCTTCGGCAATCTCAACGGCCCGACGACCTTGCTGCGCCTCGACGCGCCGCTCGTGAAGCACGCGATGCCCGGCTCGCCGTTGGCCGACGTGCGCGACTACCGCATCCAGGAAGCGACCAGTCCGCGCCTGACCCTGCGCGCGCTGCCGGCGCCGGCGGCCGGCGCGTTCGCCGGCGGCACGAACGCGCTGTATTTCCACGGCAGCGTCGCCGAGGTGCGCACGCTCGCGCAGCGGCGGCTGTTCCTGTCGCACGCCGACGGACGCCATGTGCTCGTGACCTGCACGAACGAAACGGCCGACTTCGTCGCGCCGGACGACGTGCCGCGCCTGTGGCCGCTGTCGTTCGACCGCGCGCCGGCACCGTTCGTGCGCGCGGATTTCGACGAGGCGGAACCGGCCGTCACGGTGTACGGCAACCTGGCCGAATGCTCGCAGGGCAAGGCCGAGCGCGAGGCGACGCTCGGCAGCGGCGACCGCCGCCAGGCCTGGCAGACCTTCGCGCTGCCGAAGTCGCCGCTGACCTATTTCCTCGCCGCCGGCGACGTGCCGCCGCAGCGGCCCGAGCTCGAGGTCTGGGTGGCCGGACGATCCTGGACGCGCATCGACGCGTTCTACGGCCGCGGCCCGCAGGATACGGTCTACATCGTCCGCGAGGACGCCGAGGGCCGCAGCTTCGTGCAGTTCGGCGACGGGCAGACCGGCGCGCGACTGCCCTCGGGCGTGGACAACGTCGTCGCGCGCTACCGCAGCGGCGTCGGCGCGTACGGGCCGATCAAGCCCGGCGCGACGCCGAGCGCGAGCGAACGGCCGCCGGGTTTCGACAAGGCCGTGCTCGCCGGCATCGTCGCCAGCGGCGCCGCGCCCGAAGACGGCGACAAGGCGCGAATCGCCGCGCCGGGCAAGGTGCAGAGCCTCGGCCGGCTCGTCAGCATCCGCGACTACGAAACCGAGGCGCTCGCCGTGCCCGGCGTCGTGACGGCGAGCGCCGCCTGGGATCTCGCCGCCGGCGTGCCGGCGCTCGTGCTGCGCGTGCTGCTGGCCGCGGGCCGCGAGGCCGAGTTCGCCGCCGTGCGCGCCACGCTCGCGCATGCGCAGCGCTGCCGCGGGCCGGACCGCTTCGCGCTCGTCGTCGAGCAGGCGTTGCCGCGCTACGTGTATCTC
>NZ_JANFVR010000424.1 GCF_024609805.1 Tahibacter caeni | reverse complement strand
CTAGCTGCGCGGTGCGGCGCAGCTGGCTGCCGAGCGCGAACGCGAAACGCGCCGCCGCCGGGTCGCCGGGCTCCGGTGGCGGCGGAAATGCGCCGTCGAACGCCGGCGCCGCGGCGAGCGCCGTGCGCAGCACGGCGTAGTCGTCGATCGCGCGGCGCGTGGCGCGGCGGTATTGCTCGACGAGCAGATGGCTCTGCGTCTCGCCGTAGACCGCTTCGAGCTCGGCCGCCGCCGTGGGGTCGCGCTCGTTCTCGATCGCGCGGATCGCGCCGGTGTCCACGCCGAGCGCGTCGCCGGCCGGACCGACCTGGAACGGATTCGCGCCGGCCAGCGACAGGCTCATCGTCAGGGTGGCGCAGGCGTTGTGGCTGGCCTGGAGCAGCTCGGCCAGGCGTCCACCCCAGCCCGTGGCCGGCGTCGTGTCGGTGGCCGAACGCACCTGCAGGGATTGCCAGAAGGCCTGCTGGTCGTTGTGCGAGAACAGCTGCGGCGGCAGCCGCGCCGTGCGCGCGTCGTAGGCCTGCCGGCTGACCGGTTCGAGCAGCGCGCCGACGTTGCCGAGAATGGCCACATCGCCGCGGTCGAACAGTTGCGCGAGTTCGGGCATGGCCGGATGCAGGCCGAGCGCGACCGGCGCCCCCTGCGCCTGCAGCGGCAGCAGCTGGTCCTGCGCGATGGCCAGGCCGCGGCGGCGATTGGCGTACTGCGCGTATTCGGCGTCGCCGCGCGGCACGACGAGATTGTGGCCATCGTTGCCGCCGAGCAGGAACACGCAGACCAGGGCCTTGTAGTCGCCGCCGCACGAGCCCTGCCCGGCCCAGGCCGCATTGAGCAGGGACAGGCTTTGCGGCGCGGCGAAGAAACCGGCGCCGCCGGCCAGCGCGGCGAGGCTGCGGCGCAGGAAGCGGCGGCGCGATGCGGCGAGGGATGGGTCGTTCATCGGCATTTTCCTAGCGCTGCACGGCGAATTCGGGCGAGGTCGCGATCAGGTAGATCGCGTTCTGCACGCGGCGCAGCGGCTCGTCGGCCGGCACCGCGAGCAGGCGGGCGCGGACGCGGCTGCGCAGCGCCGGCGAGATCTGTCCGCCGAGCAGCAGTTCGGCGCAGCGGTCGAGCAGGCCGTCGAGCGCGCCGGGCGGCGCCTCGGTCGCGCCGGCCGCGGGACGTATCGACTGCTCCCAGCGGGCGAGCCGGACCAGGCGCACGCCGACGAACTGCGGATCGTCCATCGGCCCGCCGCGATAGCCCCAGAACACGCGATTGGACACGTCGTTGGCGAGGCGTATCGCGAAATTCGCCGTGACGATCTGCATTTCCGGCGCGACCAGGCCCGGCGCGGCGAGCACGCCGCCGGGGCTATAGCCCGGCGCGAAGAAGTTGAACACCGACGGCGAGCGCAGCGGCGCCTGGTTGTGGCTTTCATGGATGTCGCGATCGTCGGGAAACAGCTCGTCGTCGTCCCAGACCACGTCGAACGCGCGCCACAGCGCGCTCAGGCGCAGCAGCGGCTCGCGCACCTTGCCGAAGCTCGCCGAGCCGCGCTGGCCTTCGCGCGCCTCGCGGTCGCGCAGGATCGCCGACACGGTCGCGGCGAGATTGCCGCGCACGCCGTGGCCGTCGTTCTCGAACACCGCGGCGACGCGCTCCACGTAGGCCGGCGTCGGATTGCTCGTGACGAGTCGCTGGATCAGCTGGCGCGAGACGAACGGCGCGACGTTCGGGTGCAGGAACAGCGCGTCGAGCGCACGCTCGAGTTCGGGCCGCGCGTCGCTGCCGGCCGGCAGCACGATGCCGTCGAACAGGCGCTTCTGGTCGCGGTCGTGATACGCCTCATAAGGCACGAGCTCGTGCTCGGTGCTGCAGGTGAACGGCTCTACCGGAAACGGATCGGGCACGCACTGCTGGCCGGGGCCGCAATGGCAGGCCCAGCCCGTGAACACGCGTGCGAGATTCCGCACGACGTCGCCGTCGTAGGTCGCCACGGTCTGTCCGCCGACCAGCAGCGGCGTGCCGTCGCGGTTGAGCTTGACCAGACCGATCGAGAACAGCTGCATGACCTCGCGCGCATAATTCTCGTCGGCCTGGATGTTGTCGGCCGGGTCGGGCTTGCGGTTGCGGTACATGCTCAGGTAGCGGCCCATCGCCGGGCTCAGGGTCACGTCCTCGAGCAGGTCGCGATAGTTGCCGAGCGCATGGCGCAGCAGGATGTCGTAGTAGGCGCCGAGCGCGAGGCCGTCGTTGTCGAGGCCGTTGCCGCGCTCGGACACGACGAGGATCTCGCTGAGCGCGAACGCGACGCGCTGGCGCAGCTGGTCCGGCGCCGACAGCGCGCGCACGAACCAGGCCTGCAGGAATTCGGCGAACGGAATCGGCTGCAGCGGATCGGTGATGCCGGCCTGGCTGCGCATGTACGGCAGGAAATAGCTCGGCGGCAGCGCGATCTGCGCGTCGATCCACGCGGCGTAGCTGCTCGCGGCCAGCGCGTCGATCTCCGCGTCGCCCGGTCCGAACGTGGCCTGGGTCAGGAAACGGGACGCTTCGCCGCGGCTGGACGGGCGCGCGGCGAACTCGTAGCCGTCGCGGAAGATCAGGTCGGCGGCCCCGGCCGGCTGGCACAGGCCGGCGACGGCGCACAGGACCAGCGCGCGCAACAGGACGGACATGCGGCTTACCTCTTGTGTCCTCTTCGTCGGGTCCGAGGACGGAAAGCGCACGGCGGGCGCCTCAGGTGTTGCGGTTCTGACCGCGACGCGCCCACGGCACGGCGCAGCGGCGCGTCGCTTGGGCGCAGTCTGGCCCGCGACGCCCGCAACGCCTGCGCTAAGGTGCTGTCTGTTTCTGCGCCCGGACTTCGTCCGGGTCCCTATCCCGTCCAGGAGCTTTCATGCGGCCGACTCCGCACGCACTGCCGATTCTCTGCGGCCTGGTCGCGGCGAGCGCCGGCCCGGCCTCGGCCGCGCCCCTGCGCAGCGAGCACCTGACGGTCGAGCTCGTCGCCGGCAAGCAGGCGCTCGTCGCCGGCCGCGACAACTGGCTCGGCCTGCGCCTGAGCCACGACGCGCATTGGCACACCTACTGGACGAACGCCGGCGACACCGGCCTCGCGACGCGGCTCGAATGGACCTTGCCGCCGGGCTGGCAGGCCGGACCGATCGACTGGCCAGCGCCCGAGCGGCTGCAGCTCGGCGAGCTGTTCAACTTCGGCTATTCCGGCGAGGCGCTGCTGCCGGTCGCGGTCCGCGTGCCGGCCGATGCCAGGGCCGGCAGCACGGCGAACGTGACCGTGCAGGCGCATTGGCTGGTCTGCCGCGAGGAATGCATTCCGGGCCAGGCGCGCCTGAGCCTGGACCTGCCCGTCGTCGCGGCCGGCAGCGGACCGGCCGACGGCGCCGCGGCCGAGCCGCTGCGCACGGCGCTGG
>NZ_JANFVR010000423.1 GCF_024609805.1 Tahibacter caeni | reverse complement strand
GTCGCGGCCGCGGCGGCGCGCCGCCGGGCCGCGCCCGCGCCGATCGCACGAGGGGAAACGACCATGCTGTTGCGCTGGCTGCTGCTGCCGCTGCTGCTGTTCTGCGTCGCCGCGCGCGCGGCGACCATGGCCGCGACGCCGATGTTCCGACATTTCGGCGTCGACGACGGCCTGCCTTCGTCCATCGTCTACAAGCTCGCCGAGGATCGCGACGGTTTCATCTGGATCGGCACGCACGACGGGCTCGCGCGCTACGACGGCGTGAGCTTCCGCGTCTGGCGCACGATTCCCGGCGACGCGCGATCGATCGCCGGCAACGAGGTCTCGGCGCTGTTCGTCGACCGCGCGAACCGCGTCTGGGCCGGCGGCGAAGGCAGCGGCGTCAACGTGCTCGACGCGGCGCGGCGCGAATTCCGCCGGTATCGCCACGATCCGGACGATGGGGCGAGTCTCGCGGCCGACGACGTCTGGGCGGTCAGCGAGGATGCCGCCGGTGCGATCTGGGTCGGCACCTATTCGGGCGGGCTGGACCGGCTGCGCGAGGACGGCAGCGGTTTCGACCATCACCGCGCCGACGAGCGCGCGGGCCTGCCCTCGGACATCGTGCTGAGCCTGTACGGCGCCGCCGACGGCAGCCTCTGGATAGGCACCGACAAAGGCCTCGTGCGGCGCAAGCCCGACGGCATCTTCCAGCGCGTGCCGCTACTCGCCGGTGCGGCGCCGCCGCAGGTGCTCGCGCTCGGCGCCGACGGCGCCGGCGTGCTCGCGACGACCTCGGCCGGGCTGTTCCGCGTCGATGCACAGCACGCGGTCGAACGGCTCGATCCGGGCGCCGCGCCGCGCATGCTCTACGCGAGCGTGCGCGACGGTCACGGCGATCTGTGGCTGGCCACGCGCCAGGGCGCCGTGCGCCATGACGTCGAGCATTTCGAGACCGTCTATCGTGCCCAGCCGCGCGTCCCCGGCGGCCTGTCGGGCGAAGCCATCTTCGATCTGCTCGGCGATCGCGAGGGTGGCCTCTGGTTCGCCGCGATCGACGGCGGCGTGGCCTATCTGCCGCCGACCTGGCGGCTGTTCTCGCAATGGCGCGAGCAACCCGGCAATGTGCGCAGCCTGTCGCCGGGACGCATCCAGGGCATCAATCACGGGCGCGACGGCGTGGCCTGGTCGGTGACGATGGCCGGCGCCGTGGACCGCGTCGATCTGCGCAGCGGCGCGGTCGAGCGCTGGGGCGAACGCATCGCCGGTACCGAGCAGCGCCGCCGCTCGGTGCTGCAGGATGCGCGCGGCCGGCTCTGGCTCGGCCAGCACCGCGGCGTGCGCGTGGTCGATCCCGCAACCGGCACGGCGCAGGACATCGCCGCGGACGCGGCGCGCGGCGATGCACTGCCGGCCGGTCCGGTCGATCTGATGCTCGATCGCGGCGACGCGGTCTGGATCAGCGCGCGCGGCGCCGGTATCGCGCGCATCGGCGTCGGCGATCTGCGGATCACGCGCTTCCTGCCCGAGGTCAGCGGCCTGCGCGACGCGGACGTCGAGCAGATGCGCGTCGCGCCCGACGGCGCGCTCTGGGTCGCGCACGTGCACGGCATCGACAGGCTCGCCGCCGGCGCCGGCCGCTTCGCGCCGCCGCGCGGATTGCCCGACACGCGCGTGCATGCGTTCGCGTTCGCCGGCGACGGCAGCGTCTGGCTGCACCGGTTCGGCGCGATCGAGCACTACGCGGCCCAGGGCGACGGCTACGTCCGCGTCGGCGCGATCGATGCCGCGGCCGGCTGGCCCGCGCTGGATGCCGGCGCGATGGAGCTCGACGCGCAGCAGCGGCTCTGGATCAGCACGCCGCGCGGCCTCTACCGCGTCGACACGCGCAGCGGCCAGGTGCGCCGCTACGGCCTCGCCGCCGGCCTGATCGACTCGGAATTCATCGACCGCAGCCTCGTGCTGCGCAGCGACGGCGTCGCGCTCGCCGCGACCACCGACGGCCTGATCGCGTTCGACACGGCCGCGGCCGAGCCGCAGCTGCCGCCGGCGCCGCTGCTCCTGACCGGCGTGCAGGTGCGCCGCGGCAGCGACGCGCACGCGTTCGATCCGGCGCATCCGGCCCTGCTGGCCTGGAACGACCGCGACCTGCGCATCGAGGCGCGTGCGCTGTCGTTTCTCGCGGCCAACCGCTACGACTTCCTGCTGCAGGGCCTGGACAGCGACTGGAGTCCCGGCAGCGACACCGGCCTGCGCGAGCTGGCCCAGCTGCGCCCGGGCGACTACCGCCTGCGCGTGCGCGCGCATACGGGACTCGACGACGTGGTCGAACTGGCCGCGCCGCTGCACCTGAGCGTCGAGGCGCCGCCCTGGGCGCGGCCCTGGGCCTATGCGCTGTATCTGGTCTTGCTCGCCGTCGCGGTCGCGATCGCCGCATTGGTCTGGCGCCGGCGCCTCGTGCGCAGCCATGCGCTCGCGCTGGCTTCGCAGCGCCGCGAGCTGGCCGAGCAGGCCAGCCTGGCCAAGTCGGAATTCCTCGCGCATATGGGCCATGAGATCCGCACGCCGATGACCGGCCTGCTCGGCATGGCCGAGCTGCTCCAGCGCACGCCGCTGGAGCCGCGCCAGCTCAGCTACGTCGGCGGCATACGCACGTCGGGCGAGCACATCCTCCGGCTGGTCAACGATGCGCTGGATCTCGCCCGCGTAGAGGCCGGCCGCCTGCAGCTGGAGCAGGCCGCGTTCGATCCGCAGGCGGTGCTGCGCGACGTCGCCGACGTCGGCCACGCGCTGGCCCTGCGCAAGGGCATCGGCTTCATCGTGCGTCTGCCGGTCGAGCCGCCCGTGCGGCTGCTCGGCGACGCGCAGCGGCTGCGCCAGATCCTGCTGAACCTCGTCAACAACGCGGTCAAGTTCACCGAGGTCGGCGGCGTGACCGTGGAGCTCGTCGCCGCGGCGGCCGGCGCGCAGTGCTTCCGCATCAGCGACACCGGCCCGGGCATCGCGCCGGCGATGCAGGCGCGCCTGTTCCAGCGCTACAGCCAGGACGAGGCCGGCCGGCGCGCCGGCGGCAGCGGCCTGGGCCTGGCGATCTCGCAGGAGCTGGCCCAGCTCATGGGCGGCGCGATCACGGTCGAGAGCGCGCCGGGCCGCGGCAGCAGCTTCGTGCTGCAACTGGCCCTGCCGGCCGCGCCCGACGAAGTCGAGGCGCCGCCGGCGCCGGCCGCGGCGACGCCGCTGGATCTCGTCGTCGTCGAGGACGACCGCAATGTCGCCCATGTGGTCTGCGCGCTGCTCGAAACCCTCGGTCACACGACGCGCCACGCGCCGCAGGCGCTGGCCGCGCTGGCCGAAGTCGCCGCGCGCCGGCCGCACTGCGTCGTGCTCGATCTGGACTTGCCCGACGTCGGCGGCCTGCAGCTCGCGCGGCTGCTGCGCGCGCAGGAGAGCGGCGACCGGCCGC
>NZ_JANFVR010000422.1 GCF_024609805.1 Tahibacter caeni | reverse complement strand
GCCGGCCTGCCGGCGCAGGACACCGCGCCGCGCCGGCGCGGCACGACCGCGCTGATCGTCGACGACGATCCCGACGTCGCGGCGCTGCTCGAAGTGCTGCTCGGCGATCTCGGCGTCGTCGCGCGCACGGCCAACACCGCGGCCGCGGCGCTCGCCGCGGTTGCCGAGCAGGCGCCTGATCTCGTCCTCGTCGACGTCGAGCTGCCTGGCCTGTCGGGCAATGCCGCGGTCTATCAGCTGCGTTCGCAAGGCTACAAAGGGCGCATCGTCACGGTCTCGGCCAACGCGACCGAATCGGCGCGCGCCGCGGCGCTGGCCGCAGGCTCCGACCACTACCTGACCAAGCCGCTCGACTTCGGCCAGTTCGCCCGCGTCGTGCAGGGCGGCGGCACGGTGGCCTGAGTCCTGCGTGGTAGCATCGACGCTTTCGCCGGATCATTTGCCGTGACCATCTGTCCCGAGGCCCTGGCCGAACTCAACGCGCTGCTGACTGCCGCCGCCGCCAGCGGCGATCCCGATCCCAGTGCGATGACCCTCAGCACCGTCGACGCGCAAGGCCGGCCGCATTCGCGCATCGTGCTGCTCAAGGGCGTCGGCGCCGACGGCCTGCGCTTCTTCACCAACTACACCAGCGCCAAGGGCCGGGAGCTCGCGTCGAACGCGCAGGTCGCGCTGTGCCTGCACTGGAAACAGCTGCGCGACGGCGTGCAGGTGCGCGTCGAAGGCCGCGTCGAGCAGCTGTCCGCAGCCGATTCCGATGCCTATTTCGCGACGCGGCCGCGCGGCAGCCAGATCGGCGCCTGGGCGTCGCTGCAGTCGCAGACCCTGCCAGACCGCGGCGACTTCGAGGCGCGCATCGCGCAGTACGAAGCCGAGTTCGCCGGCCGCGACGTGCCGCGTCCGCCGCACTGGGGCGGTTATCTGGTCCGGCCCGACCTCATCGAATTCTGGTACGGCGCGAATTTCCGCCTGCACGAGCGCCAGCGCTACGAATGGCGCGACGGCGCCTGGCAGCGGCGCATGCTGTATCCGTGAACGCGGCGGATCCCTATCCCTCGCGCATCGTCTGCCTGACCGAGGAGCCGACCGAGGTCCTCTACGCGATCGGCGAACAGGACCGCATCGTCGGCATCTCGGGCTTCACCGTGCGGCCGCCGCGCGCGCGCAAGGAAAAGCCCAAGGTCTCGGCGTTCACGAGCGCGAAGATCGGCGAGATTCTCGCGCTGCAGCCCGACCTCGTGATCGGCTTCTCCGACATCCAGGCCGACATCGCGCGCGAGCTCATCAGGGCCGGCGTCGAGGTCTGGATCAGCAACCATCGGTCGGTCGCCGGCATCCTCGGCTACATCCGCCGCCTCGCCGGCATGGTCGGCCGCAGCGAAGCCGGCGAAGCGCTCGCGCGGCGCGCCGAAGCGCACGTCGCGGCGACAGCCGCTGCGGCGGCGGCACTGCCGCGGCGACCGCGCGTCTATTTCGAGGAATGGGACGAGCCGCCGATCAGCGGCATACGCTGGGTCGCCGAGCTCGTGCGCATCGCCGGCGGCGACGACGTGTTTCCCGAGCTCGCGGAAAAATCCCTCGCCCGCGACCGCATCCTCGCCGACGCGCAGGAAGTCGTGCGCCGCGCGCCGGACCTGATCTTCGGTTCCTGGTGCGGCAGGCGCTTCCGCCCGGCCGCCGTCGCGGCGCGGCCCGGCTGGGACGCGATACCGGCCGTGCGCGACGGCGAACTGCACGAGATCAAGTCGCCGATCATCCTGCAGCCCGGCCCCGCGGCGCTGTTCGACGGGCTCGATGCGTTGCACGCGCGGATCGCGGCCTGGGCGAGGGTTGGCGCGCATCGGTGAGCACGGTCATCGGGTCGAAAAGGCAAAGCTCGAAGCGCTACGCCGCAATGTCGGCGTGCACGACTGAGGTTTCGCTGCGACCGCAACGCTCCGCGGCGAACAGCGGCGACTGCCGCGGCCACGGAATCATCGGCCACTCGCACGAGCCCGCCGGCTGCGGTCGCTCGAACCAAGTGCGTGGGCGGCGGTGCGGACGGCGTCTCGCGCCGGAATGAAACAACCGTTTGAAATCTGCGTTTGAGCGTTGTAGAGTCGCCCGGCCGCCGCGGTCCGCGCCGGCACCATGAATCCAACCATCGATCGTCATGCTGGGAGGGCCTCGGGTTCGAGGCCGGGCGTCGGTTGACAGAAGTGGCCGCGGGAGCGGCCCGCCGAAGACGGGAATCATCCGCGCGGCAGGAGCAGTGATTCGGGACGACAGGCCGGCAGTACCGGTTGCTCCGGGGCTTCCCTTGGGAGAGGGAAGTATGATGCGCCACGTCTTCGGACGCCTGCTCGGCGTCCTGCTGTGTCTTGGTTTCGTCGCGCCGGCTCTGGCGCAATCCGGTTATACGCAGACGCGTCATCCGATCGTGCTCGTGCACGGGCTGCTCGGGTTCGACAGCCTGCTCGGCGTCTACGACTACTGGTACGGCATTCCGTCGCAGCTGCGTTCCGGCGGCGCGACGGTCTACGTGGCCAGCGTGTCCGCCGCGAACTCCAGCGCGCTGCGCGGCGAGCAGCTGATCCGCGATCTCGACCACCTGCGTGCGCTGTACGGCCATGCGAAGTTCAACCTGATCGGACACAGCCACGGCGGGCCGACGATCCGCTACGTCGCCTCGGTGCGGCCGGATCTCGTGGCGTCGGTCACGTCGGTCGGCGCGCCGCACAAGGGCAGCAAGGTCGCCGACGGCCTCGACGCGGCCTTGCCGCCGGGTTCGCCGCTGCGTCCGCTCGTCGCCGGTTTCGTCGATGCGCTGGGCAGCTTCCTCGGCTTCCTGTCCGGCAACAGCGATCCGCAGTACGCGCTCGCCGCGCTGGCGTCGCTGAATACGGCCGGTTCGGCCTCGTTCAACGCGCTGCATCCGCAGGGCGTGCCGACGACGAGCTGCGGCGCCGGCGCGGCCGTCGTCAACGGCGTGCGCTACTACTCGATCGGCGGCACGTCGGTGCTGACGAACCTCTTCGACGCCTCCGACGCGCTGCTCGGCGCCGGCGGTCTGTTCTACGGCTTCGAGGCGAACGACGGCCTCGTCGGCCGCTGCTCCAGCCATCTCGGCGTCGTGCTGCGCGACGACTACGCCTGGAACCACCTGGACGAAGTGAACCAGGTGCTGGCGCTGCGCGGCCTGTTCGCCTCGGATCCGGTCAGCGTGCTGCGCGCGCAGGCGAACCGGCTGAAATCGGCCGGGCTGTGAAACGGCGCTTCGCCGCGGGCGTGATCGCAGCAGCAGTCCTGGCCGGACTGCTGCTGCTCGCGCGACCGGCGCGAAACACGCCGCCGCCGGTTCCCGCGCCGGCGGCGGCGACGTCTTCGGCATCCACGGATCCGGCGGCGCCGCGCGACGCCGTGGCGAGCACGGCCGCGCAGCGCGTGCCGCAGGCGGCCGCCGTCGCGCGCGCCGATTC
>NZ_JANFVR010000421.1 GCF_024609805.1 Tahibacter caeni | reverse complement strand
ACGAGCGCGGCGCCGGGCGCGGTCGCCGCGCGTTGCGGCAGCATGGCCGGCGGGAACAGCGGGTTCGGGAACGCGAAGCCCGGCGCGCCCGCCGGCGCGGCGTTGCCGGCGTCGCGCAGCGGGCTCGCCGCGGCCGGACGCAGGTCGTAGCCGGCCGCGTCGACGAAGCCTGGGCTCGTGCCGCTCAGGGTGCCGCTCCACTCGCCGGCAGCGGGCACGAAGGTCGCGGTGCTTTCGATCCAGTTGTTGCTGCCGCGGATCTGGCGGCCGTCGGTCCAGGTCAGCTCGCCGTCGACCGCGCGGATGATGCGCGGCACGCCGCCGGCCGTGACGTCGATGACGTTGTTGTGCATTTCCACCGACTGCATTTCCTGGAAGATGCGGAACACCGTCGTGTCCTGGCCCGAGGTCAGCAGGAACGTGTTGTTGACGAAGCGCGCGCGGCCCTTGCTGACGCCGGTGCCGTCGCCGCCGATGCGCACGACCGCGCCGAACGCCGCGTTGCTGTGCACGATCACGTTGCCGACGACGTCCTGGTCCTCGCGCACGAGGTCGCGGCTCCAGCCGTCCTGCTGCGTGTTCTCGTCGGGGCCGATGAGTTCGAGCTCGTGATAGGCCGCGCCCTGGAACCAGTTGTAGTGGATCTCGGCGCGCTCGTGGCGGCACTTGAGCAGGTTGCCGCCGTTGCCGTCGTGCACGTAGTTGTAGCGCATGCGGAACACCGACCCGGGCCAGGCGATCTCGTCGCTCTGGATGTACAGCGGATGCTGCGACGTGCCGGCGCCGGCGTCGTAGATCTCGGAATATTCCAGGGTGAACGAGCCGGAGAACTGGTCGGTGCCGAGAATGCCGTGGCCGGCGCAGCCGTGGATCGCGCTGTCGCGCACGGTCACCTCGTGGGCGCCCTGCAGGATGCATCGCGAGCTGCCGCCGCTGACGTCGAAGCCCTCGAACACGAGGTAGTTGGACTGGCGGAATTCGACGGTGTTCGTGCCGCCGGCGATGCGCGGGCGCTGGCCGCCGACGCGGATGCCGCGGATCACGACCGGATTGCCGGGGCTGCCGCCGTCGGCGGACGGCACTACGACGCCGCCGGCGTAGGTGACGTTGCCGTCGACTTCGACGACGTCGCCGCCGCCGAGATCCTGGGCGGCGAACAGCTGGTTCAGGCTGGTATAGGTGCGTGCGGGACCGACCTGGTAAGTCGCGGCGCCGGCGTTCGCGGTCAGCAGCACGAGCAGCAGCAGGGACGTACGTGGCATGGGTGCTCCGAGCAGGGATGGCGAGGGTCGGGCGGCGCAGGCTGCGTCGGCGCGGCGCCGCTTACCGTGAAACCCGTGGCGAAGCGCGAACCGAACGGCGCCAGTGGTCGGATGCGCCGGACGGCCGGGCGGCTGGCGAATCCTGCACCGGTGCCGCCGCGGTGCATGCAGTACGCTCGGTCGATTCCTTGTTACGGAAGCCCCGCGATGACCCTGTCCGAACTCATCCGTTCCGTCGTGCGCGACGGCCCGCGCGTGCAGCTCGCCGTCGGCGACGACTGGCTGCAGGGGCGCAGCCTGTTCGGCGGCCTGCAGGCGGCGGTCGCCGTCGCCGCGATGCGCAGCCAGGTGCCGGCCGGGCTGCCGCTGCGCACCCTGCAGATGACCTTCGTCGCGCCGGTGCCGGCCGGCGAGGTCCGCGCGGTCGCGCAGCTGCTGCGCAGCGGCAAGAGCGCCGTGCACGTGCAGGCGCGGATCGAGGACGAAACCGGCGGCCTGCTCGCGCTCGTGATCGGCGTGTTCGGCACGGGCCGCGAATCGCGCGTGCGGCGCGAACCCGTGCTGGCCGCCGCGGCGACGGGCAACGCGACGCCGCTGCCGTTCATGCCCGGCATCACGCCGAACTTCATGCAGCATTTCCGCGTGAACCTGCGCGACGGCGCGCTGCCGTTCGCCGGCAAGCCGGTCACGACGAACCGCTTCGAGGTCGGCCTGCACGAACCGGCTGCGACGAGCGAATGGCACCTGCTCGCGATCGCCGACTTCGTGCCGCCGGTCGCGCTGTCGTGGATGGACGCCGTGGTGCCCGGCAGCTCGCTGACCTGGATGCTCGAGATCCTCGTCGACGACTACGAGACGCAGCCGGCCGACGGCTGGCGCGTCGACGCCGAGCTCGTCGCCGCGAGCGACGGCTACACCAGCCAGTCGACCTGGATCGTCGCGCCCGATGGCCGCCCGGTCGCATTGAGCCGGCAGAGCATGGTCGTGTTTGCCTGAGCCGCAGGCGCGCGCCGCGGATCGGTCACGCCGCCGTCGTTCATTGCGGGCTGTCGTGCGACGTGGCGCTCACGGCGCCGGCGAATGCGCGCCGATGCCGGCCTGTCCGCCCGGATGCCAGAGCTCATGCGCGTCTACGCGCACGAGTAGCGCCGCATGCAGCGCGTCCACGCGCGCAAGCGCCTCGGCCAGGCGGGCCTGGCGCAAACTGCGCTGGGTCAGCAGATATTCGGCGAGCGGCGTTTCGCCGAGCTCCCAGGCGCGGCGCAGCCGGGTGCTCGCCGTTTCCTGCGCGCTCAGCGCGCGCTGCTGCGACTGCCATTGCGTGCGCCGGCTGTCGGCGGCCTGCACGGCCAGCCAGGCGGCCTGTTCCACGAGACGGCGCACGCCCTGAGCCTCGGCTTCGGCGGCGGCCGCGTTCGCGGTCTCGGCGTCGGCGCGCGCGCTGCGATACCCGGTGCCGAGCGGCACCGACAGCACGAGGCCGACCGTGCGCTCGGCGCCGCCGCGTTCGGACAGCAGGCGCAGGCCGACGCGGGGATCGGGCCTGCGCTCGGCGCGCAGGCGCGCGGCCTGCAGGGACATGCGCTGCGATTCGCCGTCGGCCAGGCCGATCTCCGCGCTTTCGCCGACGATGCGTTCGCGCCAGGCCGGCGATCCGCCGGGCAGCGGCTGCGGATCCGGCAGCGCCGGCGGCTGCGGCGGCACGGCGATGCGCGGGAATTCGATCGCGAGCGTCTGCCGCGCGGCTTCGGCCGCATCGCGTGCGGCCACCGCCTGCGCGGCGAGCAGCGCCTGTTCGGCGTCGAGCAGATCGAGCTCGCGCTGTGCCGCGTCGCCGACGGCCACGCGGCGCGCGAGCGCGTCCCGCTCCTGCCGCAGCAAAGCCGCCTGCGCGGCCGATTCCGTCGCCGCGGCCGCGCTGCGCAGCCAGCCCATCCACAGTTCGAGCAGACGCCGCGCAGCCTGATGTTCGGCGTCGGTGCGGCGCAGGTCGGCCACGCCGAGCAGGCTGTCGCCGATCTGCCGGTCCAGCGCGGCCTTGCCCGGCAGGCGGATCGCGCGGCTGATCTGCAGATCCCATTCGGCGAAGTCACGGCCCTCTTCGATCGCGCGGCGTCGCTGCGTACCGATGCTGGCTTCGAATTCGTGCGCGCCGACGGCCAGCGCGCGTCGCGACGCGCCGGCCGCGTCGACGCGCGCC
>NZ_JANFVR010000420.1 GCF_024609805.1 Tahibacter caeni | reverse complement strand
CGCGCACGCCGGCCTGCGCGGCCCAGGCCGCGAACGCGGCGGCGTCGGCCTGCGCCGTGCTCTCCGCCTTGCGCACGCTGTCGAGGACGAGCGCGGCCGTGTCGCCGGCGCCGTATCCGTACAGGCCATCGGCGACGTACGGCGACGGGAACACGCGCAGGCCGGTCAGGCCGGCGTCGAGCAAGGTGGCGAGGCCGGCGGCATAGCCGAGGCGTTCGCGCCAGTCGGCATCGGTCAGGGCGAGCAAGTCATACATGGCGCATCTCCGGGCAGGCGATGAACACCAGCCTAGTCCGCCGCCGACGAGGTCCCGTTGACCTGCGTCAAGTCGTCGCATCGACCTGCATCGAACGGATGGCTTCGCGCGAATCGGCGCCGACCGCTCCGTATCGTCGGCGCCGCGTTGCGCCGCGTTGCGCCGTGCGGGTGCAGCTGCCGTTTGTCGTGCTGCGCCGCGGCGATTCGCCACGCCGGCCGCCGCCGTGCTCAACTTGGCGCCGTCACGGGGCTTTGTGACAATTGCGCAAGTGCATCAGGCCGGCGGCGCCGCGCGCATCGCCGCCATCGCCTGGCGCGTACCGCCGTTCGTACCGAGGAGGCTTCCGTCGATGATCTCCGATACCGTCGTCGAACTCTCGCGGCTGCAATTCGCCGCGACCGCGCTGTATCACTTCCTGTTCGTGCCGCTGACCCTGGGGCTGTCGTTCCTGCTCGCGATCATGGAGTCGGTCTATGTCATGACCGGCAACGAGATCTACCGGCAGATGACGAAGTTCTGGGGCAAGCTGTTCGGCATCAACTTCGCGCTCGGCGTGGCGACCGGCATCACGATGGAATTCCAGTTCGGCACGAACTGGTCCTACTACTCGCAATATGTCGGCGACATCTTCGGCACGCCGCTGGCGATCGAAGGCCTGATGGCCTTCTTTCTCGAATCGACCTTCGTCGGCCTGTTCTTCTTCGGCTGGGAGCGCCTGAGCAAGGTGCAGCACCTGACGGTGACCTGGCTCGTCGCGCTCGGCTCGAATTTCTCGGCGCTGTGGATCCTGATCGCGAACGGCTGGATGCAGTATCCGATTGGCGCCGACTTCAACCCGGAAACCCTGCGCATGGAGCTGACGAGCTTCGCGCAGGTCGTGTTCAGCCCGGTCGCCCAGGTCAAGTTCGTGCACACGGTGTCGGCCGGCTACGTCACGGGCGCCTGCTTCGTGCTCGGCATCAGCGCCTGGTATCTGCTGCGCGGCCGGCACGTCGCGTTCGCCCAGCGCTCGTTCGCGATCGCCTCGGCCTTCGGCCTCGCCGCGACCCTGTCGGTCATCACGCTCGGCGACGAATCGGGTTACGAGCTCGGCCACGTGCAGAAGGTCAAGCTCGCGGCGATCGAGGCGATGTGGGAGACGCATCCGCCGCCGGCACCGTTCACCGTGGTCGGCTTCATCGACCAGGAGAACATGACGACGAACCACGCGATCGAGATTCCGTGGCTCATGGGCCTGATCGCGACGCGCTCGATCAGCGAGCCGGTCACCGGCCTCAAGGACCTCGTCGCGGAGCACGAAGTGCGCATCCGCAGCGGCATGCAGGCCTACGCTGCGCTGCAGCAGGTGCGCGCGAATCCGGCCGACGCGCAGGCCCGCGCGAAGCTCGTCGAGCTGCAGCGCGATCTCGGCTACGGCCTGCTGGTCAAGCGCTACGCGCCGAACGTCGTCGACGCGACCGACGCGCAGATCGCGCGCGCCGCGCGCGATGCGATACCGCCGGTCGCGCCGCTGTTCTGGGCCTTCCGCATCATGGTCGGCTGCGGCGTGCTGACGTTGCTGACCTTCGTGCTCGCGCTGGTCTCCGCGTCGCGCCGCGCGATCATGCGCCAGCGCTGGTTGCTCAAGCTCGCCGTCGCGACGATACCGCTGCCGTGGATCGCCTCGGAGATGGGCTGGATCGTCGCCGAGCTCGGCCGCCAGCCCTGGACCGTCGCCGAAGTGCTGCCGACCTGGATGAGCGTGTCCTCGCTGACGGTCGGCGATCTGATCTTCAGCCTGACCGGCTTCGTGCTGCTGTACACCGCGCTGCTCGTCGTCGAGATGTACCTGATGCTGAAGTTCGCGCGCAAAGGCCCGAGCGATCCCGGCGACGCGCCCGGCCATGCCGTCGTCATCGGCGCCGACGCGCCGGCCGAACCGGCCAAGGCCTGAGGAGAACGTCATGGACCTGCTGAACTTCCTGATGAGCTACGAGACCTTGCGCGTGATCTGGTGGCTGTTCCTCGGCGTGCTGCTGATCGGCTTCGCGGTCATGGACGGCTTCGATCTCGGCGTCGGCGCGCTGCTGCCGTTCGTCGCGAAGACCGACGACGAGCGCCGCGTGCTGCTCAACACCGTGGGTCCGACCTGGGAAGGCAACCAGGTCTGGTTCATCCTCGGCGGCGGCGCGATCTTCGCCGCGTTCCCGCTGATCTACGCGGCCGCGTTCTCGGGCTTCTTCGTCGCGCTGATCCTCGTGCTGTTCGCGCTGATCCTGCGTCCGGTCGGCTTCGACTACCGCAGCAAGCTGCCCGATCCGCGCTGGCGCGCTCTGTGGGACTGGTGCCTGTTCATCGGCGGCTTCGTGCCGTCGCTCGTGTTCGGCGTCGCGTTCGGCAATCTGCTGCAGGGCGTGCCGTTCCGCTACGACGAGAGCCTGCGCGTGCACTACGAAGGCAGCTTCTTCGGCCTGCTCAACCCGTTCGGCCTGCTCGTCGGCGTCGTCAGTCTTTCGATGCTGGTCATGCACGGCGCGGTGTTCCTGCAGCTCAAGACCGTCGGCGAACTGCGCGAACGCGCGCGCCGCTGGCACGGCGCCGCCGCGCTCGTCTTCGCCGTAGCGTTCGTGCTGGCCGGCGTCTGGCTCGCGTTCGGCGTGGACGGCCATCGCATCAGCGTCGCGGCGGGCACCGCGGCGGCGTCCAATCCGGTGACCAAGCAGGTCGTCGTCGAGGCCGGCGCGTGGTTCGCGAATTTCCGCGCGCAGCCGCTGCTCTGGCTGATTCCGGTCGTCGCGCTCGCCGCGGCGGCGGCGGCCTGGCGTCTCGCGCCGCGGCGCGCGGGTCTGGCCTTCGTCGCGAGCGGCACGGCGGTCGCCGCGACGATACTGACCGCCGCCGTCGCGATGTTCCCGTTCATGATGCCGTCGAGCCTCGCACCGTCGCACGGACTGACGGTCTGGGACTCGACCTCGAGCCTGCTGACCCTGCGCTGGATGTTCTGGCTGACCCTGCTGTTCCTGCCGCTGATCGTGCTCTATACGAGCTGGGTGTTCCGCGTCATGCGCGGCCCGGTCACGGTCGAGCAGGTGCGCGGTTCGGACGCCCACTACTGAGGAGCGAGCCATGTGGTATTTCGCCTGGATACTCGGCGTGCTGATGGCCTGCTTCGCGGCGATCATCAACGCGATGTGGCTGGAGTTCAAAGGCTATCCCGACGACGAACAGCGCAAGCCCTGAGGCCGACGAGCCGGCGCGGCGCTGGCTCGCCGCGCGCGTGCGGCGCGTGCGCGGCTGGACCGCCGCCGCCGCCGGCGCG